>JBMCXO010000022.1:0-17891 GCA_048621055.1 Candidatus Natronoplasma sp. | reverse complement strand
CCTTCCAATCCGCAATGGGAATGAGGAAGCTTAGGAATTTTATTCCTAAGAAACCATCAGGTTTGGTGGGTGAGGATGTCACATTCGAGTAAATTTTATAGCCTTCGAAGTAGATTTGATTATAGGGTAATAAATTGCATCCTAATATAGCAAAGATCTACATCGTAGCTGGGATCGTTATAGCTCTAGTCTGGATCTTTTCTCTTCTGAATGTTTTCCAACTAGGCATTGTAGGATATTTTTTACTTATAATATTCACCGTACTGTTTGTAATATCCCTCTTTTCAAAGGGTCCGGGTCCTAGTTTGCAATCTACAGAGGAAAGTGAAAGCGGGATTTATCCTTTTGGTTAACGTGAGATAGAGGTAATCACTGTTTTATTATGATCTTTCCTTACCCGAGGACATACGATAATATTATTATACCTGGTTATTTTACTTTTATTGCATGGAAAAACACAGGCTTCTCAAACCAGAGTATAGCTCCAAATTGATAGGAATAATCTTTATCTTGATATCTCTCTATCTTTTTATATTTACAGATCATACCAACGCTGGTTTGGCAGCGATCTTCATAGGTATTTTTACTATGCTGATCGTTCATTATCCCACCGTTGAAGAAGACGTTGCGGTGGCGGAATTGAAATGTGGTATACTCTCATATCACAATCTCCTTGAAGATCTTGACCTATCAAATAATGGAGTCATCCTACCTCCAAACGACAATCTTACGGAATCGAGAGTCTACATTCCTGCAGGGAAAATGAAAGGTATACCGGATATATACGATGAGATGACCGTCATTTCATCGGGTAGAGGAAGAACAGGTGTGGCTATACCTCCTCCTGGTCAACCGTTACTCGAAGAGGCGAAAGATAGGATAGGATATAGTATAGAGGCTAAAGGTATCGAAAGTGGAAGAGAATGTATGGGGCATCTGAGTAAAGGGATGGGACTGGCAAAATCTTTCAGCTTCAGAAAAAAAGATGATAGGATCAGGATACGTATCACTCTCGATAGGTACGACGAATACTGCGAAGATCTGAGAGAAAGTTCTTCGAATATCTGTACAAGAACTGCATGTCCCATATGCAGTGCATATTTGACAAGTGCCTCCGAGGTTTTATCTTCACCCCTGAAGATAAAGGATTTTGAAAAAGAGAAGAACCACATCAAATACGAATTGGAGGAAATTTGATGGAGATCACCCAGAAATTGGCTATATCGATAACTATCTGGACGGTTTTGGTCTTGGCATTGATAGGTGGGCAAAATACAGAATTATTCGTGATAATGATATTGATCGGTCTTCTGATAGCAAGAGAACTTTCTAGCGTCTATATCAGACCGTCGATAGCTGATCGACTTGATACTTTCATACAGGTAGGTATAGTAATCTTCGTCGCGATCGTGATGAGAAGGATACTATCGATATTGGAAATACTTTAAAGTATTTCTTCCAGGACCTCAATAAGATGGTCATTAGTCTTTCTATCTGCAACGGTTATCCTGACGTGATCTTCTAGCCTCGGTTCATCAAAAATTCTTATCCTGATACCGCGATCTAACAGATATTCATATAAATTATGGGTATCTATGAAGGCAGGTTTTTTGCATAATAAAAAGTTCGTATCAGAAGTAAAAGGATTGAAACCCAAGTCTTCTAACTTTTCAGAAAGTCTCTGTCTCTCTTCGATGGTCTTATTTATCGATTCTTCAACTTGAGCTTTTTTATCCAAAGCAGATAATGCCACCGCTGACGACATGCTATTGACATTGTAGGGGAGCATATTTTCAAGATATTCTATACCTTTCTCCGCTGACATCAAGCCGTAACCTACTCTTATGCCGGCTAGACCCCAAGCCTTGGAAAAAGTTCTAACTATCATCAAATTATCATATTCTTCTAGTAGGGAGATGTTATCCTCTCCCGAATACTCTGAATATGCCTCATCGATCACCACGAGTTCAGCTTCTTCAAGGATAGATATGATCTTCTCACGACCTACGGATAAGCCGGAAGGGTTGTTAGGAGAACATATAAAGATAGCCTCGACTTCTTTCAAAAAATCGATATTTGTTGGAATGGTGAAGTCTGGATTTAATGGGATCTCTACGGCCTTTCTATCATTTCTAGAGACGAAAAAAGGGTACATCTCATAAGAAGGATGAAAATACCCCAAACTACCATCTTTGGAAACAAAAGTCTTACAGATCGTATCCAGTACGGCATCAGAACCGTTGTCAACTACTACCTGTTCTGGATTGAGTTCATGAAAACTAGCGAGTCTCATCTTCAATTCCTTAGAAGTTGGGGAAGGATATTTTCTAAGATCAAAATCAAGATCATCTTTGATGTTTTTATAATACTGGTAAGGAAGTAATAAGTTCTCGTTCGAACCGAGTTGAATCTCGCTGTCCTTTTCAGGATAAGATACACCCATGGAGGTCACGGAATAGTATTGAGAGTAGTTCTAATAAAATTAACGTTCAAAAGAAGAGAAAGATGTGTTTTTCTCAGTGATAAGCTCTCGGTCTCTCGCCTAGATCACTAGTCTCTTCGCTTTCTTCTATCTTTTTCTTTATCTTTTTGAAAGCTTCGTCGAAATGTCTCTTCTTTATCGTACTCTTTTTGATCTCTTCTTCACTCTCAGCATCTCCGTTTTGGACAACTTCTCGTATCGACAGCATGACAGCTTCGTTACAGATAGAAGCTATGTCCGCTCCACTCATATCTTTAGTCTTTTGCGCTAAACTATCGAAATCTATCTCGTTATCTATAGGTCTATCTCTCGTATGTATCTTAAATATCTCCTTTCTTGTCTCTAGATCGGGCAGGTCGACTTTGATATTCCTGTCAAATCTGCCGGGTCTCAAAAGTGCTGGGTCGATCAATTCCGGTCTATTCGTTGCTCCGATCACTACAACGTCATGCAGGGCCTCGAGGCCGTCCAATTCAGTCAACAGTTGAGATATGACCCTCTCTGAAACGTTTGAATCAGAGCTAGCTCCTCTTTCTGGGGCCAATGCATCGATCTCGTCGAAAAAGACTATGGTAGGAGCTGCCTGTCTAGCCTTCCTGAAAGTTTCTCTCACGGCTTTTTCACTTTCGCCTACCCATTTAGAGAAAAATTCAGGGCCTTTAACGGATATAAAGTTGGCTTCACTCTCATTGGCGACTGCCTTTGCGATCAGTGTCTTCCCAGTTCCCGGGGGACCACTCAATAGGATACCCTTCGGGACTTCAGCTTCCATATGACCGAAAAGATCCTCATACTGTAAAGGCCACTCGATAGCCTCTCTCAGTTCTTGCTTCGCCTCTTCTAATCCACCGACATCCTCCCAGGTAACATCTGGAGTCTCTATCACGACCTCTCTCATCGCAGAGGGTTCCATCTCTCTGAGAGCTTGGTTTATATGCTTATTTTTGACTTCTAGATCTTCGAGGACCTCAGAAGGGATCTGCTCCGCCTCTAGGTCTATATCGGGCAATACATCTCTTAGAGCGTTCATAGCTGATTCTTTTGCAAGTGCTTCAATATCGGCACCCACAAAACCATGGGTATGGGAAGACAGGTCTTCTAGATCAACGTCGTCGGAAAGCGGCATACCTCTTGTGTGTATCTCAAGGATCTCTTTCCGGCCTTCCCTATCGGGCATACCTATCTCCATCTCTCTATCAAATCTACCTGGCCTTCTCAAAGCGGGATCTAAAGCATGGGCTCTGTTAGTCGCTCCTATCACGATAACTTTACCTCTAGTCTTGAGTCCATCCATGAGTGATAAAAGCTGCGCAACCACTCTTCTTTCTGTTTCACCTGAGACTTCATCTCTTTTAGGTGCTATAGAGTCCAACTCATCAATGAAGATTATAGAGGGCTGATTATTCTCAGCTTCTTCAAAGATCTCTCTTAGCCGACCTTCACTTTCTCCATAATATTTAGACATTATCTCAGGACCGCTGATAGTGTAGAAATTGGCATCGGTTTCACTCGCCACCGCCTTAGCCATCAAAGTTTTACCTGTTCCAGGAGGCCCTTGAAGTAGTACACCTTTTGGTGCCTCAACACCCACTTTGTCAAACAATTCTGGATGTCTAAGAGGAAGCTCGACCATCTCCCTTACTTTTTCTACCTCTTGTTCAAGCCCACCTATATCTTCATATGAAACTCTCGGGGCTTTTGCTATCTCTTCCTTACTGATAGGCTTATCGGAGATCGTCACCTCTGTCGTTTCTGGTTTTATTATGACAGCTTTCTTTGAAGGACTAAAGGATTTTACGACCAATTCGATCTTATTACCCATTATATTGAGAGTTATAGTATCTCCTTTAGTGATCGGTCTGTCTCTCAAAGCCTGTTTTCTCAAATATTCTTCTCCCCCCATAAGCCTTACAGGTTGTGTAGGGGCAAAAGTGACCTTTTTTGCCGGCACTGTTTCTACTTTCTCTACGCCAACCTTTTCATCGATTTTAACACCAGCATTCCTTCTCGTAGGACCATCTATCCTTATAACCCCTGTATTCCTATCGCTTTCATCTCCCGCCCAAACTTTTGCGGCGGTCATGTTATCTCCATGGATAAGAATTATGTCACCACTTTTAAGACTCAATTTTTCTTTAACTTCTGGATCCATCCTAGCTAGTCCTCTACCGACATCGGTCGACTGGGCTTCTGCTACTTTTAACACTTTTTCGTTGCCTTTCATATTTTTCACCAATAAACTATACAATCTTATGTTGTTATATTCCTGTTGTAAAGATATGTTTTAGGTCTATTTAAACCTTTTGACATAGTTATCAGATACGATTACAATCAAAAAAACTATACTCTTATCGATTTATTATCTTCATGTATGGCTATCTCAACACCCTTGATCGATACGATCTCTTTCCTATTGGCCATTTTGATCGGTCTTTTAGTCGGTTTCGAGAGAACTACCAGATCTATCAGAGATGATGAGATAAAAGGAGCCGGTCTGCGGACTTTTGCTTTGGTCTCTGTTGTGGGTTTCTTACTGACTTATTTTTTTAAGGATGAGGTAGAATTGTTGATGATCAGTGTTCTTATATTTTCTCTTTTTTTCATCTTTCTTCCGATTGTACACAGACCTATAACTTCGCCAGGATTAACAACTTCGAGCGCACTCATATTGATTTTCTTGAGTGGAATGATATTCGGGCTAGGTCGTCCTATTTTAGGAAGTATCAGTGGATTATCTTTATTAGCTTTAACTTCTTCAAAAAAGATTCTCCACAGCTTTGCTGAAATCCTATCGAAAAAGGACCTATGGAGTGCCGTACGTTTTTTGATAGTCGCTATGATCTTATTACCGATCACCTATTCTCTAGGCCCGATACATGGACTCGTCGGTCCGGGTAGAGTATTTGATCCACTTCAAGCTCTTATGATGGTTCTTTTCGTTTCTAGTATATCTTTCCTGAGCTATGTGGTGATGAAATTGTACGGCGCTAGAAGGGGATTACAAATATCTGCCTTTATCGGAGGATTAGTGAGCTCTGCCGCTGCTACAGCCTCGATATCAGAAAAATCTAAAAAGATCACTGAAGGATTGAACAGTTCTGTGATCAGCATCCTCCTTTCTAATACATCGATGTTCATCAAAGATTATGTCATCATATTCACGGTAGCAGGATATGTTTTAGCTAGAGAATTTATACTGCCGATGGTTTTGTTTTTGTTACTGACTGGAATATCCCTTCTATTTTTCGATAGAAAAAGAGGAGCGAAGACTGCGGACCTAAATTCTTTAAAAATCGACCTGGGAACCCCATTTGCTTTGAAGCCTGCTACTAAATTTGCAATACTTTTCAGTCTGATATGGGTCTCGAGTTATCTTTTACAGAATCATGTTGGAGGTCCTGGTGTTTATATGGTCTCCATCGGCGGCTTGATCTCGACCACTTCAGTTTCAGCTTCTATCTCATCCCTATATGTCGCGGGAGAGATAGGAGCCTTGACAGCATTATCTACCATGCTGCTTGCCTTCGGGCTAGGATCGATCTCAAAAATATTGATCGTTAGAGCCTACAATAAAAGATTGGCAAGGGATGTTTTCCTGCCGCTACTTGTCCTAGGAACCACATCATTTATATTGGTGCTCCTCTTGAATTAATTACAGGAAAATGAGAGGAATATGATACAAGGAAGTGTTATGGGATGATAAGTTCAGGATTTCTTTACGCACTGATCCTTATCGCTGGTTTTATAGGGATCATGTTCATATTAGATAAGTTCGATTTGTTGGAGCCCTTGGGTATGGAGATGGCAGGTCCCCTCTTGATGTGGAAGACCAAAAAGGGCAGGGACCTGATAGATAGGATCGCCCAGAAAAAGCGTTTATGGGAGATCTATGGTAGTTTAGGTTTAGTGATAGTTGCCATCGCCATGGTTATAATCTTCCTCATGGTATTTTTCAATGCATATGTAGCTACTCAAATACCTGCTGAACGTGCTCCTCAGGCGGACGAGATTCTAGTAATACCTGGTGTGAATCCTTTCATACCCGTTGGATACGGGATATTGAGCTTGGCAGTTGGTATAATCGTACATGAATTCTCTCATGGAATATTATCTAGAGTCGCGGATGTGAAGATAAAGTCCTTAGGACTCATATTTCTAGTGGTTCCTTTGGGAGCCTTCGTTGAACCCGATGAGGAGGAATTAGAAAAAACTGAGAGGATCAAAAGAGACAGGATGTTCGCCGCCGGTGCGACCTCCAACATAGTTCTTGCGATAGTTCTCGTACTCATATTTTCGATGGTGTTCATGGGCTCACTCTCTGCTCAAGAAGATGGTGTGATGATAAGAGGTGTTTATGAGGATACTCCCGCTGCAGAAGCGGATATGAAATCGTACGAGCAGATCGTGGAGATCGATGGAGAAGAGATAAAAGGTATCAGTGACATGGGAACACTAAATATAAACATTACAGAGATGGATGAAGAAAATGAAAAGACTTTGAGAGGTGTGGAAGTAAGGGTGAGAAAAGGTAAAGAGCATCAAACTTATAAGAATGTGACCCCAGGATTGGTTGTTGTCGGGATCGTGGAGGATTCTCCCGCTCACTACGAAGGATTGGATACCGGTATCATATTACATCAGATCAACGAAACGCCGATTCGTAATAGAAAGGAGCTTAGAGATACCTTAAGCGAGCACGGCTCTGAAAGGATAAACTTGACGTACTGGCAGAAAGTCGATTCTGAATACGAAAAAGACCATATCAATTTGACGCTAGATGAGGGATTTTTGGGTGTAAACATGGGATATTTCGGCATCGCATACGCAGATGCTGATTGGTTCCCTAACTTACTTTCTAGACCTCTATCGGCGGGAAGATCAGGCCTACAGCCTATGAGATTTTATTTCCAGAATGCCGCTACATATATTTCCTTTCCCTTACTCGGGTTATCTCCTGTACCTGAAGAGATCGCTGGTCTTTATGAAATTACCGGGCCACTGTCAGTATTACCTACGAATGCTTTCTGGATCTTGGCCAACTCTATTTACTGGATTTTCTGGTTGAACATTCTCCTAGGTTTGTTCAATGCCTTGCCCGCAATACCTCTAGATGGAGGCCATCTATTCAAAGATGCAGTTGAGGCTCTATCTGAAAGACTTGGTCTGAACGAAAAAACTGGAGAGAAACTATCCTCGGGGATGACCTACGCACTGGCTCTCTTGGTTCTATTCCTTTTGATGTGGTCTATGATAGGTCCGAGGGTATGAACTCCGAAATTTTTTATGTTTTAACTTCCCTTAGGTGAGTAACTATGTTAGCCTTCAAAGAAGTGCCCGTTATAGATAAGAACGCTGAGTTTAGGGGAGTCCCTGCTAAAGAGCTGATGGAAAATGCCGGTAGAAAACTAGCCCAAGTGATCTTGGATGAATTTTCCGAAAGATCAGTCCTTTTCATATGTGGTACTGGAAATAACGGAGGAGACGCCTATGTCGCTGCACGGCGTCTTAGAAAAACATGGAAACAGGCAGATATCATGGTGCATCTGGTAAAAAATAGAGAAGAGATCAGGAGCGATATCGCTGCGGAGAATTTTAAAAAGTTCCAGGGACAAATCATTGCAGATCTAGACTGGCCTAGTATCGATAAGAAAACGATAATCGTAGATGCGATGCTCGGAACAGGAGTGAAAGGTAAAATCAGAGAACCTTATAGATCAGTGATAGAGAAGATAAACGACCTAGAAAATCCCGTGATCTCGGTAGATGTACCAAGCGGACTTGGGGCGGATATAAAAGTGAAACCTCAGATAACAGTAACATTTCATGATGTCAAGGAGGGGATGACAGGTAAAAATTCAGGAGAGATAGAGATTAAAGACATAGGTATACCTCAAAAGGCCATAAATAATACCGGACCTGGAGAATTGCTCCTCTATCCAAGGTCCCAAAAAGATTCTCATAAGGGCGAAAACGGCAGACTGCTGATAATCGGTGGAGGCCCTTACACAGGTGCACCTGCTCTAGCAGCTAAAGCAGCATATAGAACTGGAGTTGATCTAGTTCATCTAGCGGTGCCCTCTTCTATCGCTGAAGTCGTGGCGGGTTACTCACCCGACTTTCTGACACATCCTCTCGAAGGCGAGAGGCTTAAGGAAATGCACGTCGAGGAGATATTGTCTTTATCGGATTATTGCGATTCAGTCGTTATAGGTCCGGGGTTGGGAGACGATGAAGAAATGATAGAAGCAGTTGAGAAAATTATAGATAGGGCGGATCTACCAATGCTCATAGACGCCGACGCTCTTAAGGCGGTAGACGAAAGCACTGATTTTAATTCTCCTACGGTTCTCACACCTCACAGAGGAGAATTCGAGATGATCCTCGGCGAAGAGGAGAAAGACGAAAATATCGAAGAGAAAGCGAATGCATTCGTCAATGGAAAGTCAGTGGTTCTGGTCGTGAAAGGTGTTGATGATTACATCACCGATGGCGAAGAGTACAGACGGAACGACTTCGGAAATCCAGCGATGACCGTTGGAGGGACTGGAGACGTACTATCCGGTGTGATCGGAGCCCTGATGAGCAAAGGAGAGAGTGCTTTTACTTCTGCCAGGATCGGAACTTATATGACAACCAGAGCCGGAGATAAGGCCTTCGAAGAAGTGAGATGGGGCCTGATACCGGAGGACATCATAGAGAAGCTGCCCACTCTTTTCAACGACTGATATCTTGAATGACGAAAGAAATCCCTGATGACTAATTTTTTATACTTTTTTCCTCTATAGCTCAATAGATGGAATATAGGTGTTAAGATGGTAGATATAAAAGCTCCCCGTGGTACAGAATTGAACTGTAAGGGTTGGAAACAGGAGGCGATGCTCAGACAGTTGAAAAATAATCTAGAGAATGCTGAGGATCCTGACAATCTTATAGTTTATGGCGGCTCAGGAAAGGCAGCCCGTAATTGGGAGTGCTACGAGCAGATAGTGGAGAGTTTGAAAGAGCTTGAGAACGATGAAACTTTGCTGGTCCAAAGCGGTAAACCGGTTGGGATCTTTCAGACTCATGAGAGATCGCCCCGCGTTCTTATAGCGAATTCAAATCTTGTTCCAAAATGGTCCAACTGGGATAAATTCTACGAGCTCGAAGATCTAGGACTTATGATGTACGGCCAAATGACCGCTGGAAGCTGGTGTTATATAGGTACCCAGGGTATAATTCAGGGTACTTACGAGACTTTCGCCGCGGCAGCGAGAAAGCATTACGATGCGGACTTGAAAGGCAAGTTATGTCTAAGCGGCGGTCTGGGAGGGATGGGAGGTGCACAGCCTCTCGCTATCAAGATGAACGGCGGCGTAGCTCTTGTTGTTGAGATCAATCCTGAAAGAGCGGATAAGAGGTTAGACGCGGGTTACTGTGATATCGTTCTTGAAGATCTTGACGAGGCATTAGAGGTCTGCCAGAACTCTAAAGAGGAAGGTGAGGCTAAAGCTGTAGGTCTTATAGGAAATACCGCTGAAACTCATCCTGAGATTTTGGATAGAGATATAGTTCCCGATATGGTCACCGATCAGACCAGTGCCCACGACGCGATGTCGTACTTCCCGAAAGATATGACCTTTAAAGAGGCATTGGGTCTGAAAGAGTCGGATCCCGAAGAGTACAAGAAGAGAAGCATGGAGTCTATGAAATTACACTGCAAGACCATGGTGGAGATGCAGGGAGAAGGTTCTATAGCTTTTGATTACGGTAACAATTTGAGAGGTCAGGCTTATGAAGCTGGGTTCGAGAACGCTTTTGAATACCCGGGCTTCGTACCCGCTTATATAAGACCGATGTTCTGTGAGGGGAGAGGACCCTTCAGATGGATGGCATTGTCTGGAGACCCTGAAGATATACTGAAAACGGACGAAGTTGTCAAGGAACTGTTTTCGGATAACGAGCAGCTGGTGAATTGGATAGATCTTGCTGAGGAGCACTTGCCTTGGGAAGGTCTTCCTGCCAGGGTATGCTGGCTCGGATACGGCGAAAGAGAAAGGTTCGCGAAAAGGATAAACGAGATGGTTAAAAACGGAGAGTTAAAGGCACCGATATCGATCACAAGAGATCATCTCGATACAGGAAGCGTCGCGAGTCCGAACAGAGAGACAGAAAACATGAAAGATGGGAGTGACGCAGTAGCGGATTGGCCTTTGTTGAACGCTCTGCTCAATACCAGTGCAGGCGCAGATAGCATCTCAATCCATAACGGAGGAGGAGTCGGTATCGGACTTTCCACCCACGCAGGGATGGTCGTGGTAGCTGATGGAACGAAAGAGTCTGAAGAGAACATCGAGAGAGTGTTCAAGACCGATCCTGGAATAGGTGTGGTTAGACATGCCGACGCTGGTTATGAGAAGGCTAAAAACTTCGCAAGAGAACACGAGATAAACATGCCGATGATGGAAAAAGATGTTTGAATTCATACCTGATATATGGCACTTAATCCTCTAAATATAGGAGGGCAGGAGTAAGTTGAAATATTGATAAGACACGAGAGGTGATCAAATTAGCGAGGAAGAAGATATAGAAGTCATTTCATTCGACATGGACGGGACTTTGATCCCAAAAGAATTTGCTGACGAATTTTGGTTGAAAAAAATACCTGAGCTGTATTCTCAAAAGACCGGTTTGGACCTGAAAAAAGCTCAAGAGAGGTTCATGAAAGTGTACGACGAAATGGGGAAAGACGATATCAGGTGGTACGAACCAGATTACTGGTTCTTAAAATATGAGTTGGAAGAAAAGCCAAGAGATGTACTTGAAGGACTCAGGACTAAGTATGACCTTTTTGATGATGCAAAGGAGGTCATAAAGGAGCTTCATGAAGAATACACATTGATAATAATCTCAAACGGGAGCAAGATGTTCATAGAAGTAGGCCTCGATGAATACCAGACCTTTTTTGCGAAACTCTACTCCTCAGTATCAGATTATGGGATGAGTAGCAAATCCCCATACTTCTACAAAGAAATTTCTAAGGAGCTAGATGTAGAGTCAAACAAAGTGATACATGTGGGAGATGATCGAGAGAACGATTATGTATCTTCGAAAAAGGCTGGAATGCGATCGTACCTGTTGAATCGAGATGAGAACAAAGATGGATTGGATGATCTTAGGGAACTTCTAGACTTTCTTTGATTACGGATTGTTGATCAATTCTATTTCAGACCCTTTCACATGGGCGAATTTCCCTTGATTACCTCCTCTGTAGTTCGACACTGAAAATATCGAAAGAAGCTTTTTATCAAAATAGTATTTGTAGCCAGATCTGTGAACTTCGTGCGCCCTGATTACCATGGAAAGGCCGTTCTCCTCTAGGAAGTCTTCCACGGCTCCCTCTCCGTAGAGTTCGAACCCACCTCTTTTGCGGTTAGGGGCGAACTCCCAGATATCCTCGCTCGGGTCGTTCCAAAACATCTCCTTGTATGAATCGTCATCATGATCGAGTTCATCTATCTTAGATAGTGAAGTGACACCTCTCGGTATGCCGCCGTGTACAGAAAAATATTCTTCACCGAGGAGAGCAGCTACCGGCATCTTTTCGTAAAGATAGAGTATCTCTTGGAAGAGATCTATAGAATATCTTCTATTCACTTCCCTGAGGAAACCATACTTCTGGTTCATACTCTCTGTCTCGTGATTTCCCCTCAACAGGATCACCTTTTCCGGTTCCTGTATCTTCAGAAATAACACATAGGCCAGATTCTCGAGCTGTTTCTCTCCTCTATCGACGTAATCGCCAAGATAAACGATCGGTATGTCCTCTTCAAGAGCGCGTTCGGCTGGTTTTCTAGCAGCTTCCAAATTCCCGTGAGTGTCTCCAACGACGAAGAATTCGCCTTCATCCTTTTCGACAAGGTTTTTGTTTTCTAGGCTGTTTTTTGCCTTGTTGATCAGAGCAAGATACTCCTCCTCAGAAACGTTTTTGATCCCATCGTCTAGTATCTTATCGATGATCTTCATCTTCACTAAATAATATGAATATCCTTATTTGTATGTTGTTAGTTTCTTCAAGCCAATTCTTCAAGTTTTTTCTCTATGATATCCTTCAGTTCTTCCTTACTCTTTTTCATGTGGTCGACTTCATCTCCATTCAAAAAGAGCCAGTTCCAATTCCACGCTCTTTTCGAAAACTCTACAGCCTCTTTTTTAGTGTCTATCCGATGCGGTCGGAACACTATCCTGTCGTCATTCAATTCTGAGACGGCTTCCTTTACCTTTTCATGATCGTTGATACTGTATGGGCATCTATTGCTGTACCCGAGTTCTACGGCTAATTTCCCTTCTACTGAAAGATCTTCGGGCTTGTAATTTGGCCCTAACATATCCGGTCTTTCTATGCTCGAACTGAAAGGAATCCACATCAAAGAGATGTAATCGTGAGAACTGACTTCAGAAAATCCGACATCTTTGAAAATCTCTATAGAAAAGTGAACTTGATGGTCCCATGCTAACGCGGCAGCGCCTCCAAACTCGGTTCTTATCTCATCTATCGCTGCTTCCAACAATTCTTTTTCTACAGTGTGATGTTCATCATTTTCCTGAGATGCCCAGTGAAAGCACATGATTACCGCGAGGTTTTTGCCTTCTATAGGATAAGGGGCCTTTTCTACAGGCATGTATTCTATGAAACCGGTAGGTTCTCCTTCATGATATAATATGAGTCCTTCCATCCCGGACTTAAACATCTCCTTCCTCCATTTCAACACGGGAGAGATATCACATCTGAAACCCTTGTGTTGGACTTCAAGACCTCCTGGGCAGCATATCACGTCCTCTACATTTTCGGAATTTATCTAAGTAAGTTCTCCTTCTAGCATTGTTTAGATATAGAGCTGACAAAGATTAAAAAGTTTTTTAGAAGAGTAATAGAAAGGGGTTTTGAGGTCTTTTTACAATCTATCTTCAGCCTTTTCTATAACTTCCGACTTCTTTTGCATGTATTCTTCCTTCAATCTCTCGCACTCTTCTAGCATCTCTTCTATGAAATCCTCGTCTTCTATGTCGCCAAGATTGATCTTCACGTTCGCTATTCCTCCGACGACGCCGGAATAGGCCATCTGCGCAGCGACAAGAGCATCGCTTACCGCATCTTTCTTTCCATATTCTGATGCTTTTTCGGCGAGATCGATCACTTTAGCGGAAGTTTTTGCGGTATCCATTGGAACTTCCACCGCGTGTTTCAGACCTTCCTGCATCGCCTTTTTCCTTCTCTTTCTTTCTTCCTCTGTAGATTTAGGCATCCTCTTTGCTTCCATGTACTTGTCGAACGCGTTGGTGTCTTCGTCTACAGTTCTCAAAAGTTCGTCCTTCAATCCCTGCGCCTCTTCCGCCACAGGCATGAGTTTTGAGTCTACATCAGCCGTACCTCTTCCTCCTGTGGATAGATTGGAAACCATGGAGGAAAGAGCTGCACCTATCGCGCCCGAAAGTGCGGCTATGCTTCCTCCACCAGGCGTAGATGAATCTCTAGATACTTCGTGGACGAAATCATCCACTTTCATATCGACAAGAGCTTCTTCCGCTTTCATCGGGCCTCCTATCAACTTCTCTTCAGGATCGAATTCTGCAACATCCCTTAGACCAAGTGATTGTATCGCCCTCTCTATGATGTCTTCTTCCGGTATGCCCTTGGATTGGTTCATCTTGTCTAGATAGTACTTTCCGGACTTCAAGAGTGCTTTGTATGGAGCCAGGCCAACGATCTCGCTGCCAGTCACTCTAGCTCCCATCTCCCTCGATCTGTCTCTAGCGAACTCGTAAACGTCGTGCAGGCTGGTCTCTTTGAAGTTGGTGAGATTGACCGAAACCTGGGCTCTTTCATACTCGTCCACGTACCATCCTATGGCTTTGCAGTGATCAAAGTTGCCTCTTTGCTTTACGGCTTTTCCTTCCAAGTCGTTAATGTCATAGTCATATTCCTTTTCGAGGAACTCCTGGAGATCGTAACCGTGTTCTTTCTGAGTGTGTTCTTTCACTTCCTGGAAAGTCTCTCCTACAAACTCGCACTCACCGCAGGGAAATTCATCCTCGCGGTACCTAACGATCTTACCTTTCCAGTAGTGTTGATCCGGGCTGTTCTTCCTCTTTGCCCTTCCTCTCCTTCTCATCTCGAGAGCTATGTCCCAAGCTATCTTTTTGTTTTTAGTGTTTAGATTTATGTTATATGCTATCAGAAATTCTCGTGCTCCGATGACGGTAGCGCCTGTTTTTTTAACCCTATCGTTCCATTCCGCTGGTCCGTAATCAGGTTTCCATTCCGGATCGACCAGCTTTTCGTCCAAACCTTCATACTGCCCGCTCCTGATAGTTGCTAGGTTTTCTCTTTTTGTCTCTGTAGCGGCTTCCTCATAGAGATATACAGGTATACCTAATTCTTCACCCACCTTATTTCCAAGATCATTAGCGATCTCAACACAATCTTCCATAGTAACATTTTTGACTGGTACGAAAGGACAAACATCAGTTGCTCCCATCCTCGGATGACTTCCTTCATGCTGGCTCATATCTATAAGTTCCGAGGCTTTTTTGATACCTTTGAAAGCTCCCTCTTTAACTCCTTCAGGTGATCCTACAAAAGTTACTACTGTTCTGTTGGTATCTTCCCCCATATCAACATCTTTGACTTCTATTTCATCTAACGATTTGATATCATCAACGATTTCATCTATCACACTTTTGTCCCGTCCTTCTGAGAAATTAGGTACACATTCAACTAACTCCATATTATCCACCGATATCTATATCGATAAATATATGGGAGATAAAAAGATTTTGGAGGCGTGCAATGATAAAAAGACCAAAAAACATTAATTCCTAAACCAAAATGTTAATTTCCCCCTTGTCGCTTTACCCCCTAAGCAGCATCTAAAAAATCATGTTCCGTGATGTTAAAAAAATAGAAAAAACAATAAACCTTGTTAACATAAGTATAAACGAAGACAAGATCGAGGATATGTATGAATGTAGCAATCAAACCGATGACATCCGATCTCAAGGGTGGAATAAATGTCAGGTAAATATCTCAAGGCTAGACAACTAGCCAAGGAGATGGAAGAGAAGGCAAAGAAAACCGCTGAAAAGAAGAAGGAAGCCAAAAATAAAGAAGAGCGGGCTAAAGAATCCCTTGAAGTCGTAAACTCCCTGGGATTAGAAATCGAGCTTGATGGGTTGAAGGAACAGTTCGAAAAAGGAAAAGAGGAATTAGATAAAAAGAATTTTGAAGAAGGGTACGATCTTTTTCAAGAGGTCATCGAAGAGATCAATAAAAAAAGTTTAGAAGAACACAGTGAGATCATAGATCCGATCGAGAAACTTCTTCAAGAGGCTGGTGAAGATATCGATTTAGATTCGCTTCAGGAAAAGATAGACGAAAGCCGAAGTCTCATACAAGATGGAAAACTCAAGGAGGGTTTTGAGAAGGTTTTTGAGCTTGAGGATGAATCCGACGAGATAATAAATAAGAGTTTAAATGAAGAATTAGAAAAGCTGAAATCGATCATAGAGATGTTAAACGAATCTGCTGATTCAAAAGAAAAAGCTGGTGAGTTCATTTCAAAAGCAGAATATTCACTTGAAGCTGAGGATTATCGGAGAACATTTTCCCTGTTAGAGGATACTAAAGAAACTTTTGGCGATGAAGTTAAAAGTGGTTTGAACGAAAGGTTAGAAACGTTAAAAGGAAGAAAAAATCAATTGAAGGAACATGGAGTCGATATAAAAGACGCTGAGAGATATTTGAAGGATGTTAGTTCCAAAATAGATGATGGTGAATATTTAGAAGCAGTAGACTTGATCGAAATAAGCAGAGATGAAATAAATCCGCTTTATGGAGAGGAAATCTTGAGAGACAAATTCAATAAATTGACATATGAAATCAAAGAAGCGCAAGATATTGGGGCTGACACTGGCTCTGTAGAGAAGATTCGTGAAGAAGCTGAAAAGCTTAAAGAGGAAAATAATATAGAAGAAGCTGAAAGCCGTTTGGAAGACGCTTTCGAACAGATCGAAGAGGCAAAATTTGATAAAGTATTGAATACGATCGCGGAATCTAGAGAGGACTTCATAAAGGCCAAAGAGATGGGAGCTAATATAGAGAAGCCCATGGAGTTATTAAAAAAGGCTAGAAATTCCTTAAAAAACGATGAATATAAAGAAGCCCTCGAGTGGGCTAGAAAGGGTAGAGAAGAAGTTCAGGGTCTCACAAAAGAATTGGAAAAAGCTAAAAAAGACATAGCGGATAAGGGTGAAGAATTGAGCAGATTAAGAGAGGTATTGGATGAAGATCTTTCTGCTCTAGCAGACCTGATCGACGAAGCAGAAGAAAAACTAGAAGAGAAAAAAACAGACGAAGCTATCTCCGTACTAGAAGAAGTTGACGATAAGATTGAAAGCGAAGTTCATGACAAAATTTTAGACATCATCAATAAATTTGGGGAATTGAACGAAGCTGCTGATGAGCTAGGTATCGATATAAAAGAATTTTCTAAAGAAAAGGAAGAAAGTGAGGAAAAACTCAGTTCTTCCGAATATGTTGAAGCCGCCGATATGGCTCAAAAGGGTAAAAACAGCATCCGGGAAAAAATCAAAAGCAGATTGGATGAAAGGATCCAAGAATTGCAAAAGAGCCTAAATGATATCAAAGGGCTCGATGATGAAGTTGAAGAGGATATCGTTGAACTCATCGAAGATTGTGAGAACAAAATAGATGAGGGATCCTATCATACTGGGGTGGAGACGCTTAAAGAGGCAGAAAAAATTTTTGAGGAAGCAAAAATAGAAACTATAGAAGAACTTATAGAAAAAAATTCACAAATTTTATCTGAGATCGGAGAGGCTGATAAAGATTCTATAGATTTAGACACTTATAGAGATAAGATCGAAGAAGCTGAAAGTTACGTGAAGGAAGAAATGTATGCCGAAGCCTTAAATGATCTGAATGACTTCCTCTCCGATTTTTCTCAACAGCTTTACGATGAATCTAAAAAAGAGGTTGAAAAGGCGGAAGAAACTGGAGTAGATGTAGAATCTTTTGAAAAAGAGCTTGAAAAATCTAAGGAAAAGAAGGATGAAGGAGACTACTCTGATTCCATTGAATCATCGATAAATGTGAGGATACAAGCTGAAGAAAATAGAAAGATGAGAAAAGAAGCTCGCGAAAAAATATCCGAAGGGCGTTCTAAACTCTCTAAATTGAGAGAAAAAGGTAAGCTTGAAGATGACGCCTCAGTGAATGAACTACTAGAGAATGCTGAGAAAAAACTTGAGGAGGAAAATTATTCAGGCGTAATTGAGGACGCAGAAGAAGCTTTAGATTCACTAGGTGATCTAGAAATTGAGAGCGAATTCTCTAAAAGGAAAAGGGAGT
>JBMCXO010000021.1:0-18536 GCA_048621055.1 Candidatus Natronoplasma sp. | reverse complement strand
GAGTCGGAGAAAAATTAGTTATATGATTTTTAAATTCATAGGTCGATGGGCCAAAAACCTAAGGTAGAGGTTAAAAATTTTCTCGTTTTACTTCTAGCTGTAATCATGTGGGGATCCACTTTTCCCGCTATAAAGATAGCTTTGGGAAGCATACAGCCGATAACTCTCGGCCTATTTAGAGCGATATTTGGATTTATGCCAATAGCTCTTTTCACTTTATGGAGGATCGGCTTTAGGAACACGATGAAGCCTGCTAAGGAAGATCTTTTGATCATTGTAGGGATAGCTTTAACACAGTTCTATCTTCCGCTGATCTCCCAAAACGTCGGTATGACCATGATGCATCCTGAAACAGCGGCTTCCATGAGTTCTCTTCTTCAAGCTACAGCTCCGATCTTCACGATTTTTCTTTCCGCTCTGTTTTTGGGCGAATATATAGGTATGAAGAAAGCATCCGGTACAGCAATCGCATTATCAGGTACTGTCATGTTGGTCACTAGAGGTGGAGTAGTGTTACATGGAGCGACGTTGATAGGAAATCTTATGCTCTTGGGTAGTTCGGTCTTTTATGCTATTTCTGGGTTGCTAGTCAAAAAAGCCCTCGATGATTACAATCCATTGAGTATCCTTTCAGTTTCACTATTTATCTCCGTGATACTTTTTTTACCTACTGCTTTTATTTTAGAGGACACTACACAGATGGTAGGGATCCCTACTAGTTCTTGGATCTTAGCGATCTATCTCGGTCTTTTCGCTAACGGGATAGTGCTCCTCCTATGGTATTACGTTTTGAGGACGAAAGAACTATCCAAACAGATCCTGTTCGTCTATCTCATTCCATTTTTTGGTATCATCTTCTCCTATCTTTTCGCGAACGAAACTATAACTCTGCAGACCTTTATCTTTGGATCCGTGATATTGATCGGCATCACAATAGCGCAGTATGAGAAGAAGCGTTGATTGTAGATGTGATTCGATAGCTCCGTCGAGCTCTCTAGAGATTATTGCAAACATCAAAATGGTCATTTTGATCTCGAGATGTCCGTTTTCCTAAAATATTTAAACCTATCTGTATATTGAACTTACCATCAAATAGAGATGATAGGATGAAAAGAAAGATATTGATCATCGCCATTATTTTTTCCCTAGTAATCAGCGGAACGCTGGTGAAAGTCGGAGGCGAGACGCCTAGAGCAGAAGAAAGTGTGAAATCTGATGAGGATCTACTCGATAGCTATCCTTTCAAGAACGAATATCCTTCGGTCCAACAATTGAACGAATGGTACGACGATCTGATAGCTGAAAATCCAAATATCACTGAAAAGATCCATCTTGGAGAATCCTGGGAGGGGAGAGATATATGGGTGATAAAGGTCTCCGATAACGTTTCTGAGGAAGAGGACGAACCCAGCGTTTTTCTTCAGGGGAATATCCACGCTAGAGAATGGTCGACCAATCAAGTCGCATCCTATTACCTCTGGAGGATCGTTGAAGGTTACGGTTCAAACGAGACGATAACCTGGATGGTCAACAACAGGCAGATCTATGTTGCTCCTATGGTGAATCCCGACGGTTATATCCACGATGGAAATGGGGATTTAAACCAGAGAAGAGGATGGCGGAAGAACAGGAATGAATCTGTAGGTACTTCAACGGATGTAGGCGTCGATCTGAATAGGAACTGGGATATCGATTGGGAGAGTGGAAATCCCGATCCCGGTTCGGACACATATCATGGAGAAGAACCTTTTTCGGAATATGAAACTCAGCATCTTCGCGATTTCATCCTCTCTAAAGATATCGATTCGTTTCAAGATATCCACAGTCACGCAGGAACCCTATTGATCCCCTGGGCCTATAAAGGCGATCCTTCTCCTCATGACAGTTGGTATAGAGATATGGCTGATGACATGACATCGATGACCTCTCGTTTGGGCGATGAAGAGGAACAGTACAGTTATGGACAGCCCGATGAACAAATCGGTTATACGGCACCCGGTGGTACGATCGATTGGGTTTACGAGGAGACCGGGGCTGTAAGCCTCTGTTATGAACTCTATACTCCTGGGGAAGGTATGGGCGGATTTTATCCCGATGAAGAATACATAATGGATATAAATCAGGATGTCTACGATTCCCTTGTTTATCAGGCTAGAACAGCAGATGTGGATTTAGGCGATAGGTATGAAGATATTTATCCTCCTTCCCCTTACATAGTTTACGGGAATGTCACCGATGATGAAGGAGACCCTATCAGAAACAGAGAGGTGACTATCGAAAATCTCGATACAGAAGAAAAGATATCAGTAAACACGGACAAGAACGGTTATTATGAATTAAATTTTGGAAACTTTGTCGAGGAAGGATATGAAAGTGATGATATCTTCTCAATCCAAATTGAAGGTTATTCCACTAATTTCAATATAGATGAAGGCTGGGGGCGAAGATTGGATATAGAGAATTTGGAATTAAATTCTCTGACAATTGATATCAAAGGGGAAGGTACAGTTGAAGTCGATGGTCAGGAAATAACAGAAAATCCCAAGAAAGAGGTATATGCAGAGGGCACCGAAGTTGAACTAAAGGCAATGTCTGATGAAGGCTGGGATTTTCTTGAGTGGACTGGAGATTATGAAGGAACGGAAAAGGGGATAAACATCACGATGGATGAAAATAAAAACCTCACAGCGCGTTTTGTAAAGAAATACAATTTTACGATAAATATGGAGCATAATGGAACAGTAGAAGTGAATGGAAAAGAGGTAGGAGATGGATGGACTAACGAGTTCGAAGAAGATACAAGTGTTACCCTCAAAGCAATCGCAGAAGAACATCAGGAGTTCCTTCGTTGGGAAGGAGAATTACCTGAGGAGGATACGGAAAAGAAGGAGATAAAAATTACTATGAACAGCGATAAGACGATAACAGCCATCTTCGAAAGAGAAGTGGCAGATGGAGAAGGAGATGATGAGGGAACTGAAGACCCCATCCCAGGATTTACATTTACTCTACTGTTAGCGGCGGTGTTCCTAGTGGTGATTTACAAAAATAAGAGACGGTAAAGTTGGATTTATCATCTCTATGATTTCCTCGTTCAAACTCACCTGTTAGTTAAATTTCTAACGTCTATATTTTTTACAGCGAAAGATTTTAAAATAACTTTTCCAAAAATATTATATAACTAAGTATTTTAGACCCTATCGAGCTGTTTAGAGTGGATGTCGATGATCCAGTGGTTACAATCGAAGCTCGTTTTGCTGATGGCCGGGGTGATCTTGATATCTTCGGTGACCACGGTATTCCATCATCAGTTGGAATCGATGGAAAAGGAGGAGTTGAAGAACCGTTGTGGTAAGATATCCAGAGTGATCGACAAGATGGAGAAAGCTGATGTTGATGAGATGAGCCAGAGGATCACCTTCGACGAAAGTTCAGAAGGGATCTTCCTGTCGCCTGAGGTCCGAGGTGAGTCATACATCATCAAGATCCAAACAGATTACGTCAGGATCGAAAAAGACGGCCTGTCGGTCGTTGAGGGATTACAGGGAAATGTTCATGTGTGGGAACTTGGTGAACTGAACGATACAGGAGAGCTGGATGAGGATGAAAAAAGGTGGAAGGATTCTCAGGCCTCGCAGCTAGAGATACGTTCTGGAGAAAATGATATAGAACTACACAAGGTCGAACTTCGAGAAGGTGATGTGGCTCGAACTCATATATTCGTTTCCGAGGTGGACACACTTTGAAGACACCCGATAGACTGAAGAGGGACGAAAGAGGGATGATGGTCTTCGCGATGCTGGGCGTGTTTATAATACTCATCTCTATCTTTGCAGGTGCATATTTTGCAGGGGTAAGATCTGAGAGTCAGGAAGACATAATCGAACTTGCGGAATTCAAAGAGATCGAAAGAGAGATAGAGAGTGTTGAAGCCGAGTTAGAGAACTTGGCTCAGGAAGCGGGATATCTAGCCGTAGAGTCAGTAAAAGAAGAACTAGGGAGTGATAATACTCTAGATGAATTAAAAAACAGGGTGGGAGAACGAACGACAGAGATATTTGAAGATAATTTCGAGAAAAGATACACTGATGTGATTCAAAGTGGTAATCTAAACCTTGACTTTCATCTGAGACCTCTTATGGAAAACCAATCGGATGTAGAATTCATCCCACTCTACCTTGATGATAAGAGAGTAGGTGAAGAAGGGCGGTCTGAAATACCTGGATTTTTCAAGGTGAAAAGAACGGTTCATGCGAACATCGAAAATCCAGGAGTTGGGATTTTATCTACAAGGAAGCTCGAGATTGAGGAGGAAGTAAAAACAGACTTTTTCATATTGTCTGAAAGGATGAGAAATTTCGACCTCACCGAGGTAAGAAAAATGGTTGATTGTATGATATCTAGCTATATGAACATCAAAGTTTACAGCCTCGCTTTTGAGGACGATATTGGATTCAAAGAATCCTTTTCCGAGAGCTTCGATAGCGGATGGTTAAAGGAGTACGAAGCCGGAGCTTCGGGAGGTGGAGAGAAAAGAGAAAATGTTTGGGAGGAGAATACAAACGGTTTCTTGGAGGGGTATAGAAGAGACGAAGGAATGATCTCAAGAGATTCATTGATCTCTGAGGAGGAGTTCATCCATATAACAAAATTGGCACTGCTGTTGGAACAGATAAGGACTTTCCGATCATATGATGAAAAACTGTTGGAGTCAATTTCTGATTATTTTCGTACCGAAGAGAAAACTGTTCTCGATCTCATCGGTGAAGGCCGGAATAACAAAGTCAATCTGCAGGGCCTTATAATAAGCCTGTTTCAGGAGAAAGGTTTACTTTCGGAGAAAATGTTTTTGCCGGAATTATTTTTGAAGAGGATCAATGGTGAGGATTTTATTAGTATTGTAGAAGATAGTGAAGAGTGGACGGAAACTTCGTTTTGGATGATCAACGATCTTGTGAGAGGGGAGATCGATGAACAAAAATCCTGGAAATATCAAGAGTTTGAAAGCAAGATAAATTCAGCGGATGAACTCAGTTATGAGAATAGCTACCTGAGAGTCATGCTCAGTATATATTCTAGTGAGATGCAGGAAGTTTTGAATAGTTTCAAAGTTGATTCTGAAGAGGTGGAGCAATTCGTCATTGGAGAGATAGAAGGTATGGAGCCGATGTCTTGGATGAGAGATGTGAGCATAGTAGGGGATGAAGGAACGAATCAGATCACTAAATCTATACTTCACCGTGCTAAAAATCTCTCCATGTCCTTTGGATTCGAAGAGGGTTCTTATGATGATACTGCAGCACCCTTTTTTTATATGTACTTTCTTAACAACTGGGGTTTCGATGAGAAAAGCGGTAACAGAGGTGTAGACCAGATTAACAACACAGGCATACATATAGGTGTTCAAGACAAAATTAGAGGAGAGATGCGGAGCAGAGCTCGCAGTCTTAAGAAAACTGCTGAGACAAGCCACGAGGAGATAACTATCAGTATAGAGGAGTATGATGAAGCTGATTGGTATGAGGGCGATGCAGAACATGATGAGGTATGGGAGAGCCTCAATGAAACTTTGGAACCACTCTTAGATCTGAAAGAAAATCGACTCTTTGATAAGCAAGAGAGCCCTTACATAACTCAGAATCTTAAAGATGATCATGACGAATTGGAAGAGAGGATAGAAGAAGTAGAAACAACGATTTTAGGTTTAGATCAAGAGGCTAAAGAATATACTGAAGAAATCTTGGAGATGATCGACGAATATCCCGGTAAAAAATGGCGATCCGAAGCCTATGACCATCTTCACGAGGAAGGGGAAGGAAATGGAGTTCAAAAAAACTATCTGAATCTGACCGATGAATTTTTGACTGCATCGGCAGAAGAATTGACTTCTTCTTATGGCTGGTCTCTGGAAAAATATGAACTTGCTGAACACATAGAGCCAGGTAAGCGGACCGACCAGTCCATAGGATATAGGGCTATAGGTGCTTTCACCCAAGAGATGGTCCGTGAATTCGAATCTCCGACTCTATTGGATCACACAAACTCAAGAAATCTTTTCAAACTTATAAATCAGAATATATTCGATTTGATACGGCCGAGAGAGGGAGAACAAAAAAGCAGAGCTATGAGTATCTTGAGAGGCGAAGGCGATCCACAGTCTGAAAATCTTCTCGAAGACTATCTGACGGAAGTCTCTGTAGATTTTACTGATGAGGCGGTCAGTTCCTCCAATATGAACGATATCGATAGATGGTGGGATGAGGTCGCATTCGAGAGATCTATATCGTTATTAGAAACCGTGAGAACTGAGTTGGATATGATTTCAGACCACCTCATCGATCAGAACGTTTGCGAAGAACCCTATTCTGACTATGCGGATGCCAGTTTTTATAGAACTACATCTAATACCTTAGATGCCTTGATCCGGAGTATGAGGGATTATAGAGAAATCATCTCTTCTCAATCGAGAGCTTTAGGATATACTCACAGTGGAGAAGATGGTTTATTTAGAACGCCGGTGATCTCAGCTCCAAGAGGCCAACTCAAACTCTACGAGAATAGGTCTTTAGGGCCTTCTAGTATTTCTCACCCACTAGATATTGAAGTGGACATGAATCATGAAAGTGGAGATATGATCCAACTTCAGGAAGTCTCTGATACAGATACAAGGGTGTACAGCGGAGATATCCCCAATAGCCAGGAATGGGTCAATCCTTTTTCGAGTAGTTATGGTGATTATTACAGCACGGCTTTATCCTTCAAATATTTTATTTCTGAGATGGAGATCCAACTTTCTTCTGAAGGTGGAACTGGATTTGTTTCTGAGAGATATTCCTTCACGGAATTGAATGAGAAGTTCGAAGGTCGGTCTTATTCAAGTTTTAATGAGGTGATTTCACCTGTACCTCTATCAAAAAATAAGTATCGTCCTCGCTCTGTCTCTACACCTAATATAGCTGATGCATCTGTAGATAAGAATGTATTTAATGGCACGGAAAATAAGGCGGAATTGACTGTCGAGATGGGAAAAAATAAATTTTCAAATGACCAAGATATTGCTGTAGAAGTGCTCAAAAAAAGAGATATGTTGACGTATGAACCTCGATGGAAAAGAAAAATAACGAATCTTTATCGAATATCTGATGAGAAGGAAGGAGCATATCACAAAACTCTGCTATCTAGGCGTATACCATCGGAAGAGATCGATGGGAACATGATAAATATAGAATTCGACTTGGGCGAGATGGAAAATCCCGATGGCGAAATAGTTTTAGATCATATCGTGGTTCGTATCAGATCTGAGATAGAATTGGTTTATATGAACCGGGCGAGAGATTTAGATCAATCCATCGAATCTGATGACTATTCATATTCATCAGTTCCTTCCTTTTCCACCTCTGAGCAGATGTATCTTCTTGAGAAGAAAAAAGATACTCACTTGGATGTTTTCAGAGTCGAAAATAGAAGTAAAAAAGAGTATCCTCATAACGGTTTCGACTTAGTGAAAACGTTCCCTAAGGATTCCTGGGTGATCCGTAAAAATGGGTTCCGCTATCTAGTGGATTTTGAGGAAGATTTACGTTACAGAGAAGTCCTTTCCGGTACTTACAGGCATCATGATCCTCATCAAGACGACCTTCTTATCGATCCGAGATCCGAATTGAGTAGAGATGCATCTAGGTCGTTCCCGATCATCCCTGAGAATGAATATGGATATCTACTCGAAAATGAATTCATTCCCCTTTATATGAGTTCATCTTATGAAGACAAAAAACTCTACCCTGACAGGATGATGCCCTTAGAAATGGATCGAGTAGAATGGCATTCGCTACATGAGACCTTCAGAGAGTCTGGTTACACAATAGATATAGAGAAAGAAAAAGGCGACTACCTTCTTTATGATGTTGGAGAATTTAACGGTCCAAAAAAAGTAGACAACTCCTTTGAACGGACTAAAAAATCGATGAGAGAGTTCTATCACGATGAAATTTCATCATCGACTTCTTCAATCACCGGTATCTCCCAAGAGGGGGAGGAGATGCTGAGAGAAATGCAGATGATCGAAGATTTCGCCGAAAACGGCTCATCGAAAAGGCGGAGCGTTTTCCTAGCAGCGAATTTCGGTCTAGATCGTATAGAAACGGCTGAACAGTTCAAAGTAGAACATGAGGATTTCGCTATAGGTCAGGTGGCAAAAAGTTTAGAGCTGATAGGCGAGGATAATACCGCGCATCTATTAAAGTGGCTAGAAGAAGAGCGTGGAAGTTCACGTAATAGGGAGTTGAGGGCGTTTCTTTCTTTTAACGACCATCTCATCCAAGATCTTTCTGATAGAACAGACACAGAAGATTACAGCACAGCGTTAAAATCTTTAGATAAAGATCTTGAACATATGGACTTCGTGGGATACAAAGAGTTCAGTATAGAAGACCTCTCCGATATCGAGTCCTTTAAATATCTTCAGGATGATTTCAAAGGTGAATACGTTTCCAAGATCACGGCAGCGGGTGTAACACCTTCGGCTCTAGAGCAATTGCACGTTTCCTATCAAATCGACTTGGAGAACTTTGCGGATTCGATCGAAATGTTTTCAGATTCAGATCACTTCCCCTCTTTCGTTCGAAAAATGAACTCTGGAGAATATGAAAAATTAGCTTCATTTTATATGGTTGGACACTTGGAAGATTCAAGAGTAGAATGGATGCCCTTCGGAGAAGACCGTCCTTATCTACTGATAGACGATAAGATGGCCTTTGCAAATCTTAGACCCGTGGATTCCAGCTATTCAGTGGAAGAATTCATCGACAAGAGTTTGAAGAAAGCTGTAGCTGAACTACCGCCTGGGAGAGCTATGGTATTGATAGAAGTAAAAAATGAACCGTTAGATGGGTTTTCCACTGAAGAGATCGAAAGTTATATACAGAACGCAGTTGAAGCTCATGATCCTCTTTACAGAAATATAAGCTGGGTTGAGTTCAGAATAGACGGTGAAATAGATCATATATATCTACATCTCTGATCTTTTCATCTCCATACATATAGAGTTAGATTGACTCTAGTTGTTCCTAGAAAGATATATTCGGTAGAAGCTGCTCTTTCCGAAGGTAGGTCCTCTTCAGTATCGATATCCTGAACATTTGAGAGGAAAAGCTCCGAGGTTTCATAAGAAGATTCTAATGCAAAATTGTATCGGCTCACATCCCAGGCACATATTCGGTATATCTCCTCTATATCGCTCTCTAATTCGGAGAGGTCATAGCTCAGTGTTTCCTCGTTCTGGCTTACATGGTCTAGATAGAGATAATCCTTCACGGCTCTTTCCAAAGTGATATTTACCAATCTAACCGGCTTCGGTTCGCTTTCACTCAAATTCACGTATCCTGTTTCTTCGATCACCGAATATAACGCGACCTTTTGAATATCATGGACTTTTTCTCTTCTAAACTCGGAAGATTCTAGATCTCTTTCTCTAGTCATAGCTCCACCGAACTGCTGAAATACCAGTAGCATGACAACTAAGATGGTGATCCCGAATAACGCGGCGTCTATCATAGACAGTACGCCATGTTCATCTTTCTTTTTATCTTTCAATCTCTCCATACGTTCACTTCCAGTTTGCCTAGATGGGAAATTCCTGCTTCATCTACCAGAGATACAGGGGTTCGATAAGAGCTGATGCCTGACTCTGAGTTATCATCTTTCCTTACATTTTGCCCGAAATACCAAACTTCTTCACTTTCTAGTACCTCAAAAGATATGTTATAATCGTAATCTGCTTCCAATTTCAGATGAGACCTCAATCTTTCTTCTTCTAGGACCTCTAATTTTTCCATAGAAAACTTTTCGTTTTCTTCAGCGAGTATTTTTTGATAATTCTGCAAACTATTTTTTACTTCGATACATATTCTATCCTGTGCCATCCTATCTTTTTCTTCTTGGATAGGAATGTAGACTTGATAAAACGACGTGGTGAAAACCATGACGACCAATATTATCAACAGCAGTACCGGTATATCGAGGAAGAAACCGCCTATGCCATCATCGTCTTCCTTCATATTTCCTCTCAACATGTTTCTCTTCCTCTTTGAAAATCGGAAATGATGATGTGATAAATGTTTTTTTGTTTTGGCCGGTTATCAATGATTTTTTAGTAAAGATGATCAGTTTTCCTAGAAAACTAATTGTGGAGACAGCTTTGTTTTCCGCTCGTAAGATTTATTAGTTTGTTCTAGAATAAATCAAAATAGGGAAAAAATGAAAAGATCAAAGATTACCGCCCTGGCCGTAGTGGCTGTTCTAGTTTTTTTAACAGCGGGTTTTTCAGGTTGTCTAGGCCGTATAGATGACCACGCAGGCGACCTTTTAGATGCTGACGGAGAACTTGATAGGGACTTGGGACGTTTCACACGAGACCGATGAGTGGCCCCGTCTGTATGAGCAACGTCCCCCAGGTTATCCGGAGGACGCGCTATACACGTTTTATGAAGAAAATAACTCGGTAAAGATAGTATATAACAATACGACCTACATCACCGAATATGAGTACTATGAAGAAGAGAAAGAACTAAGGATATATGACGATCCTTTACTTCGCCCACTAGTGGTATATTCCTCTTTCGAGATATCCTTTTCTTATACCGGTGAAAGGATGAGTTGGGAATGGCCAGACCTTCCAGTTTATCTGGTTCTCGAGAGGGTAGATTAGATCCGAACTCATCTATTCGTTGAGCCTGAAGATCCGATCTTGATCAGGCAAAGAAAGAGAATAGAACTCTTCAAAGAGAAAACACTTTTATAATTATCGTTGATGGCCTTGCAGGGCCATGAAAGGACTTAAGAGATTGGTTGAAGACGAGAGAGGCCTTGAAGGTCTGCCTCTACAGTTGATGATAATCGCACTGGTACTTTCTTTAGGACTACCGGTAGTTTACAGTTCGATAAGATATCAAGACACTCAGAGAGTTCTACAGGATCTAGAAGAGCAGGCGGTTTTCATAGGTGAGAAGGCGAGACAGATATACCTTCACGGTGAGGGCAACTCTGATATTCTGACACTGCAACTAGAAGATGGTATGTTCCGTGAGATAGAGTTTTTAGAGGTAACTAACGGAACGTACAGAGATCAGATACAGTGGAAACTAAGAGGAGGACAGGGAGGTAGACACTTCGTTGGAGACAACTTTCCTTTGATATCGGAAGAGACTCCTTTGAGACTTGAAAAAGGTGAACATAGATTAAGACTCGAATGCAAGTTCGGAAGTCCATCAGAGATGGAAGAAGAACTCCTCTATATCGAAGTGTCTAAGATATGATGGTTTTGCATCGCTCTTTTTCTCATCCCAGAAAACATTTTTAAAAGGAGTATAGTATCTCTAATTATGCGCAAAAAGATATTAGACCATTTTAGAAGGTGCGGAGAGAAGGTCTCAGCGGCGATAGCATCTCAAGAAATAAGAAGTGGAGAAGAGATCACTGAAGGGGCCGACGGCACCCCAACGAAAAAGGTCGATCAGATAGCGGAAGACGCTGCTTTAGATCATCTACTCCGTGATACAGATCTTTCCATACTTAGCGAGGAGGCTGGACTGGTGGAACAGGAGAGCGACGGATACGTGATAATGGATCCCGTCGACGGGACGAACAATGCGATATTTGAAATACCTTTTTACTGCATCTCCTTGGCCTACACGCCCACAGACCTCTCTGAGGTCGAGGTAGGATATGTGAGAAACTTGGTTTCTGGAGTCGAATACCACGCTTTGAGGGGCGAGGGTAGCTTTAAAGATGATAAACCGTTGGATCCTGGTAGGAGTGATAAAAAAACAGTTTCGTTGTATCTAGGTGAGAACGCCGTACCTGAAAGTTATGAGATCCCTCCTCAGGTGAGGAGGGTTAGATCACTAGGATCAGCGGCACTTTCGATGTGTATGGTGGCTGAAGGTACTTTCGATCTTTTCTATCATAGAACACCTGGTGAAAAGAAAAGTCTCAGGATCACGGATATCGCTGCAGCGACCTTGATACTGAGAGAAGTCGGTGGAGATGTATACGGCAAAAACGGTGAGAGACTGAACATGAGTATCAGTCCTACTGAGAGAAAAGACATAATCGCCATATATGATGAGGGAATTAAGGAGGAACTGCTATGAGTCTAAGATTTGGGGTTTATGGTCTGGTTGATGAAGAAGTGATTGAAGAAATAAAACCACTTCAAGATCATGAGGTGGTCGAGAAAGTCTATTTCGAGAACCCTTTGGCAGAGCGATTAGCGGTCAAAAGTTACTCATTAGATGAAATGATAGAAGAAGGGATAGATTTTGTGATGAGCGTAGGTGGAGACGGTACTCTCTTGAGGCTTCTGCAGATTATAGACATCCCTGCTTTGGGCGTAAACACCGGCACGGTCGGTTTTTTGACTAGCACTGAGATCTCCGATGTGAAAAGGGCCCTAGAGAAGATCGACCAAGGCGAATATTTTGTAGATAAAAGGATGAAACTTGATGTGTTGTTGAACGGTAAAAAAGAGAGCGGGTGTGTCAATGAGATGGTTGTTCACAGCGATAAGATAGCTAAGCTCAGAGAGATAGAACTCATCTATGGGGATAAACTCATAGATCGTTTTAGAGCCGATGGGCTGATAATCTCTACTCCTACCGGCTCAACTTCTTATGGTCTGAGTTCTGGGGGGCCTATAGTCAATCCAGAGTTAGATGTTTTCATCTCCGTACCCATAGCTTCTTTTGACCTTGATGCAAAACCACATGTGCTACCTTCTAATACGTCTGTTGAAATACGCTTAACAGAAGAGGAAAAGACGTGCCTTATGGTGATGGACGGACAGAAAGAATGTATCGTAGGGAAAGATGACACTATAGAGGTGAAAAAGAGCGATAACAGGGCAAAATTCATCCGATTCGAGGATGATTTCTATGAGAAGGTGAAGAAGAAACTGGTGAAAAGATGAGCCTATTCGGTAAAAAGGAGATCAAGGGTATAACTGAACGAGTTTTGAAGATGATAAGCGAGAGTGCTAAAGACGCTCATCCGAATGAGTTCGCTTCCGGCTTAAGAGAGATAGACGGTGTTATATCAGAACTTATCCTCGTGCCGGGAACTATTTCCGGGCCGATGAACGCGATATTGAGGTTGAGCAACCTCCCTATCGATTACTCTATAGTGGGAGTCGTTCATACACATCCAAGTCGCAATCCATCTCCTTCAAAAAGGGATCTCATCATGTTCGGAAGATACGGCAGGATACACATCATCATGGCATATCCTTACGATCTAGACTCCTGGCAGGCCTATGATTACGACGGTGAAAAGGTGGATCTGGAGATCATCCGTTGAGCACCGATTCATAAAATTCTTCTATCTCTTCAGCCACTTTGCTCCATGTAAACCTCTCTTCTACCCTTTTTCTACCATTTTTTCCCATCCTCTCCGCCATATCTGGATTTTCGATCAAAGTCCTTATTTTACCAGCCAAGTTCTCTGAGTTCATCGGTTCTGCCAAAAGACCGTGTTTTCCTTCCACAATCACATCCCTAACACCTGGTATATCGGAGACGATGACCGGTACGGACGATGCCATAGCTTCTAAGGCGACGATGCCGAAAGCTTCGAGCCTGGAGACAGATGGCAAAACGAAGATATCTGTGGCTGCGTAGTAATTCGGAAGGTCCTCGTTCGGTACTCTACCGGCGAACATCACTTTGTCTTCCAATCTTTCTCTTTTGATTATGTCTTCCAATTCAGATCTGAAATCTCCCGTTCCCACCAATAAGAACTGCACGTTCTCATCTTTTAGAAAATTAGCGGCTCTTACGAAGTACTCTAACCCTTTGTGATAAACTATCCTTCCTACATAGGTTATCAATTTTTCGTCTTCAAGTCCTAGTTTTTTCCTTATCTGGCTACCGTCGTTCGAAGGATGGAATCTCTCCTCGTCGACAGCGTTAGGTATTATATCTGCATCTTGACGCCACACGGCCTTTGAAGTCGCGCCGTATGAAGTCGTGGTTGTTATGATGTTATCGGATTTGCTGACCGTGTAGGTGCCGAAAGTCCGCTGGTAAATATTGACTATCAGCGGCCCGAAGGTGTGAGGTATTTCCAAGTCGCAGTGATAAGTTAGGACAAAAGGTACTTCCTTCTTTTTTGAACTTCTCACTCCGAAAAAAGACATCAAAGGCGGTGGGGAATGGCTGTGCAGTATATCATAATCTTCTTTCGAGAGGATCTCCCTGATACCTGGAACTATGGGAGTTGAAAGAAAGATAGTTAGAGGCTCGACCCGCTTGACTGGCACCCCCTCTATGATCTCTTCAGATCTTGTCCCTTCCAGCTTGGTAGTGACCACGAAAACTTCATGACCTAAGTCCATCAGATGTTTTGAGAGTTCCAGGACATGGGATTCGACACCTCCCAGGTGCGGATAGAAGTAAGGGCTCAGCTGTGCTATCTTCATTGTACCTTGCTTTCCGGTCCGATCTCTCCTTTAGCTACGGTTCCGGGACCTATGAAACATTTTTCCCAGATTATAGTGCCGGGATCTATCATGCTGTTTATGCCCGTCTTGACTTCGTCTCCCATAATGACCCCAAGTTTTCTTCTTTTAGTACGGATCTTTTCTTCCCGATGGATGACCGAGATCTCTTTTTCGTCCAATCGAAGATTAGCGACTTTGGTGCCTGAACCTAAGTTGCAGTCTTTTCCTATCACACTGTCACCGACGTAGTTGTGGTGAGGTATCTGGGTGCCTTCCATCACTATACTGTTCTTCACTTCGACAGCGTTTCCTACCTTACAATTCTTGCCTATGTATGTTGATGGTCTAACGTAGCAGTTCGGTCCTATCTCAGTGCCTTCACCTATATATATCGGGCCCTTGAGGTAAGCCCCTTCTTTTATAGACGCGCCTTCCGAAACGTACACTTTTCCTTCGATATGGACGTTGTCTTCTATTTTGCCTTGACTATTTTTTTCTAGAGTTTGTTCCATCAGTTCTTTATTGGCCGATAAAAGGTCCCAGGGTCTGCTCAACTCATACCATCCCTCTGAGATCTCGAAGCCCAGCAGTTCACGGTCCATGAGTATCTGAAGAGAATCGGTTATCTCGTATTCTCCTCTAGGAGACTTCTCGGTCTTCTTGATAGCTTCGAATATATCCATGGTGAAGCCGTAGAGGCCCGCGTTGATCAGATCAGATTCAGGTCTTTTTGGCTTCTCTATTATATCTGTAACTTTTTCCTCTTCAGTGATGACTACACCGTAGGATTCAGGATCTTTTACATTCGTCATCCCAAGGACGGAGTGATCTTTATCTTCAAAGAAGTCGATGAAATCGTGAAGATCACTTTTTGTTATCACGATGTCGCCGTTCAGGCAGATGAATCTATCGTCGATGAACTCTTCGGCGTGACTTATGGCGTTAGCCGTTCCTAAAAGCTTTTCCTGCTGGGTGAATTTTATCTCCGCTTCCTTCGAGTGAACTGCCTCTTTTATCATCTCACTTCTCCATCCCACCAGGATGATTATCTCGTCGACTTTTTCCTCTATATCATCTATCATGTGCTGGATTATGGGCTTTCCTCCTACAGGCAATAGAGGTTTAGGAGTGTTGACCGTAAGAGGTCTCATCCTCGTACCCTTTCCAGCGGCCAATATGAAAGCTTTCATCCTATCTCCTCCATGCAATGATGTATCTCATCTTTTATATTCTGCATCATGATCTTGAGATTGTCTTCTTCTCTAGTTTCAACGGTCATCCTGATCTTGGGTTCCGTGCCTGAAGCTCTTATGAGGCCCCAGCCTCTCTCGTCTTCGAACCTGATACCGTCGATCAAATTCAAGTTCTTTTCTTCATATGTCTCTTCGTAGGATGATTGCAACTTCTCCATGATCTCGACCTTGTTTTCCACTTCGATGGACTCTTTCAGCCTGGGATAGCTGGGGAGTTCGTTAACCTCTTGTATCAGGTCGATCTTTTCTGCTAGTTCAGTCAGTAAGGCGGCGGCGTATATACCATCGGGGCCGTAGCTGATCTCCGGGAATATCCAAGTTCCTGAAGGTTCACCTCCAAAATCGGAATTGGTTTTTTTCACCATCTCCGAGACGAAAACATCGCCTACTTTTGACCTTTTAACTTCGTCAGCTAGCTCATTGATCACCATAGATGAATTGACCGGAACCACGATGGATCTAGAGTATATATCAGTGAAAAGTGCCAGCAGTTCGTCCCCTCCCAAGTATCTTCCGGTCCTGTCAAAAGCTACCATCCTGTCCGCATCCCCGTCGTGGGCTATCCCCAGGTCTATATCAGAGTTCTTCACGAGTTTTGATAGATCGGTGAGATTTTCTTCTACTGGCTCGGAAGCATGAGCCGGAAAGGTCCCGTCCGGCTGCGAGTTGAGAGTGACGACTTCACAGCCCATCTCTCTGAGAAGGTAGGGCGTGATCACACAGGCTGCCCCGTTGGCGCAGTCTACGGCTACTTTTAAATCTTGAACTGTGCCTACCAGCGATAAGATCTCTTCCATGTGTTCTTCGACGGCGTTCTGATAGATACCTCCGGTTCCGACGTCCTCCCATGAAGGTAGCGGTGTTTTCGAATCTATTTTATTTTCGATCTCTTTCATCTGCTCGGTATCGAAGGAACTACCGTCAGGATTCCAGAGTTTTATACCGTTGTCCTTAGCTGGGTTATGGGACGCGGTTATCATGACCCCGCAGTCGAAGTTCTTTGTGGCGTGTGCTAAAGTAGGCGTAGGCACCATCCCAGCGTTCTTGATATCTGCCCCGGTCGAAGTTATACCGGCGACAAGTGCCGAAAAGATCATGTCCCCTGTAGGTCTGGTATCTTTTCCAACTATGATCTCGTCTTTGTTCTGACCCACAGCTACACCTATCTTTTTTACAAGATCTGGAGTCATCTTCTCGTTTACGGGCCCACGGACACCTGAACTTCCAAACAACATCAAAATCTGCTCCTAGACAATATTGTTATACTTGGAATAATATAAAATCTTTGTTCCGGATTTGCTCGAAAATCAACAGTAATATTTAATTAAAAAGAAATATCTCATGCAACTGCATGGAAGCAAAAGAGGATATCACGATCATCCCCGATGAGAAGAGAGAAAAGTGCGTGACAGGCATAGAAGGTCTAGACACTATACTCAATGGAGGTATACCAAGAGGTAATTCTGTTCTTGTTACCGGCAGCTGCGGTACTGGTAAAACCACTATGAGCCTTGAGTTTTTGGTCCACGGTGCTAGAAAAGGCGAGAACTGTCTGTTCATCTCTGTCACCGAGGCTTCAGAGAAGATGTTGAACAACGTGGTTCCTTACGATTTTTTCGATTCCTCGCTGATAGAGGAAGGGAAATTGAACTTCGTGGATACGCCGGACATCTATGAGGAACTTGGTCTGATAGACAAAAGCGAGTTCTCTTTTGAGGAGATAAACGAGCTGATAGATAAGATAGAAGAGATCGTGGTGGAGAGAGATATAAAGAGATTGGTCGTCGATTCCGTTACATCCATATGTTTCCAGTTGAAGACTGAGGAGAAGATCAGGGACTTCATGCTCACCTTGATGAAGATGCTCTCATCTCATGGCTGTACTTCTCTGCTCGTTTCTGAGATATCACCTGAAGCTTCTCGGTACTCTCAGTACGGTGTTGAGGAGGCTATAGCGGATGGAATAATCATGATGGGTAATCTCGAGAGGCAGGGCGACTTGTTGAGAACGCTGCAGGTCGTTAAGATGAGAGGTACGGACCATTCCAGAGCCAAGTACGTGTTAGATCTTACCTCCGTAGGTGTTCTCTTGGTCCCGATGCTGAAAGGCGGGGGCGAAGATCGCAGAGGTGAAAAAAAGTGATAGATATAGAAGAACTACCCGATAAACTGAGGAGTCTTGAATCCGGATCTGCGGTGGCTCTTAAGGTGAACGTAGAAGCCTATTTTGATGTTATCACCACTTTGACCGATGATTTCACAAGGGATAGGGACATGCAGGTGATCTATACAACCTCGACGATATCTTCTTCGACGATAATCCAGGTGTTAGAGGCATTTGAGATCGATAAGAGTGGTATCCAGTTCGTGGACGCCGTTTCTTACATGACCATGGGCGTCGACAAACAGCGTGAAGGCGTGACCTATGTGGAAAGCCCGACGATGCTGGAGAATTTGAGCTTGAAGATCGAGTACTTGCTCAAAAAGTATCCGACTGAAGAGAATACCGTGGTCATAGACTCGATAGATTCTCTAGCGATACACAACAACAATCGCATACTGTCCGAATTTTTGCACATCCTGATCTCTAACCTGCGGTCTCACGATTGTTACACTTTCATAATGTCGGTCTCGGAGCAGGACTCGGAAGAGATAGACAATATGTTAGCGATGGTATGCGACGACTTTATCGAGATCGGTTCTACCAAGTAAATACGTTTTTTTTCAAACTTATACAAAAATTATATATAATTCAAGCAGAGATTCTTCTTATGCAGGTTAATCCCTGCAGG
>JBMCXO010000020.1:0-19533 GCA_048621055.1 Candidatus Natronoplasma sp. | reverse complement strand
GCTAATGACTTGATCCGATCGCACGTCCCCATCAAGAAGAAAGTAGCCCTGGAGGATGGTAGAGAATATTGGGTGAAGAGAGCCGATGAGGTCATGGATATGTACGGTCAAGTAGTTCAAGGTGTTATGGGAGATGAGTGAAAAAAACTGTCATTATAAAGTCGAAAAAACTTCTCTTTTTCACTTCGAACCAAGTGCTCTTCTAGCCTTTTCTATATCGTCCTTGGAAACATCTAATAGGATCCCCATCTCTATCTCTTCCTCGCCCAACGCCTCGCTAACCATGTTAGTAGCTAGGAAAGCCATGTTGATCTCGTCGTTGCACAAAACTGTAGAATAGACGGGCGATCCCTCAACAGCGAACCCACCAATGGATACATCTTCTTTTTTAAAGTAAAACCAGGGTTTTTTGATATTAACAGGAGGTACGAAATTTTGCGTCTGATACCTGCGTTTAAAAACCTCGTACTCTCCGGGACACTCTACAATGGTATTTTCAAGAGAATCTTTCAGTAGAACATCTATAAACAACTCAACCAACCAGTTAACCTCTCTTTCTTTAGGATTCTCGTGCACCAACACTATTTTGATAAGTTTTGTCCCAGGTAACGTCAAGTATCTTATAGAGAATTCTTGACCTCTCAGGGCATCGAGTTTTTCTATCTTAATATCTACCTTTACACCTTTCCATATACCGTCAGTAACCTCCTCAGATGAAACATCTTCTATATCGAAAAAAGACCCGAAAGTCTTAGGAGTCATAAATTTAGGTTCTATCCCACCTACGTGGTTCTCGAAATAACTTTTTGGTTCAACTTCAGGAAAATTATCATCGAAATACGTTTTCCCTTCAGAGTCTTTAAGTCTTATCAAGTTTCCTCCAAGATCGTCTAGAACATCGAATCGGATCTCCCCGTTATCCACATGAAGCGCTTTTTTCCCTTCGAGTTCAACTTCTTTAACCTCCACTTTTCCTTCTTTAGTTATTATGATCGGAAGCTGAAAATCAAGCTCTCTTTCGCCACTGAAATGAACTGTGATATCATCAACAGATCTCGTAGTTTCTTCGACAACATCGATATCTAGGGGAAGATGTATCTCTTCCTTATCATTTTCTTTACATATTTCTATCCTATCTTTTCCGTTACCGAAAGAACAATCCATGTACTCCGGGGACATAATAGAATATTCACCGGGCATCGGATAATCTACTGCTTTATCGATTATCACAGTTCTCTTGTTTGATCCCTCTACGATCAAAATATTATCGTCTAATCTAGCGGTGATATGTTTCCTACGGAGTTTACCGTAGATACGCTCAGGTTGGTTGATGTCTTTGTTTCCTACCAATCTGTTCCACGTCCTTCTAAAAGAATTCAAAGAGGGTTTTTTCGCAGATATCCAGAGACGGGTACTCTCGAAACTCTCACCGGGCTCAAGTTTTTTGGATACGCTCTTCAATTCATTGAGCAGACCTCCGATCAGTTTTATCTTTTTTACGTTCTTATCACTCCAAATGAGTCCGGATACGGCTCCGTCACAGATGTCCTCATAAGCGGTCCATGTCTCTTTCCATTCCTCAGGCTCTGTAGGTACAAGTGTTCCAGATAACATATCTGTAACGGGATCGCTTTCTATCAACTCGTCACCGAGAGGTGTGTACAGTTTTGCTTTACTATTATAGGGTTCAATATCAAAACCCCATTTTCTAGTACTCGTTTCCGAAGCCGTTTTTATAGTCTTATCACTTACGTTTTTAAGTTCGGACCAAAATTCGACTTCAGAGGAGTGTTTTTGGATTCTAATATGCTTTTTAATAAATACACCAGGTTTATGCTGACTTTCTCCATGTAGAACGAGGTGCAGTCCTTTTCCATCTTCTATCAAATCATATTCGTATCTTAGTGTCGAATCACGGGTTTTGCCGAAGGGAGGTCCAACCTGCTGCCTTAACTCGAAGGGAAGTTCAGAATCTCTAGACTCTTCACTGACGGTGATCTTTCCTCCTTCCAACTCCGCTTCTACCTTTAATTCATTATTGATGAGATAAACTTCATCTTCTTTCTCAGCCAAGGCTAGCAAACCTTGGACATCATTCACAAGAGGGTGCTTATAAGTTTCCATCGGGAACAATCCATCTTCCCTTTCTATATATGGGTTCAATTTGATGTACTCAACTTCTTCATCATCAAAATCGAGTTGGATCGGTAGACTTGTGCCGGTGTTTTCTTTCTTATCTAATGTGAATTCTTTCCTCTTCTTAATTCCATCGACCTCAAAGACGATCTCGCCGCTCAACGCTTTTTCAGTACTGTTTTTCAGATCAAAATATATCTCCTTTTCCTTACCAGAGAACAGACAGTTAAAGTCTCTATAGGTGCCAACTTCTACCGCTGGTTTGATCTTACCGCCTGTAACGAGTTTGAACTCTCTACCGTTAATTTTGAAGAAGGTATTGATGGTCTCAGAAGATTTGTGAGAGGATTCATAGGTTTCAGCCTCGTTATTCACTATGAATTCTCTAGAAATGATTTTGGTCTCTCCTTTATCTAATAAAATGGAGGAGGGAAAATCTTCCATAAATTTCAGTCCCTCAAAGGACATCACCTCGATATCTATCTCTTTCTTCTTTTCAGTATCATTCTTTATCTCTATAAGGTAACGATTCTCTACACCTACAAATATCTCGTGTGAATCGACTCTTGCTTTTATAGTAAATTCTTCATCCCCTATCTTTCTTGAAATACCGGTGATGCCCCACCCGTACCTGTCGATATCGACTTCCATCCTATCATCTTCAGCTTCGAATCTATAGCGGTATATCTTCATATCCTGTACCGTCATCTCGTCTGGTTCTTGTTTTATTTCCCTCTGCTGATGCTGGTACCAGTCCTCGTGTACATCTAACCATTCCTTGGTTAGTTCGTTCTGATGTAATAGAGGGATATAGTCCTGCATGTAAACGCTGGTATCAGGGACCCAGAACATACCGACCTTCTTGTAAAGCGGCATAGCGTTGATATTACCGGACCAGGTGTGAAGCTCCACTCTCTCTATACTCTCTTGGATAGCCTTTTCTATTGATCTCAGTAAAAGGCGTTTACCAAACTTTTTTCCCTTTGCCCTTTGGATAACTCCAAGCAGACCAACATAGGCCGCATTTTTTTCTCTCCAATGAGGCGTGAGTTCGCAAATTCCAACGGGAATACCATCTTCATCTACTGCGATCAGATCAGCGATAGAAGAACTCTCGTCGAACCAATCACTAACCCTCTCTTCATCGAACGGTATGCCCCCACCGAAGCCTCCTGGCCAGGACTCCTTGAACTTGTTGAACATCTCCGTTACATCTTTGGCCATGGATGGCTCATACTCTACGATCTTCCCTCCGGTGTTGTTCACATCGTCCACCATTTTTTAGGAAGAAATAAACAGTTAGTTATATGGTTTATTGTCATGACCTTGAGGAAGGTCAATTAAATCATCTAGTCTCTTTAAATATGTGACTGATACGAACATCTCTTTTAACCCGGACACTCTTATTCACTTCATCGATGTTCGTAACAAAATTAGAAATAGATTATAAATAAAAAATCTTAGATCGATCACACCATCTTGATTATCGCCATAGATATTATAACCACGCCCAATAATACGAGTGCTACACCGTACTAGAAGTACGGACTTACATCTTCGCTGATGTCTGCGATCCCCCTGCTTTCTTCAGAACCTTCATCTCCAGCGGGTTCAGCATAGACTATAGCTATCATTCCGTCTATTATCAATATCAAACCGATCAGGACTACTATCGTCTTTTTGTCCATATATGAAATTAGTTTCTTTAAATGATACAATCTTTATCCTTTTGGAAAAATACGATGAAGAGAACAAAAAGAAATGTAGATATCTGCCCAAATCATCTAAACTTATTAAGGACCAGCCTTTCTTTTGAAACATGCAAAAGCTAGAGCTAGAAGAAATAGAAGTGATATTTTTCGATTTGGATGATACTCTATTCGACCAACAGAAGGCCTATAAAATAGCACTTTGTCAAATAAAAAATAGATATCAAGTTTTCGATGGAGTGGATATGGATGATATCGCCCAGGCGTTTGAAGAAGCTGATAGCGAGGCTATCGAGGAGTTTAGGAACTCTGCTCCTATGAAAGATCTACGATGGAACAGGAGTGAGAGATTTCTGAAAAAAGTAGGTGTAAGCGAAGATTTTACTGAAACTTTTCATAGACAATTCTATAATATCTACCCTTCTATACCCGTTGAAATAAAAGGAGCTAAAAAACTCGTTGAATATCTGAACTCTAAATATGAATTGGGTATTCTCACCAACAGCACCGAAGAAATTCAGATGCAGAAACTCCGTGCCTTGGAATTGACCGAATACTTTGATACATACGTCTTCTCCGAAGAAGTGGGTTCTAGAAAGCCAGATGAGGATATTTTTTATCACTCTATAGATTTGGTCGATAAAAGCAGCGCTCGCTGTTTGTACGTGGGAAATTCATTCAGGACCGATGTGAAAGGTGCAAAGAAAGTTGGTATGAGGACCTGTTGGCTGAACAGGTACGGTGAAGAGAAAGTAGATGGACCGGCTGCGGATATAGAGATAAAGCAGCTGCGAGAACTTCTAGACATTTTGGCTTAGTCACTCAATCCTGATAAAAAAAACAGGAAAGATAAATCGAGGACAAAAAAACTATTAACTTGAGAATAGATTATCTAGTAGGGAGGCTTAGAATGGGAATAGACTCGAAAAAACGTATACCCGTTTCCGATCTGGATGAGATCTTACGAGTTGTGAAAGAAAAGAAGGGCGATGTTGAAGTCGATAGAGATCATAATTCGATCGTGATGAAAAAAGGCTCGAAAACATTCAAGGTTAACAAGAATGGCGTCGTCAAGGGCTCTATGCCGCTCCACAGTTTCAATACTCAAAGAGCTGAGAGCCTGGAGATAGGGCGCGATGAAATCGAAGTCCATTACGAAAATGGAGATTACGTTTTTAAAATCTAGTCAAAAGAGATGATATATGAGATGTTCGATTAAATCATTTCCAATTAGCGGTCACCATATATCAACAGCATCTTCTAGCTCCTCGATGGAGCCGTGATAATATTCCATCCCGCGTATATCCAAATCAATAGCATCTTCAGGACACACCTCTACACATCTTCCACAAGCCCTGCATTCCTCATTTATTACGGCAGAGCCGTCTCTTATCTCCACAGCATCTATGAAACATACCTCATTACATTCGCCGCATCCAACGCAACTCTCGTTCACGTCTATCTTGACTCCAGGCAATCTCTTTATATTGCCACTTATATCATGAGTCAGGTCAGGAAGCATTTTCCAAAGGCAGCAGCACGGACAGCAGTTACATATGGTCATCAATTTTCTATCAGGACTAACATTCAACCATACTGGGTCCAGTTTATTCCTTCCGATCAGATGTATTAGATCTGCTTCTCTACATTTCTGTACGTGTTTCAAAGCTTCCTCTTCTGTAACGGCTCTACCCAATTCAGGATCTATATCTTTCGCGGCTTCTCCTAAAAACAAACACCCTAACTCGATGGGATAATCTTCGCATCGGTTAGACTTTCTGCATATACAAAAATCCATGATCCAATGATGATCTGCTTCTTCGATAAAATGGTCTACGATTTTTGATGGTAAAACGTAATTGTCTGGCATTTCTATCGTCTTGTTCATCTCGATGACATTGTCTTTTGTAATGTAGAACATATTATCCTTTTCAAAAAATAATTTATCTAAAAGACCTCCAAAGGCAGGATAGTTCGTCAAATTAGCTAACCTGAATCTTTGTGGGAAAAACTTGTTTATCAGTTTTATAATCAACTTCTCCTTTTTCAATTTTTAAACCTTAAAAGCAATAGAAAAAAATTACTATTTAATCGTTCTCTTTCTTTGTAAACTATATTCTAGAACTATCCCAACAAAATCACGAAAGATTTTTAATGACCACCTCTGTATGCACTTATCATCTGATAAATATGGAGATGTCCAAGAAAGACGAGTACGAATTTAAAAAGGCGGTGGAGGAGATAGAGGATTTAACAGGTAGAGGGACAGAACTCATATCTCTCTACATGCCTCCCGATAAGTCGATTCCCGACGTCAGCTCTTACATCAACGAGGAGATGTCGGAGAGTTCTAATATCAAATCTAAATCTACTAGGAAAAATGTGCAATCCGCTTTGAAGTCGATAAAGAGCAAGCTTAGATATATTGATGAAGTCCCCGAGAACGGGGTCATCTTTTTCGTAGGCCGAGTCTCTGCAGGCGGGGACAAAACTGAGAAGGTCTCAAAAACGGTAGAGCCGCCGGAAAAACTTCAGACATTTGCCTATAGGTGTGATTCAGAATTTTATGTCCAACCCTTGAAGGAGATGGCAGGGGAGAAGGAGAACTACGGCTTGCTGGTGATAGATCGGAGCGAAGCTACCATAGGGATACTCCGTGGAAACAGAGTAGAGACATTGAACCATATACAATCTATGGTTCCCAGCAAACATTCGAAAGGAGGACAATCAGCCCAACGTTTCGAGAGGAGCATCGAAGAAGCCGCTCACAATTACTTCAAAAAGGTCGGAGATAAGACCAACGGCCTTCTATTAGAAGAAGATATAGATGGCCTTTTGGTGGGAGGACCAGGAAGGACTAAGGATGATTTTGTGGAGGGAGATTTCCTCCATCATGAGTTGGATAAGAAGATAATCGATACTTTCAATACGGGATATACTGACGAGTACGGCCTTAAAGAATTGATGGAGAAAGCGCAGGAGACACTCTCCGACCTAGAAGTTATGAAGGAGAAGAAACTAGTCGACAGGCTAATGGAGGAGATCAAAGATCCTAAAGGCGGTCTAGCTGTCTATGGGGAGGAAGAGACACTTAAGGCCCTCAGGATGGGTGCAGTAGATAAACTCCTCATCTCTGACGGTATAAACAAGCAGATGATAAATTTTAAATGTGATGACTGTGGGGATCGAGGAAGTAAGACCGTAGATACCGGCGGTATAGATGAACATACCTGCCCAGAGTGCGGTTCAGAGTTGGATTCCGTTGAAAAGGAGGACATAATCGATTTCTTTTTTAATGAGGCCGAACAAGTAGGTACTGACGTGGAGATGATATCCGACCAATCCGAAGAGGGTGAGCTTCTATTGAACGCCTTCGGCGGTGTAGCTGGCATCCTTCGTTTCAGGATAAATTGAGGGATTATGATGAATTATCCGCTGCTCGAATTCAAGAAAGAAATAATAAAAGAGATAGTAAAGGTCGTAGACGTTTCTGAAGAGAGGATAGAGTTAGAGATACCTTCTGAGGAGAGAGGGGATTTTGCCTTTCCATGCTATTCTTTATCTTCGGTCCTAGAAAAAGATCCCGAATCTATCGCTGAGACAATCGCAGAGGGAATAGATCTGGAGAGAGGTGAAGTCGAGCAGACAGGTCCCTATCTAAATTTCAAAATAGACGAACGGTACCTCTCCAAAGAGACTATAAACAGATGCTTGGAGAAGAAGCGTCGGTATGGGGAGCTTCCTACCAAAGAAAAAAAGCTGATAATCGAGCACACGAGTGCCAATCCTAACGGTCCACTGCACGTGGGAAGGGCCAGGAATCCCATAATAGGGGATACCCTTGCAAGGATATACGAGAAAATCGGCTATGAAGTCGAGAGACAGTATTATGTCAACGATATAGGAAGGCAGATGGCGATACTCACCTGGGGTGAACAGAATTTGGATGAAGATGATTTACCAACGCCTGAAAGAGATAAAGAGGATTACGACATGGTGAGATATTATCAAAGAGCGAACCAGATGTTGGAAGAGGATGAAGGACTAGAGACTGAAATTAGAGGGATCATCAGAGCTATGGAAAGGGGTGATCAAGAAGTGTTCAATTCCTTGAAAAAAAATTCTAAGACCGTTCTGTCTGGTATAACTCGATCATTGGAAAGATTGAATATATTTCTTGATAGTTATCAGTATGAGTCATCTTTTATAGAAGATGGTTCGGTTCAAGAAGTCATCGAAAAGCTCTCAGAACTCGAAGAGACTGAAGAAGAAGAGAGCGCCTTGTACTTCAATTTAAACGACATTAAGATATTTATCACGCGGGAAGACGGCACCAACCTTTATCCTACAAGGGATATCGCCTATCATATTTGGAAGGCTGATCGAGCGGACACCCTCATCGATATCTTGGGTGAAGATCATAAGACACATGGGAAATTTATTGGAGAAGCTCTTAGAGCCTTAGATATAGAGCCTCTACCTACAATTGTGTTTCACTCTTTCGTGACCTTCGAGGGCCAGGAGATGTCAACTCGAAAGGGTACATACGTAACTTTAGATGAATTCATAGATACCTCGGAGGAGAAGGCTAGAGAAGAGATATTGAAGAGAAGGGACGATCTTTCCGAAGAAGACGTTGAAGATATAGCGGAGAAAGTAGGTATCAGCGCGGTGAGATACAGCGTTATAAGGGTTCAACCAGGAAAACCTATAGACTTTAAGTGGGATGAGGCCTTGAATTTTCAGGGCGACAGTGCGCCTTTCATCCAATACAGCTATGCTAGAGCTCACGGTATAATCGATAAGACAGAAGGTTTGGAGAGAAAAGGATTAGATTTTGAAGGGCTCGAGGAAGGAGAGGTTCGACTCCTTAAAACGATAGCCCATTTTCCTCTCATACTCTTTGAAGCGGTTGAGAGCAATGCGCCTCATAAGATGGCCCGGTATGCATACGAGCTGGCGGCGAAGTTCAACCAGTTTTACAGGGACTATCCTGTCTTGGATTCTGAAGAGAAAAGACAAGAGAGATTGGCTATAGTGAAGAGTTTCAGCTATTCGATGGAATCGGTTCTCGATGCTTTAGGTATGAAAAAACCGAGAAAAATGTAAGAAAAAAGGAAATTGTTTTTTTTGTTTATCCCAATAGTTCAGCGATCTTATCTTTGAAGAAATAGAGTCCCACTGTTACACCTATTATGATTATCGGTATCAGCGCGTATACCAAGTACTGTCTCCATGCTGGAACTCTAACGCTAACCGTGTCCTCCATATCGTTGTTATAATGAAGGTCTGAGGGTTCTTCGGCGTCGGTTACGTTCACGTTTACCGTATTTTCTCCGTCTTCTTCAGGTTCCCACTCGAACCGTATCGTGACTGTTTCTCCCTTGGCTATTTCATGTACGTCCAGTTCTTCTCCATCCTGGTAGAATTTTTCATCTATGTCGACTCGTTCTCCATCCACTCTCAATATCGTCTCGATATCTTCAGCGTTTGAATCGCCTATGTTAGTCACGTTCACGCTTATAGTCACCGTATCGCCGACTCTGGGGTCTTCGTCTGAAAACCTCAATTCTCGTACACTAAGATCGGGTACAGGTCCTCTCTCTATTGTGATCGTCTTCTCTATCTCTCTGTAATTTTCTTTCTCATCTTCGGTAAAATCACTAGGACCGTCGGTCACATTCAGTCGGATGGTGTAGGTGCCAGCTTCAGTGAATCCGTCGTATGTCCACAGAGCTTCCTCGTTCTCCGCTAAAGTCTTATTTCCATCTTCATCTATCAGGGTCCAGTTGAAATCCACCGACTCGCCGTTGTAGTCAGGGTGCGCTACTATCTCCGTGCCGTTGAAAGTCACGTTGATTTCTTTTTGTAGCCTCACTGTGGGTTCATATGTGGAATTATCGTTCCACTCTATGCTGAAGTCACCTTCGGGTTCGGTGACGTCCATTACGGTCACATCTATGCTAACTGTCCTCCAGTTGCCCACGATATCAGTCACATTTAGGCTTACTTCGTATTCACCGGGTACATCAAAGGCGTGTGTGATGTTCTCACCTTCATCATGGGCTTCATCATGTTCTTCGGTGTAGTTAAAAGTCCACTTATACTCGGCCACGTCTCCTGTTGCGTTGTCATGGAAGTCCGATGCACTGAACTCTACTTCTTCCTGTTCGTCGACATTAGTACTATGTCCTAGATCGATGTTTTCCTCATTCACGATGATGTGCTCTCCCCGTGGTCCTTCATCGTCTACAACGATATTTATGGAATCATCGATCATTTCACCGCTGCTTTCCTCAACTTTCAAATTGAGTATTTCCCAATCGTCTTCGCCTGTCGTTTCATCAAAAATGTGACTGAACTCGATTTGATCTTCACCATATACTGGATCTCTGTCACCATATGTCCAAGTATAACTTATCGCCTCACTAGTCACGGGTGTGTAATCAGCCTCAAAAGTCACATTGGTACCTTTTCTAATGACCCAATCGACTTCTTCATCTTCTTCCTTTTCGAATATATGTGGTCTGACTTCGTTATCGTCATCCGGATTGACGAGGATATCTACTTCGCCTTCTTCGGACTCCCTGATATCTAAAGTGACTTTTGACCTTAGATCCTCTTCGAGATCGACCGTTTCAGGATCGATAGTGAGTTCGGTGTAGTTCTTGACCTCCACGTTCTCAGGTATATCCTCTTCTGTTCCTTCCCCTCTGTATCTTTCGTAATCCTCTCTCAACGTCATCTCGTAAGTGTAATCCCTTTTATTTCCATATGTCTGATCGTGTTCGACTGTCAGATCGATGATGTGTCTTCCAGGACCGGTATTTACTGGTTCGTATGTCCTTGTAGTATCGAAATATATATCTCCCTCAAAGAGATTAGATGCGTTGATATCCCCTGTGAGCTTGTCTGTGAAATTTTCGCTGAATTCAGCGGTGTAATCCTTAAGTTCGAAAACCGTATCATTGACTGTGATGAACTCAGGAGTATGTTTGATGTTCTTTGTGTAGTTCAGCCTTTCCTTGAATTTTTCTACATCGGTATCATTTAGGTGTCCATCTCCATCTCCAAGAGCTAGATCTATCTGCATTGCTAGATTGCCCATAGATGAATAATCCAAAGTTTCCATCCTAGTACCAGCTCTTATGTTCCTATTTGTCGTGACAGTAAGATTATCTTTTTCTGTATCTATGTCATAGTCAAAGTGGATGTCAGTATGGAACTCCTCTGGTTCAGATTCGTAAACGGTATTCTTATCTAATCTTATCTCTCTATCTTCATCAAATGAGATCGAATCATTTACTAGAGGTCTGTAACCTGGTGCATCTACTACAAGAGTATAATCATAATTGATGGGTGCTCTGATTCTGAATGTTGGTCCTTCTTTTGTTCTATTCAGGACACCTACTGTCTCGTTGTAGAGTGTTATATCCATATCTTCTTGGATACCACTACCCTTTTGATCCATCAATCGGCCTTGCACTATAGGTGTAGTTTCTAAAGAAATATCTTCCAAGATGGTTTTCTCAGAACCCTCATCTAAATCAACTGGGTGCGTAAAGTTGGGTGCATAACCTTCTTTTTCTACCATCAAACTTCCACTGAAACCTTTATAGATATCTATTTCGACTGTCGAATTTTCTTCACAGATTAGGTCGTAGTCATCATAATGGAAGCCTCTGGTTCTATTTTGGAGTGTTATAGTGACATCTTCTAACTCTTCTACTGGATCATTATCGATAGTGACGTTGAACTGCAATTCATGATCAATATATTCATTATCAACTGCAAGGTCCCTTGTGACATCTTCATCAGATATCTCGATTTGGTCAGTTGTAGTCCTCATATATGCAACATCATCTTCAATTTGAGAAGGTAATATTATCTCATACCGACCTGGTTTTACATCAGTGAATTCGTAGTAATCTTCGGAGGTGTGTTCATTCCAGGTTTCACCCGTAGATAGACTTCTAAGCTTGATTTCTAGATCCGATTCAATTGGCACATATTCTTCAGTATCAATGAACCCTTCTATCGTATAGGTATAATCTTCATCTTCATGTTCGGTCGCTTCTACGGGCTGGGCGTTCCATTGGACCACCATCAGTCCTGACATGATGAGGAAAAGGACTGCCAGGATGGTAGCCATCTTGTTCAGTTTTCCAGATTTCATTTATAGTTCCTCCTTATGCTTTACATATTGTCAGAGATTGCGGTTTCATGAGAGTACCCCCTATAAATATTTTTTCAGAAATTGCTCTCCAATTATACATGTAGGATACATATAGAGATAATCTTGTTAATCTTGTAAGGGTAAAGAATAAAACGGTGAAGCGACTTGATGAACATAGATAATGATGAAACATAAGAGAAAAAGTAAAAGAAGAAAGGACAAAACGTGCGATGTAAAAGGCTGCGATGAAGAAAAAAAGAAATCCCTTTCAAAGAAAAAGGTGAAGGAAAAAACAGACCTAAAGATAGATAGTTCTGGAAGGAATGCATATCTCTGTAAAGAACACTACAAAGAATATAAGAAAGCCACTGAGGATGAACGTAGGGCGAAAAGATTGAACTGGGATTAGTTGAAGAAGCCGTTCTTTTACCCTTACCCCTATTAAAAAAAGAGGGAAAACTACTTTAAGTATGATATGAATCAACAAAGAGTGAAAAGAAGTGGTCTTTGATGTCTAAGCAAATTTTGGAACAAGGATATGTGATTGTCTATTTCCTCTCATTTATATTCATGTCTATCTTTGACTCAAAAAAACCGAAGAGAGTGAAAGTTCCGAGAATGGAAGTGAAGGGGGTTGAAGAGAGAAAAGACCAGAAGGCCCCCTCTGAGTATACCTCTTTACCGCCGATCGAGAAGGAATCTCAGGAGGCTGTTGAACTTATCCCAGTAAGAGAACCTTTCAGTTACGTCCGTATAATATTTGATGAGGATGAAAACGAGTACATCTACCAAGCTGTAGAGCCTACTCTCAATGAGAGAGAAAAAAAGAGGATGAAAAGGATAAAGGATACCTTAGACAGAACACTTTCTTATGAATGGAAGACCATGGAAAAGAAGGATAAAGAGTCATTCATCAGAGAGGCGGTCAAGAGCTTTATTGAAAGCAGAGACTTAGATATAGGCGAGAAATCAAAACAGCGTATTCTGTATCATATCATTCGTGATTATGTGAGATTTGGTCCACTAGATGTTCTGATGAGCGATGAAAATGTTGAGGATATATCTTGTGACGGCGTAGGTATACCGATATTCATATATCATTCTAAGTATGAATCTATAAGGACCAACATAAGATTTGATGATGAGGACAAACTGAACTCATATATAATCCAGTTGGGGCAGCGTTGTGGGAAACAGGTATCGGTGTCTGCTCCGATCCTTGATGGTACTACTCCTGAGGGTCACAGGGTTCAGGCTACCTACGCGGACGAGGTTTCAACCCGAGGCTCCTCTATCACGGTTAGAAGGTTCAAAAAAGAGCCTTTCACCCCTATAAAGATCATAAAGTATAATACTGCCAGCCCAGAGATGATCGCTTATCTTTGGTTGATGGTGGAGAACGAAAAGTCTTCTATAGTCGCTGGAGGTACGGCTTGTGGAAAAACCGCAACATTAAACTCCATGACACTTTTCATCCCACCTGGCTTAAAGATCGTTTCACTCGAAGATACGAGGGAAATAAATTTACCTCATGAAAATTGGATCCCCAGTACGACTAGAGCTGGTATGACCATGAGCCAGGGTAAAGGAAAAGATCCGGGTGAGATCGATATGTACGACTTGGTGAGGAATGCTCTTAGACAGAGACCGGACTATATAATCGTTGGAGAGGTCAGAGGTGAGGAAGCACATGACATGTTCCAGGCGATGGCGACTGGCCACGTTACTTACAGCACTATGCATGCAGATTCCGTTCAATCGATGGTGCACAGACTTGAAAACCCCCCTATCAATTGTCCCAGGGTACTTCTCACCGCACTCAGTTTTGTAGTAATACAAACATTTGCAAGGATCGATGATGAAGAGGTCAGGAGGATACAGGAGATCACGGAGATAGTGGCCTTCGAGCCAGAAAATGACGAACTTATCACTAACACTGTTTTCAAGTGGGACAGAGCTACAGACAGCTACAGTTACAAGGGTCACAGTTATAATTTTGACGAGATAATGACCGCAAAAAACATGACCCAAGAGGAGATAGACGAGGAGTTCGAAAATAGGGTGGAAATCGTAGAATTTATGCTCGAAGAAGATATGGTTCACTATAAAGAGATCTCGAAGATAGTGACCTCCTATTACAAAGAACCAGAAGAGACCCTGGCTAAGATAAGGGAAAGGAGGGAAGCCTAAAGATGTCCAGATTGAAAGATACCTTCAGCGGATTTGAATTTAAGAATGAGTCATTTTTGTCCTCTAAAAGGGCAAAATCAGGTGAAGATGTTGAAAGATATGGGCCGCACGTAAAAAGGCTGCCCAAATCGACCGTTCCAGAGTATTTAACACTTACCCCCTATCAGAAATTCTGCTGGAAGGTGATGGGTCCCTTCGTCAAGGGTAGAGATGTTGAGGATGAGCAGTTGGAGAACAATCTAGTTCAGGCCCACATGAAGATGAGGGTCGAAGAGTATATCGCCTATGTTTGGATGAGCACCCTTATCGCGGCTATCGGTGGGATCGTAGGTGCATTGGTCTTGGGATTGATACTTTCACCTATTCTAGGGGTCTTGGCTTACCTCATCGCTGGTGCAACATTGGTTTTCACTCCAGTTGCGACTTATTTAGGTTTAAGATTTGCTCCGTCTAGCAAGGCTAGTAGTAGAGGAAAAAAGATAGATGATAAATTGGCAGATGCGATGAGCTTTATCGCGTCCATGGCTTCGGCTAACATCAACATAGATATGATCTTCAAAGAACTAGCTAAACAACCTCTCTACGGTGAAGTCTGTGAAGAAGCTAAATGGATAACACGAGACACTGAGATACTCGGACTGGATATATTGACCGCACTCAATAGAGCTTCCGATAGGTGCCCTTCGGATAATTTTAGAGAGTTCCTTCAGGGTGTCGTTACCACTTCAACCTCCGGTGGTCAGTTAAAGCCCTATTTCAAAGGTAAGATGGAGGAATACCAAGACGAGAGAAAATTACAGGTGCAGCAGAATATGGAGACGCTCGGGATGCTGGCTGAATCATTTGTCACTGTGGTGGTGGCTTTCCCCTTGTTCTTGGTCGTCATCATCGCGATCATGTCTTTGATGGGCGGAATGGGTGGAGGAAACCCGATCCCCTTCCTTTATGCAGTAGTTGGTCTAATGATCCCCGGTTCTCAGGCGGGGTTCATATTCATAATATGGTTGGTAAACCAGGATTGATGATAATATGCCGGAAAAGGAAATGAAAGGACCATTAGAAAAAGTCCTATCTCTAGGATATGCCAAAGAAATACTTATAATCTCTGTGATAGTGTGCGCTATCCTCTTGTTTGTAGCCCTCTTAAACGTTGAATATGTCCCTTTATCTGAAGATGAAGAAGGCGAACCTAGAGAGATGCCTACATATGTAGAAATGCCGTTAGAACCCCTTGATTGGACGATGATAGCTGTCATGGTCTTTTTTGGCCCTCCTGGATTCTACGTCAGTCACAAACAAAAACAGATCGAAAAGATAGAACGAAGACTCCCGGATTTCCTTCGAGACGTTTCTGAGGCGGGTCGTTTCGGTATGACCCTTTCTGAGGCGATCGTAATTTCAGCTAGAGGTCGATACGGTGAGTTGACTCCAGAGATAAAAAAGATGGCCGCTCAGATAAAGTGGGGGGTCCCCGCGAATAAGGCTCTCAAGTTATTCTCGGAAAGAGTGAACACCGATCTTGTGAATAGAGTCGTGGCGATAATAACCAAAGCTAACGAGGCCGGTGGTAATGTCGCTGACGTCTTGAATATGGTATCACAGGACGCTAAAGAAGTGCATAGATCAGAAGACGAGCAAAAAATTGCGATGACTTCGTATCTAGCCGTGATTTATATCTCTTTTGCGGTCTTTATCGTCGTCATAATAATCCTGAATACGCAGTTCTTGACCCAGATGGAGCAGGCAGGAGCACAATTGGAAACGGAAGGAGAAGCTGTGGGAGGTGGCGCAGATGTTGCGGAGATCCAGGTCGAACATATACCGGTGATTCGTTACATATTTGCTCTTGCAGTCTTCGCTCATGCAGTTGGTGATGGTATAGTTGCGGGAGTATTACAGACGGGGAAGATAACGAACGGAATGAAGCATAGTTTCATATTACTTTTGATTGGATTCCTTAGCCTTAGGGTGCTGTTTGGAGGCATGGGATTGATGTTGTGAGGTATATAAGATGGCGATGAGTATTGGAGAAAGATTAAAGAATATCGTGGCTGGACAGGAAGGCCCTACAAAGGTAAAAATCCCCTCAAGTGAGAGTAGCACTTCTGAATTTTCTGAAGAGATCACTCCCGTACCGAAGATAGCAGATGAGAACGTCAAAGAGATAGAGACCGAACCTGTTGATGAACCATATACCTATGTGAGGATCAAGTATGATAATACTTCGAACGAATATATCTACGAGGTGATCGAACCTCCGCTGACTGATGATGAGGAAGAGGTATTAGGGATAGTCAAAGACCGCCTAATTGATAGGGTAGAGATGATCGAACTTGAGACTGAAGAAGAAAAGAGAGAATACCTTGAACATAAGGTGATAAAGATATTGCAAGATCTTGACCTTCAGTTGAAGCCCACATCTAGGGAGCGTGTTATGTATTACGTGAGGAGAGACTTTCTCGGTTATGGTCCTATAGATGTGATGATGGAGGATCCCAATCCAGAAGATATCTCTTGTGATGGTATCGGGATCCCGATATACGTCTTTCATCGTGAATATGGTTCGATGAAGTCCAATGTAAAATTTGATAATGGCGATGAATTGGACAATTACGTTATATGGTTGGCTCAGAGGAGTGGCAAACATATCTCTGTGGCTGATCCAATGTTAGATGCTACCATGCCTGATGGTTCCCGTTTGCAGGAAACTCTGGGAACCCATGTAACACAAAAGGGTTCTTCCTTCACTATCAGGCGATTCGAGGAGGAACCTTATACTCCGATAAATCTGATAAAATTTAAAACCTTCAATCCCGAGATGATGGCTTATGCATGGATCGCCATCGAAAACGGACAATCGATGCTGATATGCGGTGGAACTGCGTCAGGGAAGACGACCACTTTGAATGCTATACTTCTGTTCATACCTCCACAGGATAAGATAGTTAGTATAGAGGACACTCGAGAGCTTAACTTACCGCATGAAAATTGGGTCCCTCTTTTGACCCGCAGTGGATTCGGTGATATGGATGAAGAGACCGGCAAGAGGGCTGGAGAGATCGACATGTACGAGCTTCTCCAGGCAGCTTTGAGGCAGCGCCCCCAATATCTGATGGTCGGTGAGGTAAGAGGTGAAGAGGCCTATGTTGTTTTCCAGGCCATGGCAACTGGAAAAAGTGCTTACACGACTTTCCATTCAGACGACGTTCAGACCATGGTGAACAGGATGGAAAACGACCCGATAAATCTACCTAGAGCCCTAGTTGCCGCTTTGGATATCGTGGTGATGCAGTCTAAGGTGAAGGTCGGCACCAAAATGGTCAGACGTATCAAAAACATCACAGAGATTGTAGGGGTGGATCCGGATACTGATGAACTGATAACCAACAAAGCCTATAATTGGAATCCGGCGGACGATTCATACAGTTACAGCGGTCACAGTTATATCTATGATAAAGTAGCCCAGTCCAAGAATTGGACCGAAAGGGAGAAGGAGAGGGAAGTCAAGAGAAGGAAGATGGTCCTTGATTACATGGAGAAGGAGGAAATATTCAATTATAAGGATTTTGCACATATTATTTCTTCATATTACAGGGATAAAAACGCCGTAATGGAGAAAGTTAGAAATAGATTGGACGAAGATAAAGAAGAAGCGTTCAGTTACGAGTGAAAGGTGATTAATGATGGCAGGATTAAGGAGAAAGATGGAATCCTCTGATGGAGGGGTAGCTACGACCGTGGGGACAATCATGGCTCTGTTGATATTTTTGAGTATACTTTCTCTCATCACACAGCAATACGTTCCGGTATGGATGGAAGATACTGAGGCTTATCATATGGACGAGGTGAAGGGACAATTTGCAGACCTGAAGAGTGGTATCGATAGTATGGTAATCAATGAAAGGACAGATTATCCTCTATATTCTTCGATTAACCTCGGAACTGCTGGGATACCTCTTTTTGCTGGTTCAAGTCCCGGAAGACTAACTTTTAGTCCTCATTGGAACGATACCCATCAAGACGAGGGGATGCATGTCAGCTTTTATGATACTGATGATGGTGAACTGGTTTCTTTTAGAAGTTCTGGTAACATTTCCTATCATGCGATCAACAGAGAATTCGAGGATCAGACTTTGATATATGAGCATGGATCTATAATCCTCGAGCAGAGTGATGGGGAAATAATGAGAGCGAGACCTCAAATCTCCATAGAAGAAGTTGATGTTGGGGAATATGAGATAAGTGCGACTATGATACATCTCGACGGTTCTTCAAGAGATTTAAGTGGAACTTCAAGAGTAGGCGTGACTACCGAATTGGTTGGAACTCGCAGTTATATTTATTCAGATATAGAAAACTTCACATGGAGTTTAACGACTGCTTATCCAAGACTTTGGAGTAATTACATAAATAATGAAACGGATGCTGAGACCTCAATCAACGGTAACGTAGTCGATATCTCGCTTCCAGATGTGGGAGATAACAAAATTGATCTTGATATAAGGAGAGTAAAAGTTGAAGTAGAAATAGAAAGATGATACCATTTGTTTACACCGCTGGTAAACAATTGTAAATTTTTTTAAAATCATAAAGAAGAATAACATTCAATAAATACAATTAAAAACCTAGATGAATTTAAAGATGGAACTATAAAAGATATCAGATCATCTTTTTGTTACTTTTCAATGATCTTTAGCCCAGTTGTAGTCTTTTCTCTTAGCAGATCTACCGAAACCACAGGAGGCACAATAGCCGTCTTTTACATTGAAAGCTTTGTTTCCACAGCGTCTACACTGGATGTGCGTTTTACCAGATGATTTTTTTCCTTGGGAAGGTGTTCCTTTACTCATATCTATCTACCTCATGGTGAAACGTAAACAACGTTGTCCCCTCTTACCATGGCCTCGTCCATCTCTCTAGTCTTCTTTCCGTTGATGAATTCCTTCACATCTTCCATCACTAAATTCAAGTGTGGGTCGTAACCATCGAGTTTACCTCTGTATTCCTTACCATACTTCAACTCGACTATAACGTTATTTCCTAGATTATTGTTCAGTATCGTGAGGGGTCTATTATCAGTCATCAAGGGACTTAATAATTACATGTACTTAAATCTAATCCTCCTCCTAATTTCTTAAAAACCCAAAAATTAAATATTATTATATTATTATAGATTTGCCTGGTGATATGATGGAAAAAATGAGGATAATTGTACCCATTGTTGTAGCTGTATTGATAGTCGGCGTAGGTTTTTCTGGTTGTCTAGGTGATGAAAACGGTGAAGACGAGGAAGAAATGTTCGAATTGGCGATAAACGTCGAA
>JBMCXO010000019.1:0-21928 GCA_048621055.1 Candidatus Natronoplasma sp. | reverse complement strand
GAAGAAGAACTAGAAGAAGAGGAGTTTCGACCTGTAGAAGAAACTGAAGAAAAAGAAAGAAAAAAACCGATCAAGAAAACTAAAAAGATAAAGAAAAAGAAGGTAGTCAAAAAAAAGGTTCCAGAAGAAAAGGAAGAGGAGGAAGAACCCCTTACTATGGAGGATATTCTTTCCCTGGAAGAAGAGCAGGAAGAACTGGGTCAAAAAGATGAGATGGAACTCAAATACTGGATACCTGCTATAATAATACCGATCATACTCGCCATAGCCGCTTACGTGCTCTTCGTGATGTAAGTTGAAAAACACTTCCTCACAATTCTCTCTCTATTTTTCCTCTCGCCGCGTTTATCACCACTATTCCGTCGGTGCCTTCCACTGCCCACATCGGTACGTATACCATGCCTCTGTACTCCAGTTTTATGTCCTTCTTCGACGGTCCCTCTTGACTTTTCTCGACGATGGTAGCCCCCTCTTCTTCCCATCTTCTTTCCTTCGTCTCGGTATGTCTCTCTAGCAGCGATTTCAAAGTCATTTCTTTGCTGTTCTCCTCCGGGATGTTCGGTTCTAATTTAACATGAGATTTCTTCAACTCTGAAATTATCTTGAAAGGCTTCTCCCAAAAGTTGAGTTCGCCTGAAACTGCATTTAGATATACCTTCCTCTTCAATGCGTCCTGATCTTTTATCTCGTATTCAAAAACGTAATGAGGGACCACTTCTAATCTGTATTTGAACCCACCGACCAACTTCTCTCCGAGTTCTGAGACCTCTTCAAAATCGATTATCGGTTCCAGAGTACCTTCTTTCGTATCGTGTTCGATTTCAAATTCAAACTTCCTCTCTGGACCCTTGATCCCTTCCTCCCCTTCTTCAAGACCTTCTAGAGTCGATTTTTCCAGGACCATCTCTCCCAGTTTCTCTATCAATACCTCCCGATCCCATACTGTACTATCTTTGGGTATCGATTCTCTGGTCTCGGCGGGCAGTTCTTCTGTTGTTATCAGGATACTCTTTTCAGAAGCCTCTTCCAGCTTGAGAAGATCATCTTCATGAACTACTGGACCAGCTATTATAAGAGCAAATTTTTCCTCCCCTGTATCGACTATAGTCTTTCCTCTCCTGCTCTGGATGATCTCGTATCCTGCGTACTCAAGATATTCCTCAAGAAGCCGATAGAAGTCTTTCACGTTATCCCGTTCTATTATCTGTATGATCTTTTACTACAGTAAATCCTAATCACTTCTTACATTTAAACCTAATTATTTAGGATAGATAACTTTACTCTTCCATGGATCCACGGGCCATCTCTCTGTTGGCAGCTGAAAAACATCCCTCTTGATTGGCCGCGATGAGGCCCAATGTGTGCTCATCTGGGAACTCTTCTACCACGATCTTACATCCTCTTTCAAGCCCGTGCTCTCCTATCAGATCGTGACAACTTTTTGAAGATAGCCTTTTAGTTATCTCTTCTCCTTTACCAGTGGCTACAACAGCACCGTTTTCCCCCACATAAAAACCGCTGCCTATCAAGGGGCTGTCTCCCACTCTTCCTCTTATGGAATAACTTGTTCCTCCAGTGGAGACCGCAGCTGCTGCTTTACCGTCTTCGAAAGCCGCACAGCCCACTGTCCCTCCCTGCATCTCGTCGTAAAACTTTTTGTAGTCTTCCAGTTTTTCCTCATCCTCTAACTTCGTCCGCATCTTTTCTAATTCTTCGATCCGATCTTCAGTTTTGAGATCAGTAAATTCAAAGCCTCTCTTCTTACCCAACTTTGTTGCAGAATCTCCCGCTAGGAGCAGATAGGGAGAGTCGTGAACTATCTCGGCTATACGTATCGGATTTTTCACTTCCTCTATAGCGGCGACAGCTCCTATATTACATTCCGATTGAACGGCTGCGTCCATCTGAACTGAACCGTCCAATCTCAATCTTGAGCCTCTACCGGCGTTGAAGAGAGGATCATTCTCCAGTTCTTCCACGACGGCGATGACGGCTTCAAAGGCACTCATACCATCTTCATATCCCTTTTCGATCGCTTCCACAACTCTGCTATCGTTCTCTCGAGGATTTCCTACTCCTCCATGGGCTATCAATATCATGGTGCTCTATTTGGGGGTGTTTAATTACTGTTTTGCCCTGATATGAAATTATCTTTGTCAAAGGGTTTATATCATAAGAAAATTGAATTAGGGAGCGATGCACGAGTACTCCGTGATGAATCAATTGGTCTCCGCTCTGTTAGAAGAGCTAGCTGGCAGAGATATAGATAGAGTCAAAGAAGTCAGGATAGAGGTAGGAGAGATGACTTTTCTCGGACACGAACAGCTCAAATTTGCCTACGAGACATTGAGCCAGGATACGATCCTAGAAGGCTCTGAATTGAACATCGAAGAGATAAAATCGAAGGTGAAGTGTGATGAATGCGGTTACGAAGGAGACGTCGATTATTCCGATAAAACCAGCGTTCATTATCAGGTCCCTGTGATATCCTGCCCGGAGTGCGCTTCTAAACCTACTATCGTAAAAGGAAAGGAGACGAAGATAGTTGGAGTGACCGCGGTGGAGGAATAAAATGAAACCAGATCTGGACCAATTTAAATTTAGAGACCAAGGGAAGGCTGAGCAGATCGTCGGAGAGATAGAGAAGAGCGACCGTGAGATCAAATTGATGCACGTCTGTGGAACGCATCAGGATACGCTGGTTAAATACGGACTTGAACCCATGCTAAAAAAAGTCGGTGTGGAGATAGTTCAGGGTCCTGGATGCCCGGTCTGCGTTACGACCCAGAGAGAGATAGAAGAGATGATAGAACTCGCTGAAAACGGTAAGACCATCGTGGTTTTCGGTGACATGATAAACGTTCCTGGTGAGGATAAGACCCTTTCCGAGGTCAGGAGTGAAGGAGCCGATGTAGAGATAGTTTACAGCGTGGATGATGCTGTAAAGATGGCCGAAAGAAGGGAGGAAGAAATAGTATTCATGTCCGTTGGATTTGAGACCACGGTACCATCGACCGCTAACGTAATCGCTGGGGAGCCGCCGGAAAATTTCAGTATACTCGCCTGCAACAGGGTGATACCTCCAGCCTTAAAAGCGATACTGGAGATGGGAGAAGTAGACTTAGATGGGTTAATAGAACCTGGCCACGTCAGCACCATAATCGGTACTGAGCCCTACGAACCGATATCGGAAGAATATTCTATACCGCAGGTCGTAGCCGGCTTTGAACCTTTAGACCTTTTGATGGCGGTCCTCATGCTGCTGAGACAGGTAGAAGATGGTAGAGCCGAAGTTGAAAACGAGTACGGCAGAGTGGTAAAAGAAGAGGGTAATAAAAAGGCTCTTCAGGTCATCGAAGAGGTGTTCGAGCCTAAAGATATCGAGTGGAGAGGTTTCCCCGAGATACCAGATTCTGGATTGAAACTGAGAGATAGGTATGATTCTTACTCCGCTAGAAAGAAGTTTTCCGATGTCTTGGAACCGTTGAAAGACAGAGAGTTTGAAGAACCTGAAGGATGTCTATGCGGAGGTGTTTTGAGAGGAGTCATAGAATCTAAAGAGTGCGAACTGTTCGGAAAAGAATGTACTCCGTCTAATCCAGTAGGTCCGTGCATGGTGAGTAGAGAGGGCGCATGCAATATAGAATATAGATACGCTTCGAGTTGAGAAAGAGAGGGACATAGATGAAAAAAGGCATTTTGAAGAAGGGGGAAAATGTACTTTTGAGAGATGCACAACCATCTGATGCTGAGACCTATATTAGATGGATGGAAGAAGGTGAATGGAAGAGTTTCGACGCACCATGGGAAGAACTAGATGATTCAAAAGAGAAGATAAAAAAAAGGTTCAAACAACTTTTTTTGAAAGGAAAAACAGAACCAAGAAGTCGAGCTATAATCTCTATATCAGAAGATAAGTCTATAGGATGGGTAAACCGTTATTCTGAGAATGAACACCATCCTGTGTTCCTTGTGGGAATAGATATCTGCGAGGACGATTATCTATGCAGAGGCCTGGGTACTGAAGCACTAGCACTTTGGATCGACTATCTCTTTGATAATTCTGAGGTCCATAAGATTGGCTTACATACCTACTCTTTTAATCCGAGGATGAATAAGGTTGCGGAAAAATTAGGTTTTGTTAAAGAAGGTGTAGATAGAGAGATAGTTTATTGGAATGGTGAATGGTTAAATCGTATCAGGTACGGTTTACTCTTAGAAGAATGGAGAAAAAAGGATTCGCACCAATTACGATAATTTTTTATTGTGTAAGGAAGAATGGTGCCATGACATATGGTAGAAGAGATCGAGGAACAAATAAAGAACATTGAAGAGGAGATTCGTGAAACTCCCTACAACAAATCGACGGAGCAACATATAGGCCGTTTGAAAGCGAAGATAGCTAAGTTGAAGGAGAAGAAGGAAAAGAGAGAGAAGGGAAAATCGGAAGGCGGGGGAGGTTACGACATAAGGAAAGAGGGAGACGCTACGGTGGCTCTTGTGGGACTACCAAGCGTCGGTAAAAGCACCCTCCTCAACAAGCTTACCAACGCCGAAAGCGAGGTGGCCAATTATCATTTTACCACTTTAGACGTCATACCCGGGATAATGGAACACAACGGTGCGGAGATCCAACTCCTAGACTTGCCGGGTCTGGTCGAAGGGGCTTCTGAAGGCAAGGGAAGAGGTAGAGAGATATTGTCCGTCATCAGGAACGTCGATCTTATCATCATCATAGGAGACATCTATAGGAATGATATCTCGAGGGTTATCGAGGAGCTGCGGTCCCATGGGATAAGACTCAATCAAGAACCTCCGGATATCAAGATAGAGGAAAAGGATAAAGACGGCATAAAGATCAACAGCACGGTTGAATTGAATAATATCAAGAAAGAAACAGTTATGGACATACTGCGGGAATTCGGTTTTGTCAACGCGGACGTGGTGATAAGGACTGATATCGACGATCAGGCACTGATAGATTTTTTGAGCGACAATAGAGTGTATCCCGCTTCTTTTCCGATAATAAACAAGATAGATCTGATAGATGAAGAGGAAAAGGAAAGGCTAAAAGAGAAACTAAAAGAACACGATCCGCTTTTCATCTCCGCCGAAAACGGTCACGGTATAAAAAAAGTAAAACAGAGGATATTCGACGAGCTGAACTTCATAAGGATATTTTTGAGACCTCAGGGCGAGAAGGCAGACGATGAACCTATGGTTCTCAAAAAAGGGAGTACCGTCGAAGACGTATGCAAAAAGCTGCATAGTGATTTTCTAGAAAATTTTAGATACGCCAGAGTTTGGGGTCCCACCGCTAAGTTTCCAAAGCAGAAAGTCGGTATGGATCATGAATTGGCGGAGGGCGATACGGTCAGGGTCTTGACCAAATAAGTTAAATTATACCTTCTGTGTTAGTTAATTTATCCATGAAAGAAATAATCTCAAAAGCCATGAGTTCAGGGCTAGACTTTTCACAAAAAGGTGTCTTGAAATCGTTCCTCTACAAGATGGACATCGATGAAGAGACCTACGACAGGGTGTATGTTCAGATAAAAAATAATGCAATGAAAGATAAGGTCTCTAGGATCGATTTTGAAGATAGGATGGTTATGGTTCCCCAGTGTTTGAGGCATCCAGAAGAATGCGAGGCTGAATTGGGAGAGTGGGGCCATGAATGCAACCACTGTGGTAGATGTGATATCGATGATTTGATCTCGATAGCCGACGAACTCGGTTATGGAGCATTCTATGCCATCCCGGGCTCTAGTATGGCCAAGAAACTTCTCAAAGAAAAAGACTATAAGGCTGTCATCGCGGTCGCATGTCACTCCGAACTGGTCGAGGGATTCGAGGCCGCACACGTCTTTAACGTTCCAGTCCAGGGTGTACCTCTGAGGAAAGAGGGTTGTGTAAATACAGAGGTCGATATTGACAAGGTTGAAGAGAAATTGAGGATCCGAAGGGAGTGACTCTGAGACCATGAGAGGAAAGATCCCCAAGTTCGGTGTTGTTGGAAGGTCAGGGTCAGGGAAGACGGATTTTATCTGCGGCTTGATCAAAAAATTGAAAGAGAGAGAGCATAGTGTGGTCTCTGTAAAACACACGAGAGGGCACTTCAGCATCGATTCAGAGGGAAAAGATACTTGGAGGCATTCGAAAGCCGGTTCTGAGCTGGTGGTTTTTTTGACTCCGGAGGAATGCGATTTTTTGCTGAAAGAAAGTTTGGATTTAGATGAAATGATCTCGCTGATAAACTGTATTGGCGATTATGACATCCTGCTTGTTGAGGGGATGAAAGAAGGAAAATTACCAAAGATAGAAGTTGATGGAGAAAATCGTGATGGTACTATTATCCAGTATGAAGATAACCTTGAGGATATAGTGGACTTGATAGAAGAGTGGATGCAGATATATGAAAGACTTCCCGGAGTGGATTGTGGTAGATGCGGGTTTGAGAACTGTGACGAGATGACAGAAGCCATCTACGAGGGGAAGAAAGAGTTAGAAGATTGTAAAGAGAGAAATGATGTAAAAAGCGTAAACCTGCGTGTTGACGGTGAAAAAGTGCCGTTGGGTGATTTTCCCGCCGAACTGGTAGAAAAGACCATACGAGGTCTCCTTAGCTCACTGAAAGGTCTTGATGGCGATGAAGAAAGCATAGAGATAGAGATAGTCACGGAGGATTCTTGATGTACGTGGTTGGTGCACGTCTAGAAAGACCGGCGGATCCGGGGGATATATTCGATATGGTCGAATCTTACAGGAAAGAAAAAGGAGTTTTTCTCCAGCTCTTCGATCAGTCCAAAGTCATAGGTGCGCAGCATCTGAAGTGGGCTCATCAAAAGGCGGAGGAGACCTTTGAACAAAAAAGCAACAGAGCAGACGATCTGGAGATAGAAACGCTCCTGTGGGCATCGGCCGAATGGCAGATCCAAGACGCTTTGGATAAGATGGGTATAAAGGATGGGGCAGAAAAAGTGGCTGTCATGATAGACGAAGAGCCGGATCTGTTTCTCGTGCATATGGGCTGGAGTCGAGAAGACGATATCTTGGAACCGACCATGAAAAAACTCGAATCTTTCGGTGTGGCGGATAAAGAAATAAATTCAGTAGATAGACCCTACGATCTCGTTTTTGAAAAGATGGCTACGTCTGTACTGTGAAAAGAAAAAGAAGGGTTTTTATTGTTTTCAGACCTCTTCGAACCTATCTTCCAGTTCATCCATCACATCGGGAAGTGTGGTATACTCCATCTCTTCTAATGGTAGTCGATGAGGTTCGAAAGGACCGTGCCTTCTCATGTAATCTGCTATGTTAGCGGACTTTTCTCTGACTGTATCGAAAGCCGGGTCGTCGAATAGGTCTGCCGGCCTATCGAATTTACCGTTATTCACCTGGGTACCTAAAGCCATGACTCTAGGAGGTCCGTCGAATCTCGTACACTGAGAATCTTTCTCTCCAACTGGCATTATAGGCCCGTTGTGACTGCCTCTCATCCAACCGGAAACGAGAAATGGATGTGCGAAGGGTTCCAAAACTTCTCCGAGCGCTGGAAGTCCGGACTGTGACCTCACCACAGCTACGGGATCGTCTTTACCTACGTATTCTCCCGCTACTTGATACAGTTTTTCAGTACTGACCGAGGCCACAGGCTCATCTCCAGGGAGCTTGCTTTCTTTCTTTGGATAAACCTTCTTTATCACGAATCTTCCTTTCGCGCCCAAAAGCGCGAGGATGTCATAAAGCTCATCGGGGGTCTCCATCATGATCTTTTTGTTCTTTTTTATATCCCATATCTCAAATCTGAAACCTATATGGAGTGAAGGGTCGATGACCAGACCAGCGGTATTGAAGGGATCCGCAAAAATCTTGAATATAGGGTAATTGAAAGCCCCTGGTTCTGTTTTATCCATCAGGAATGCAACAACTGGCTCAGCCTTTCTTTCTGTAAATTCCATCTCGGCTATGCCGGGTCCCATCCCTCGTACGTTTCCAGAGAAGGCGTCGGATAAAATGTCCTGCCCTGCGCCGTACAGACCGAGTTCTTCTGCTTTTTCGGTCGCCTTTTGAAATGTATCCCAAGCGAGCGAGTGTATCTTTTCAGAATCTTCTCCCTCTCTGTGTGTCATCAGTAACTCAAGGTCGTCTCCACAGTGTGTCACGTAGTAGTCTTCGAGTACGTCGGATTCTTCTAGTTCCTTCTCGGCTACTTCCATCAAATCATCGTGGACCCTGGAGTGACCAGGATATCCTCCTACATCCGCTTTTATTATACTAAACGTTATTTTGCTCATACCTTACACCTCGTTTTCCTCTATAGGGACACTAAATAAAAGATTATCGATTGGGAAGTACAAAATGTGAAAAGATTTTAAGGGTGAAACTAGATTTTCAAAATATGATCTCTGAATTCATCGAAGATTATTCCTTCGGCAGTATAGTCATCGATGGAGAACATTACAACGACGATGTTATACTTCTGGGAAGGAATGTGATAGGTGGCTGGTGGAGAAAAAGAGGGCATATGGTTCAAAAAGAGGATCTCAGGAAAGTTTTGGATTATGATCCTGATATACTGATAATAGGGACGGGAAGTTCGGGTCGTATGGAGCTAACTTCGGAACTTCCAAAAAAATTGGAATTTAAAGTAGAATCATATCCAACCAGAAAAGCCTGCGATAGGTACAATGAGTTGGTCAAAAGCGATAAGAAGATCGCAGGAGGTTTTCACCTAACATGTTAAATATAGAGGATACCGAGTTCGGTAAAGTGACCGTAAACGGTCAGACCTATGATCACGATATAGTTGTCCTTTCGAATAATATAATCAAAAGGAAGAAATGGATCACGAAGGAGAAACATGGGACGAGCCACAAGTTCACTAGAGATGAGATGGGAGAGTACATGGAAACAGTAACTAGTCAAAAGATAGATAGAGTTGTAATAGGAACCGGTCAGTATGGGAAATTGAGTTTGCTTCCTGAGACAGAAGAATATCTTGAAGAGAAGGATATCGAATACGAACTGAAAAAGACCAGCGACCTAGTAGATGAAGAGATAGACGAGGAAAGAAGTCTAGTGATAATCCACGTTACCTGCTGATGGAGAGTAAATCGCTAGGAAACAAAACTTTCACACCATACCGTATTCTTCAACACCCTCTTCTACTTCATTTAGGAATTTCTCCGTTCCTCCAGGAGGCTCAGTTAGTAGGCTCACACTGATGAATATCGCAACGGTTATCAACAATCCCCAAAACGAAGGCCACCAGCCGAGAGGATAGTAAGCCTCTCCAGCTAGGTAGAGAGAAGATGTGATCACTCCACCGATCACCATGCTCGAGAGAGCGCCTTCAGTCGTAGATCTTTTCCAGAAAAACGAACCTATGATGGTCGGAGCCATCACCAACAATCCGCCTGAAGCCATGCTTGAGAGTACTGCGATCATGTCTAATCTCAGATTCGCAAATACTATGCAGCTGAGAAGTATCACTATGATTATGATCTTGCCAGAATATACTTCTAGTTTTTCTGAGATGGATGGTTTCATCTTTTTCACTAGATCTCTAGAACCTAGCGAACTCAAAGTGAGAGTCACAGAACTCAATGTCGAAGTTGCGGCGGCGAATATACTCACGAAAACTATCAATGCAAGGGGAACGGGTACGTTTCCAAGGAGTACGGGCATGGCTGTATCAGCCTCGGCTTCAGCACCTAGTAGTCCGGCTCCAGCTATGGAGATGCCCAATAGTGTCGTTATCACGGTATAGATCAATGCAAATATGGAGAAGTAGATTATCATCTGTTTTATACTCTTGACCGAATCTGAGACGAACATCCTCTGCGATACCTGCGGATTGGTAAGAGCGAAGAAGGCCCATGGTAAAGTCAAACCGATGAACCTCGGGAGGGTCCAGTTTATCTCAAGCAGTGGAGAATGTTCAGTGGTGATCTTCGTAACAAATCCGGAAGGACTTCCAAAAAAATGGTAGAAGACGAATAAGATCAGGATGATGCTCGCTGATAACATGATGATAGCTTGAAAAGCATCGGTCCAGGAAACCGATCTCATGCCGGCCCAGAATGCACTTATACCGCTGAAGCCCGCTACCAGTAAAACGCCTATAAGGTAGAGGCCCGAGATCGTTATCCCGAAGATTTCAAATGTAGGGAGAAAACCAGATGTCATGCCTTCAAGAAGGATACCTATCCCCATCATCTGAGCAGAGGCGTATGGGATCAACATCGTTAGGCAGATAACCGATGAAACGATCCCCACCCATCTGCTGTTGTACCTTTTCGCTAGCAGCTCAGGAGGGGTTATTATATCGTATTTTTTACCCGCGATCCAGAAGCGGGGAGCGAATATGATAAGAAGCAGAATAGTAAAGATGATATAGACCATCTCGAAGCCCGCTGCAACGACCCCGTACTTGTAAGAAAAGCCTACTAAACCGACCATCATGAACGCACTGAACGTGGTCGCGCTGTAAGTCATGCCCGATATAAAACCGCCAAGCTTTCTATTCGCGAGGAAGAACTCGGGCATGCCTTTCCCGAGGTACCTCCTAGCCTTATAGGCGATAATTACGCCCACTAAAAACCAGATTGCCAGCGCTATCGCTATGTAAATCGGATCCAGATCCATCACTTATCACTCCATCCTCTCAAGTGGATGAAACCTATCACTATGGTTATAAATGTCAAAACGGTCCAGAAAAGATAACTGGCCCAGAATCTGGCTATATAGCCCAAAATAGTGTAAGGTACCCCGACGCTCAATACGGTCATGATGACGGCTATGAATCCCAGTGTCCTTATCTTCATGTTGTTACCAACATGTCAATTTTTAATATCTAAACCTATATCTATCGATTCGATGTGATGTGTCAACGCCCCAACTGATATCACATCAACACCGGTTTTCGCTACCTCTTCGATGTTTTCGAGAGTGATACCTCCAGACGCTTCCGTTACAGCGCTGTCTCCGATCAACTCGACCGATTTTTCCATAATTTCCAAACTCATATTGTCAAGCATTATTATATCAGCTTTGTTCTTTAAAGCTTCTTTCACCCCGCTGATGCTTTCAACTTCGACTTCGATCTTCGTAGTGTGCGGTATTTTCTCCAGGATTCTTCCGATGGCTTCGCCTATGCCACCTGCCGACTTTATATGGTTATCTTTGATAAGAACGGCATCGTAAAGCCCCATCCTGTGGTTGTGGCCTCCTCCTAGACGGACCGCCCATTTTTCGAAGTATCTCAGCGTAGGAGTGGTCTTCCTAGTATCCGTCACTCTCACATCGTATCCTCTCACCTTATCCACATATCTTCTAGTCTTCGTCGCGATACCGGACATCCTTTGAAGGAAGTTCAAGGCTAGCCTTTCAGCCTTAAGTATCGACTCGATATCTCCTCTTATTACAGCTAATATCTCGCCTTTTTTTACCTCTTCACCATCGTCTTTTTTAGCTTCAAATTTTAAACTCTTATCGATCATTTCAAAGACCTTCTCGGCCACTTCAAGCCCCGCCACTACGCCCTTCTCTTTTGCGATCATCACACCTTCGCCCTTCTTATCTCCCTCTATTATGTTTTCAGTGGTTATGTCTCCACTCCCGATATCTTCATCTATAGCTCTTTTGATGACCTCTTCTATCTCGATCGCGTTCATCTTACTTCACCTTTGGATTCCTCTATATTGAAAACGATATGTAAGTCCTTCCATTCATCAAGGGTTCGAGGATGGTCAGAACGGTGATGTGCTCCTCTGCTCTCTTCCCTTAAAAGCGCCGCTCTCGAAATAAGTCTGGAAACAGTCAGCATGTTCTTCAACTCCCAATAGGTTTGATCATCGATACTCAGATCATCGATCTCTCTTATCTTTGAATCCAGCCAATTTATCAGATCGGTCAGATCGTCTTCCTTTCTTACTATTCCCGCATTTTTCATCATCTTTTCTCTCATATCCTCTTTTATTTCTCCTAGCAGGCCTTCATCCGAAGGATCACCTTCTACATCAGGAATCTCACTAGTATCGATATCTTTGCTCTCCTTTTCATATCCACCGTCTTTTTTGATCCCTCTATAAATCCTGTGGCCAAAGACCAATCCTTCAAGTAGAGAATTGCTAGCTAACCGGTTAGCCCCGTGGACTCCAGTGGAGGCCACCTCCCCACAAGCGTACAATCCAGGAACATTAGTTTTTCCATATAAGTCCGTTTTTAGCCCCCCTATCATGTAATGAGCGGAAGGTGCAACAGGGATCAGTTCATAAGACATGTCTATACCGATATCTTTCAAAGTTTTGTATATCTTTGGAAACCTACCTCTCAGAAAATCTTCGTCTAGATGAGAGACGTCTAACCAAACGTGATCCTTGCCGTCTTTTTCGCACTCTTCGATGATTGCTCTAGAGACCACATCCCGGGGAGCTAACTCAGCATCTTTATGATGATCCCTCATGAACCTCTCTCCGTCCTTGTTCCTCAATAATCCTCCTTCTCCCCTAACGGTCTCTGAGATGAGGAAAGAAAATCCATCAGGATTATAAAGGGCCGTTGGATGAAACTGAATGAATTCCATATCTACTATGTCCGCCCCTGACCTATATGCCACGGCGACGCCGTCACCGGTGGTCACTCTAGGATTGGTACTATATTTGTAGACGCGTCCACAACCGCCGCATGCCAATATAACATGATTAGTGATATATTTGATAAAATTATTATTTTTCATGTCTTTACACAGAGTCCCCCTCACTTTTCCACTTTGATTTATCATATCTATGAGAAAAGTCCTTTCAACCAGGTCCACACGGTCTATCTTTTTAACCGCTGCGGTGAGAGATTCACGGATCTCTTCACCGGTGGCATCCCCACGAGCATGAAGGATCCGTCTTCTGCTGTGAGCCCCTTCTTTGGAAAGATCGAGTTCACCTTCAACATAGTCGAATTTAGTCCCGATCTCGATGAGTTCTAACACTCTCTTTGGACCTTCTTTGACCAAAACCTCCACAGCATCTCTATCACAGAAATCATCACCTGCTTCGAGAGTATCTTCCATATGAAGTTCCCATGAATCACCTTTATCCAAAACAGCTGCTATTCCTCCTTGAGCATATTGAGTGCAGCTCTCTTTAACCTCGTCTTTTGTGAGCAATGTGACATCGCCCAATTTGCTCAGATGAAGGGCAGTGTACAAACCGGCTATACCTGTGCCTACGACGAGAAAATCCGTACGCTCTGTTTTCAATTGTTCGGTTAACATAACTCCCTCATCCACGACCGATCTCTACCATTTTTCTCAAAGGTTCCAAAGCCCTCTCGGCTATTTTTTCATCCACCTCGACAACAGGCCCCTTATTTTTTATCGATTCTAGAACCTTTTCAAGAGTTATCTTTTTCATGTTGCTACATGTAGGATTGCTGGGGAAATAATATTCTTTATCCGGAACTTCCTTCTTCAATCTGTATCCCATCTCCTTTTCGGTACCGATGATCATCTCATCGGCTTCAGTTTTCTTTGCTCTCTTTAATATACCTGCAGTCGATTCCGTATAATCGGCTAAATCAACAACTTCTGGCCTGCATTCAGGATGTACCACGACCTCAGCGTCGGGATGTTCTTTGATAGATCTGCGCAGGTCGTCGGGTAAGATGTTGTCATGAGTGGCGCAGTATCCTTCCCAGACATCCACCCGTTTATCGTGCACAAATCTTTTGATGTAATCTCCTAAATTTTTATCCGGTACGAAGAGAACCTTTTCGTTGTCTAAGCTCTTCACGACCTTCACGGCGTTTGAGGAAGTACAGCATACATCGGATTCCGCCTTGGTTTCTGCATTGGTGTTGACGTAGGAGACCACGGCAGCTTCAGGATTTTTTCTCTTGTACTTTTTGAGTTCCTCTATATCTACCATCTCCGCCATAGGGCATTCAGCTTTTAAATCCGGAAGGATCACCTTCTTCTCAGGATTTAAGATGGCGGCGGACTCTGCCATGAAGTCCACACCGCAGAAAACAACGTTGGTCACATCTAACTCGTTCACTCTCTGGGCCAAACCGAAGGAGTCTCCGACAAAATCGGCAAGATCCTGAATATCTCCTATCTGATAATTGTGTGCGACGATAACGACGTCCTCTTCATCTTTTAGTTCTTTGATCTGATCTTTTATGGACATGGAATATCTATTCTAAGGTAGTATAAGTTAATTATAAATTTTCCCCGGCCTCTTCCGCTTAACCCTCTCTAATGTTCTTTGACAAAATAATTTCTCAGGGTTCCTATCCCTTCTATCTTTATCTCTACCTCGTCTCCGTCTTGTATAGGACCAACACCAGACGGCGTACCAGTAGATATTATATCTCCTCTCTCAAGGGTAAGATAAAAGCTGATCTCCTCGATCAGTTCGGGTATTGAAAAGACCAATTGATCTATTGTTGATCTCTGTTTGACTTCTCCGTTAACTTCAGTCTTTATCTCAGCATCTTCAGGGACTTGATCGAAACTGGCAACCACTGGACCGATAGGTGCGGCTTTATCGAAGGCCTTTCCTCTCACCCAGTTCTGTTCACGCCTCTGGTCGTCTCTATTTGAAACATCGTTTACGCAGGTGAATCCCATGACATAGTCCATAGCATCTTCTCTCTTCACGTTCTTACATCGTTTTCCGAGTACAACGCCGAGCTCTGCTTCGTGATCTATCCTTTCTTTTCCTTCAAGAAGTTCTATAGTCTCCTGATGAGCCGCTACGGTGTTAGGGGTTTTCAAGAACAATTTAGGTCTGTCAGGGATCTCACTTCCTGTCTCTTTCGCATGATCCTGATAATTCAAACCGATACAGACAAGTTTCGTCGGTTTTACAGGAGCTAATATATCCACCTCGTCACACCTGTAGATGTTATCTTCGTGTACTATCTCATCACCTTTCATATCCCCTATCAATACTGAACCGTCTTCATCTTTAAATCTGACTCGTCTCATGTGATTTTGCAGGGTAAAAAATGATATAAATCTTTCTTTGTAAAAATCAGTTCATATCTTCTCAGCTTCAACGTAATTGTTTCCTTTAGAATCGAAAGCACGTTTAACATCAAGTCCACTTTTCTTAACGTCCTCTTCAAGCTCCTTCAAACGATAGAGGTGATAGAACCTATCGATCACTTCACCGTCTTCTCTGTGCCATGGAACTATGACGTCCTTCTCTTCCTCTTCAAGGTCCCACCTGTCGAGTTCTCTAGCCCATCCTGAAACTAATAGCTTTCCTCCATCTTTTAAAACTCTTTTAGCTTCTCTTAGACTTTCGACGCGACCTTTTTTCAGGTGGTGGATGGTCGCTATGTAAATCACGTAGTCAAATGATCCGCCTTCAAAGGGTAGAGACTTTACATCTGTTCTTACAAACTCGGCTTCTCCATTTATCTTTTGCCTACAGATGCGGAGGAGTTCCATGGAAACGTCGGCACCGTAGACCTTGAGACCTTTATTCAAAGCTTCTACAATGTGTCGACCGTTCCCACAGCCCAAGTCGAGAAGAGTGCCTTCGCAATCCTCCAAAAATTCTATCACCTCCTTCCAAGGTCTGTTCCTGGTCTTATCGAAGTGTTCGGCTATAGCATCGAACGTGTTGGATGCTCTTCTTGCGTCCTTCATCGTACGACAAAAAGAAAACATAAGTTTTATAACCTGCGGAGGTTTAATTTTTTCAAATGGTTGTTTTCAGGATAGCTTTAATATTTATCATCTGCTTCGCCCTCGGCTTCATAACTTATTACAGGGGATTGTTGAATGCCGATGGAGCCGTAACGGCCTTCTTTATAGGCCTTTTTATCGCCCTTCAGGGCGGGTTAGCCTTGATCATGATCTTACTGGTATTTTTAGCGAGTGCTTTTATCGCCACTAGGTATAAGTTCAATTATAAGAAGGAAAGAGGGATGCAGGAAGGTTTTAAAGGTGAAAGAGGGTGGGTGAATGTGTTGGCCAATGGAACTGTGCCGGTCATCGTACTTTTACTCTACAACTCGGGACACTTAGTGAGCTTTGGTTTTTTGAACTCTAAGTTAGCTCTCTCACTCTTCGTTCTAGCCGTCGCCGCCGCGGCCTCAGACACACTAGCTTCTGAGATCGGTATGGCTTCAAAAAAGGTCTATCTTATCACCACGTTTGAAAGTGTAGAGCCTGGTACAAATGGAGGGATATCCGCCTACGGAGAACTCTGGGCGATGATCGGTTCAGTGTATACCTTCCTTGTAGCTCAGATCATCTTTTATCTTGCTGATATGGCGACTTTTCCACCCAATATTCTATTATTTGGAGTACTCGTAGGTTTTCTAGGCTGCCAGATCGACAGTCTTTTGGGAGCTACTTTGGAGAGAAGAGGACTGCTGAACAAGTCCTCGGTCAATCTGATGGCTATCTTCATATCCGTGATCATATTTGGAGGTGTAATTTATGTCTGGTAAGATATTGATATTGATATTGGACGGTATTGGTGACAGGTCTGTAAAGGATTTAAACGGTAAAACTCCGCTAGAGGCGGCAGAAACACCCAATCTTGATTCTTTCGCTGCCGAGGGCGAAAACGGTCTGATGGATACTATCGCGCCCGGTATAAGGCCGGGCAGCGATACGGGTCATCTTTCTATATTGGGTTACGATCCCTACGAGGTCTACAGCGGTAGAGGACCGTTCGAAGCCGCCGGTATAGGCATGGAGTTGGAACCTCAAGATGTAGCCTTCAGATGCAATTTCGCAGCCATGAATGATGACAGGATAATCGATAGAAGAGCCGGAAGGATAAAGAAAGGTACTGAAGAGTTGGCCGAAGCTATACGAGGTATAGATCTTGAGGTGGAATTTGAATTCGAGAAGGCGGTAGAGCACAGGGCGGTCCTCGTTCTCAAAGGAGACGGTCTTGGAGGCGACGTGACCGATGTAGATCCTCACGAAATAGATACTGGTTTTAACTGTGCTTCTCCTATTGAAGATACTAGGGAGAATCAAAGAACTGCCGAGATACTGAATGACTTTACTAAAAAAACGATAGAAGTTCTTTCGGATCATCCTGTGAATAGGGAAAGAAAAAGAGAGGGAAAACTTCCAGCCAATGTGATACTGCCCAGAGGAGGAGGGAAAGTTCCAGACCTGGAGGGTATACGATCTAAACATGGCCTTGAGGCAGGCGCCATCTCAGGTATACCGCTGGTAAGAGGCGTGTGTTCACTCAGTGGTATGGATATCTTGAAAGTCGAGAGGGCAACAGGAGGATTAGATACCGATCTTGATGCGATAATGAACGCTATCATCGAGGGGTTTGAAGATCACGAGCTCCTTCTTGCCAACATAAAAGGTTGTGACCTTTTGGGGCACGACGGACTGCATGAGGAAAAGATCGAATTCGTCGAGAAGATAGATTCCTCTGTAGGCAAGTTGAAAGAACTTGAAGGGACTTACGTCGCGATAACTGGAGATCACTCTACCCCTGTAACTGTAAGGGATCACAGTGGAGATCCCCTCCCTCTCACGATCTGGGGCGAAGATGTTAGGACAGACGATGTCAAAAAATTCAATGAAAGAGCCTGCAGTAAGGGTGGTATCAATAGAGTTAGAGGCGGAGATCTTTTGAATATTCTAAAGGACCTTGCCGATCGGACCGAGAAGTTCGGAGCCTAACGCTTATAACCGATCTTCTGTAAAAATTCCTTTCTCCATTCCTTATCTTCCTCGCTTTCAACTTGAACGGTAGGTTTGCCGTCTATAACCCCTATGATGCCTCTACCGCTTTCAGCATCCGCTACTATAACTTCCAATGGATTAGCGGTCGCACAGTAAATCCTACATATTTCTGGAACTTGCTTCAAAGCCTGCATCACGTTTATAGGAAACGCGTCTTTCATCATCAGTATGAAGAAGTGTCCAGCATTTATCTTTTCAGCATTTTTTACAGCTAAATCTTCTAGCTTCTCATCTGTTCCGTCGTAGCGGATCATTCTATCTCCCGATGCTTCACAAAAAGCGATACCGAATCTTATCTCCGGTACGGAAGTAACCATCGCTTCGTAGATATCTTCTACCGTCTTTATGAAATGACTCTGGCCTATGATAACGTTAGTCTCTTCTTCTTTTTCTACCTTCACTCTCTCCAATTCCATATCATATCCTCTCCTGTTTTATATCAAAATTTTTTCAATCTGGCTCTCCTTCATCGTCAAACATCTCATCTTTCTCGTCTTTTATCCACCCACATCTATCGCATTCCTTTTTACCTTCCAAAAGATGCCCGCAATCAGGACAATGATCTTCTAATTCCTCTTCTTTTTCTTCCAATCCTTCCGTACTCTCTATCACGCTTTTATCCATTCGTTTTTTCAACCATAAGATGCCCATGCCGAGGAAAAAGAAGAGCGATATGTTAAAGCTCTCCTGTAGAGTGATGACCCCTAAAACGAATGGTTCATCTAAGGTTACAGGGCCGAAATTGGGCTCTGTTTCTTCCCATTTTTCCCAAGGATCTTCCTCAGTCATGTTCGTCTTCAACGAGAAATGATACTGGAATATACTCTCATCGAGATCCCTTACGATCGCATAATATCTTACAGCTCCGTTTTCCACCGTACTTTGATTGACTCTCGTCATATTGTATGTCTGGTATTCTCTACCTACAACGCCTACGACACCGTAGTAAGTGATGTTAGCAGTGATATTGTTATCTATATCATTGTGGTCTATATCCGGTATATGCTCCCTGATCACGTCCATTCTGACCTTCACAGTAAGATTGAACTCTGTTTGGGAGTCCCCGTAAATCTGGTCGATCGTTCCATTTTGAATGACCCTTTCATCCATCATCTCCCTCGAATGTACCTCTCTAGCCGGCTGGTTGAAAAGGATGAAAGTATAGTATCCTGACATGGTAAAACCGAGAAGTATCACCGCCACGACGCCCACAACTAATAATTTTTTGAAGCTGTTCTCGTCGTAGAGCTTGTAGGGGATCAATATGGCCATTATCGGCAGAAGGATGTACATCAAACATGGATTGAAGAAGATGAGCCAAATAGATGCAGCGAAGATCGTTAGAAGATATATCGGAATAGAATATCGAGAGTCTCTGACCCTTCTAGTTTTCTCGTTTATCTTTTTTAAGAGGGAAACAGGTTCTTCGTCTTCCATGCTCGGACCTTTCATCAATCATAATATTTAGAACTTAATAATCTTTTTGAACATAGAGTTCCTCAAACCCTCTTTTTCCCTGATTTGTAGACACTCTCCACAAGGTTGACTCCGAATCGGTAAGGGATATGCATGTGATTAGGCACATCTAGTATGAGAAAATCCGCTCTTTTGCCCTTTTGGAGCACACCGATGTTCTCTCTATTTAAAGCCCTAGCTGCGTTGAAAGTGGAGGCGGTCAATGCTTCGCTTGGAGTCATCTTCATCTGAAGACAGGCGAGTGTGATCACGGACTGCATGGATTCGGTCCAACAATTTGGATTTAGATCGGTCGCAAGGGCCAAAGCCATCCCCTTTTCCATCATCTTCCTGGCGGGAGAGTATCGTTCTTCCATCAACATGAAAGGTGTGCCGGGAAGCAGTATTCCGATAGTACCTGAGTCAGCCATCTTCTCTATGTCTTTATCGCTTGTCTTGACCAAGTGCTCAGCAGAAACCGCATCGATCTCCGCTGCCATCTTACTGCACCCTATATTTTCTATCTCGTCGGCATGAGCACGCGCTTTCAGTCCGCTCTCTTTCGCGGTTTCGAGTAACTTCCTGCTCTCCTCTGCAGAAAAGACACCCTTCTCACAGAACACGTCGCAGTATTCCGCAAGATCTCTTTCGATTATCTCTGGTAGTACCTCTTTGATACAAAAGTCGATATAGACACCTGATTCATCGAATTCAGGGGGGAGAGAATGAGCCCCTAGATATGTAGGTATTATATCTACAGGATGTTCATCGTCTAGTTCCTTTATCACTTCTAGAGATTTGATCTCGTTTTCTTTGTCCAGTCCATATCCGCTCTTCGCCTCCACCGTGGTAGTTCCATTGAAGAGCATGTTATCTAATCTTTTTAGAGACTGTTCTCTCAACTCTTCTTTAGATGCATTTCTAGTCGATCTTACAGTGCTGAGTATTCCTCCACCATCTTCCAATATCTCCATGTAGCTCTTACCTTCTATCTTTTTAACCAATTCGTCTTCTCTAGAGCCCGCGAAAATGAGATGAGTGTGAGGATCGACAAACCCAGGGATTACTGTTCTGCCGGAAGCATCGATCTCCTTCTCACCTTCAAAAGTTCTCTCGATCTCATCTGTCGTTCCGACGGCAGCTATCTCATCGCCTTTTACTGCGAGAGAGCCTCCTTCGATTTTGCCCGTATCTCTCATCTCCTTTCCCCTTCTGGGTCTATCCGGTCCTTGAAGGGTGTGCAGCTCTGCTATGTTTTTAACCACAAGATCTACTTCTCTCATACCATCACTCCTAACATGCCTAGATCTCTCAATAAAAAATACGCGAAGAAGATAAAACCTAAAATTATCGCTATGGTCGCCCATATCTGTCCTATAGTGAGCAAGAGATACAGTTTGGCCTTTTTCTCAGGCGTGTCGAAATATTTTTCTATCAATTCCTTCAGCCTATCACCGGCTGTTCAAGATTCTTCTTCCATCATGGACTTTATCTTCTTTCTTCTGAAGAAATCTTCCCTCTCTCTCTCCTCTAATTGCCTCTCTATATACTTTATAGTGGCTTCAAGCTTGGGTATGTAGTTGTACTCTAAAGAGTTGACTCTCCGTTTAGCCTTCTCTATCTCTTCTGATAATCTATTCAATTTACCTTCGACTTCTGCCAGTTCGAGTGCTATCTGCAGGGATTCTCTAAAATTTTCCACCGCTTCATCTAGTCTTACGGAAGTTTCAGCGTAACCATAGAACTTTTCTTCCGAGATGTTCGGCTCCAGTTTCGGGACTTTTACCCCCATGATATTATCCGAATCTATCCCCAACTCGTCCATCTTCTTCGCTCCGTCGGCTATAGATTCTATTTCCCCGCTGCCCATAACCATCTGGGCCTCGATCAAGCTGTCAAAGCTCTCCTCGAGGATATCTTCTAACTTCTCTCTTAGCTCTCTTCTTCTATCGACTATCTTGAAAAATTCGTTTATGAGGGCGTCTTTCTTCTCGCTGAGAAGGTCATGACCGTTCTCAGCCAGGATCTTCCTCTTCCTGATACGGAGGAGTTCCATCCTCGTTGGTTTAACGTCCTCGAGTCTTTCAGCCATCGTTCTAAATGAGGAAGGAAAGAGGTATTATATATTTTCGCCTTCACCTCTTTCCATATGATCGTCCAAGAGTTTTAGTACCTGTTCAGTCTCTGGAACCATATCTTTTTCCTTTAGTTCGTTCTCTACTTCCTCCGGGCTGATAAACCGAGCTCTTTCGAACTCAATGGGTGATAATTCTATCTCTTCAGGGGTCACTTTCACTCCGTACAACTTCACGTTCTCCTTCTCTTCTTCTATGTCCTTTGTGAAAGAGCCTATCTTTTTGTAGTCTTCTACCACGCCTATCTCCTCTTTCATCTCTTTCTCTAAGGCCTTCTCGTAACTGAGACCTGAAGTTACGTGTCCTCCAAGGACTACGCTCCAGTAACTGGGATAAAACCTTTTATCTTCACTGCGTTGGGTCATCAACAGTTTTCCATCGCGGCTGAAGACGAAGAACATCACGCTCCTGTGTCTCAATCCATGGTCGTGGGCTTCTTTTCTAGTTGTCACGTCTACTATCTCATCCTCTTCGTTAACTATGTCGAGTTTCTCGCTCATGATTGATACTTAAGCAAAGGAGGTATGAAAAACTTGTTTGTATCATAATGCAAACGTTTAAGTAAATCATTTTTATCGTAAATTAGAATGGCTAATTC
>JBMCXO010000018.1:0-22928 GCA_048621055.1 Candidatus Natronoplasma sp. | reverse complement strand
GCTTACGACCACAACATGAGCATAAAAAGTAAAGATAAGAGGAAAAAAAGTGTGTCTGATTATGAGATAAGAAAGTGGTATGAGAGTACTAGAGGTATTTGACATGTCAGGTTACAGAGTCCTACTTTTGGGATTGGGGATGCAGGGGAAAGCCGCTCTTCATGATCTGGTCAAAAGCGATCTTGTTTCCAAGATACTGGTCGGAGACAAAAAGTTCCATAATGATACTAGCGAGTTGTGTTCAAAGAAAGTGAGAACAGTTGAGTTGAACGCTTCCGACAGCGGACGGGTTTCTGATATGATGGAAAAGGTCGATCTTGTCATAGAACTTCTACCACCCGGATTTTCTTTTCCCATCGCTAAATTGGCGGTAGAGAGCGGCGTGCATCTGGTCAGTACGATGTATCTTCAGGATGCTGAAGAAACTGACATCGAGAAGATAGAGAGTAGAGAAAAGGCTCTGAAAGAACTCGATGAGAAAGCTAAAGAAAAAGGTATCGAGGTATTACCCGAATTCGGTTTAGATCCTGGGCTCGATCTAGTTCTGGCGAAACAAGCCGTCAGAGAACTTGACGAGGTGTATGAACTTTATTGCTACGGTGCGGGTCTTCCCGAGTACAAAGATGCAGACGATCCGTTGAAATACAAGTTCACATGGTCCGTTGAGGGTTTACTGAAGACGTACAGAAGGCCTGCTAGGATCCTCAAAGGTGGAGAAGTGGTAGACATACCAGAAGATGAGATCTTTTCTCAGGAGAACGTTCATGTGCTCGATCTTGAAGGACTCGAAGGTCTGTTGGAGTGCTATCCTAATGGAAACGGTTTAAAATATGCTGACCGGTTAGAAGTTGAAGATCTGAAAGACATGGGACGCTATACATGCCGCTGGGAGGGACACAGTGATTTCTGGAGAACTATGGTTAAAAGTGGTTTTTTGGATGAAGAGCCGGTGGAGGTCGACGGAGATATGATGAGTCCGATGAGATTTGTAGCGGAGCTTTTAAAGTCGCAGGACCAGTTCTGGTTAAAAGATGATGAAAAGGACTTGGCCATGGTCCGAGTCGAAGCTCGCGGTATCAAAGATGGAGAAGAAGTGCGTAATGTCTACCAGATGATAGATAGGAGAGATCTAGAGACAGGTTTTACCGCAATGCAGCGTACTGTAGGTTATACTGCGAGCATAGGAGCGCATCTTATACTAGAAGGTGAGTTGGATCGGAACGGTATACTTTCGCCTACAGAAGTAGACTTATCAAAGATCGTCGGAGAACTAGAAGAAAGAGATATTAGTATAGAACATGATATCGATTGCAGAGAAGAATAGATTTCAAAAATCAGATAATTTTTCTAGCACCATATGAGTGGTTTTTATTCCATTTTTAAAGTATTCTATTACTAGATTCTCATCTGGAGAATGGTTGTTTTCATCAGCGTTGGCGTAAGGTACCACTATACAATCTATGCCCAACTCTTCGTCGAATACATACGATGGGAGAGATCCTCCTGCTGCAGGCTTTAAGACCGGTTCTTGATCCCAGGCATATGTTACAGCATCGATTATTGGCTCAACATAGGGAGAATCTATTTTAGCCCTGTATGGTTTCATACTGTCGTGATATATTATATCAAGATCTACACTTCCGGATTTATGTTTTTTTACGTGATCTGAAAATTTCTTGAATATGTCATCTGGATCCTGATCTACTACCAATCTCATACCTATCTTAACTCTTGCTTCTGAAGGTATGATAGTCTTTACGCCCTCGCCTTTGTATCCGCTTGTAAATCCAGCTATATTTAACGTAGGATAAAACATCAATTTTTCATGATAAGATTCTCCCGGACCTTCAGTAAAACCTTTGATTTTCAAGTCCTTTTTGATTTTGCATTCGTCTAGAGGAATATTTTGCAGGACTTCTTTATCTTCCTCCGTGATCTCTAGAACGTCATCATAAAAGCCATCGATGGTGATCTTACCCCTCTCGTCTTTCATGGTATTCAAGATACGTACTAATTCCCACGCTGGATTTGGAACAGGCCCACCGAAGATACCCGAATGTAGGTCTCTGTTAGCCACTTCAGCTTGGACCTCTAAATATAGAAGTCCTCTTACCCCCATCAATACCTGAGGTCTATCAGATTCATCTATCGGGCCATCGGACATGTAAGCAATGTTTGCTTTGATGTCAGATCTATTTTCCCTGATAACTTGTCTGAGGTTCGGACTGCCCATCTCTTCTTCTCCTTCTAGAATCAAAGTTAAGTTAATAGGAAGACGATCGAATTCTCTTAGAGCCTTTACCGCACAGAGATGGGCGAACCATTGGCCTTTATTGTCTCCCGCTCCCCTTGCATAAATACGTTTTTTTCCCTCCTCGTCCTCTCTGATATCTGGTTCGAAAGGTGGTGTAGTCCACTTCTTAGGATTGACAGGTTGAACATCGTAATGACCATATATCAACAGTGTCGGCTCATCATTATCAGGATCATGATCCACAAATGCTTTAGCTATGATAGAAGGTTGACCGGAAGTTTCGATCTTCTTTATCTCATCGAACCCATATTTACTACAGAGATCCTGAACCAGTTTTATACATTTCTCAATTCCTTCAGAGGTAGTGCTGATAGAAGGCTGAGAGAGTAATCTGATCAAATCTTTCATATAACTTTCAAAATTTTCTTCGATATAATCTTCAACTTTTTCTTTAGTCATACATATTCGATTGAGATAATAGCTCTCATGATTCTTATATATTTTCGCTCCTTTTAGTTGTAGTAGTCAAAGGAAAAAATTGTAAATACTCTTTGAGAGCTTTTGAGTCGAGATCAATAATAATCAGGTGGAATTTCGATGAAAGATTTGATGAAAAAATTTAGTTTTGAGCTTGCAACCGAGGTAGAATTTGGGGCTGGAAAGATAGACGTTTTGGCTGGAAAACTTGACGAGATGAATATAGAAAAACTGTTGGTAGTAACAGATAAAGGGATAGAAAAAGTGGGGATCCTTGAAAAGATAGAATCTAACTTTGATGAGATAAATTACAAGATTTATGATGAGGTCGAACCTAATCCTAAAGAGTTCCATGTTGAAATGGGCTCTGAGATAGCTAGGGAGTACGATCCCGATGGTATGATCGCTATAGGAGGAGGAAGCCCTATAGACTGCGCTAAGGCGATAGGAGCATTGCTCGGAAGTGAGGTAGATGATATCGAGCAGTATTATGGAAAAGGAACTGTAAAAGAGGAGACCCTGCCTTTCATCGCTGTTCCAACCACAGCGGGGACTGGAAGTGAAGTAACGTTTTCTTCAGTCATCACTGATAGTGATACCAACATTAAAAAGAGCATCAGGAGTTCATTCATCGCGCCGGATCTTAGCATTTTAGATCCTGAACTCACCAAGAGTTTACCAAAGAGTCTTACGGCTTATTCAGGTATGGACGCTTTTACTCACGCAGTCGAAGCTTACACAGCTAAAACGGCAACGGCTCTAACCAACGTCTTTGCATTGAGTTCTATGGAACTTATATTGGAAAATATAGAGAAGGTGTATCAGGAACCAGACCACATCGAATCTAGATCAGGGATGTTATTAGGCAGTACTATAGCAGGAATTGCGTTCAATCATTCCGACGTGGCTTCGGTACACTGCATGGCCGAATCTTTGGGAGGGAAATACGACGCACCTCACGGGCTCTGTAATTCTATGATCCTACCGTATGTGATGGAATATAATATGGATTACTGTTTAGAGAAGTACGCGAGAGTTGCTGGAATGATGGGATGCGAGTTCGAAACTGTCGAGGAAGGAGCTATGAAAGCCGTTGACGGTATCAAAGAACTCAATCAGAAACTAGATATACCGTCTATAGACGAAATAGGGTTCAGAGAACAGGATATAGAAGAGCTAGCGGAGATGTCTGTTAACAATCTTTCCAACGAAAGCAATCCTAGAGAGATGAAAAAAGAGGATTACGCCAAGCTTTTCACGAAGATGTCTCAATCCTCTTCGAACAGATAGAGATATTCAGAGTAACCTTTTTCCTCCATATCTTCTTTAGGTATGAATTTAAGAGAGGCTGAATTCATGCAGTACCGCTTTCCTGTTGGTCGGGGTCCATCCTCGAAGAGGTGGCCAAGATGAGAACCCGCGTGTTTGCTTTTTACCTCTGTTCTATTATCTAGGATACCGCTCTCTTTCTGGGTGACTATATTATCAGGCTCTAAGGGTTTGGAAAAACTCGGCCATCCTGAACCTGATTTGAACTTATCCTTTGAACTGAACAGGACTTCACCGGAGACCACGTCAACATAAATACCTTCTTCTTCATTGTCCCAATATTCGTTTTGGAACGCAGGTTCAGTCCCCTTCTTTTGAGTTACTTGATATTGCTTTTTAGTGAGCATCTCTTTTAGTTCTTCATCCGACGGTTTTTCATAAGATCCTTCATCTTCGTTTAGTCCAGACTGCATATTATCTCACCTCCTGAAGACTTCCATTTTTCGTATAACATTTTTTTTCCTTCGTCAGTGAGACCTAGACCTTTTAGATCTTCCTTTGACTTAAGATCACCGTGCCCAGAAACGTAGCCGTTTACACGAGCGACGGCGGTAGAATCGATGAATTCAGCCATATCAGGATATACCTGCTGATACGCTCTGTAGATCTTTTTGTTTCTACTCAGGTGATACTTCTGATGATAATCTTCAGCCATATAAAATTTTGAAAAAAGCCTCAATTCGGTCATTATCTTCATGGAATATTCTTCCTGAAGCTTTTCCTTACTACTTCTAGCTATCTTCTCCTGTTCCTCATCGTGGAAGAAGATGATAGCCTTGTACTGGGTGGTGTTCTGATGCGTAGGATCGTGGTTATGCCAGAAGATCTTTACCAGTTGCTCGTAACTGATCTGCTTTTGGTCGTAGTCTATCTGAATGGTCTCTGTATGACCATCCAGGTTGTGATAGGTGGGGTCTTCCTTTTTTCCACCTGAATAACCCACTCTTGTCCTTATGACTCCAGGTGCCGCTCCGAAAAGGGAGTCGGGCCCCCAGAAACAACCCATGGCGAAGGTAGCGGTTTTTAATTTGTTTGATACCTTTTTGTCGATAGGTGGTATTTTATTCATTATGAGATCATCCGAACTCTTTCCTTTGCTGAACAGGTTGGCCACTATAGTGAGATATAATAAGGAAAACAAGAGCTTGAACTTATCATCGATGGTCATAAGATCCGCATTTTATATCGTCTTCTTTCCCATTAAATCTTTCTGCCGCTCGAGTGATCTTCTTTTTTTGCTTTCATATATAAAAGCGAATATTTATGTTAGTTTGATTGCTTTTACTATTAAACCTATCTCTCTGAAAATCCTTCCTCTATCCTTTTTTTTGATATTCGTTCTGCAACAAAAGTTATTATAACTTCATTCTTCATCCTGAACTGAGATGATCGAGATGGACTTTGACGAGGGTCTAGATCGTAGAGGAACAGGCTGCGCTAAGTGGGACTTCATAGATGAGTATTTTGATAGAGACGATGTATTACCCATGTGGGTGGCCGATTCCGATTGGAAGACCTGCGATGCGATAATAGAAGCTTTGAAGGAAAGAGTGGAACACGGCGCCTTCGGTTACGGAAAGCCAGGAAAGGAGCACGATGAGTCCGTGGTCAACTGGATAAAGAAACGATACGACTGGAAAATAGACCCAGAATGGATAGTTTATACCAATGGAATAACTCCGAGTCTAAGCGTCTCCGTAAGGACCTTCACAGATCTAGGTGACGGCGTAGTTCTTCAGCCACCTGTGTATTATCCCTTTTACTCAGTGATAGAGAACAGCGGTGCTCGAGCGATCAAGAACGAACTGAGATATGATGGTGAAAAAAACACGTACAGTATAGATTTTGAAGACCTAGAAAGAAAATTTGAAACCTGTGATTTGAAAGTAGAGAGAGCTAACAGATCTAGGATGATGATCCTCTGCAGTCCACACAATCCCGTGGGCAGAGTTTGGGGTGAAGAGGAACTCAAAAGGATAGGCGAACTAGCTTTGGAACACGATGTTATGGTAGTTTCGGATGAGATCTTCTCGGATTACGTCTATGAGGGTAAACACACTCCTTTTTCTTCCCTATCGGAGGAGATAGCTCAAAATTCTATCACGATGTTCGCTCCGACGAAAACTTTCAACATCGCGGGTATGAACATAGGAATAGCTATCATACCCAACTCTCGTTTAAGAAGAAGATTTAAAAATTCGAGAGAGAGGTTGGTCAAACAAGGTAACGTCTTCGGATTTACAGCTCTAAAAGCAGCATATAATCAAGGAGAAAAATGGCTGGAAGCTCAACTAGATTACCTAGAAGAAAATAAAGACTATGCGGTGAATTTTGTTCAAAAGAACATACCTGAAGTTGAAGTCGTTGATCCTGAAGGTACATTCCTGCTCTGGATGGATTTCGATGAACTTGGACTCAAACCTGAAGAATTAGATGAATTGTTATTGAGCAAAGCTAAAGTTGCTTTGAATAACGGTGCATGGTTCGGTGAGAACGGAGAGGGATTTATGAGATTGAACTTCGCCTGTCCTAGATCAACACTGGAAGAGGGCCTCCAAAGGATCAAGGATGCAGTCCGAAAAGTAGTTTGATCCTAAGTCGAACATAGGTTTTTAGCGATTAGAGAGTGCTATATCTTAGTCTTTAGCCGAGGATAATTTTTTACAATATTTCGAATCATTATCTTTACCAGTAAATAGATCCTCCTTAAAAATCTTTAAAGACCTACAGACTTAAAAAGGTAAATTTTCGGAAGATATATATAACCTTCTTTCAATATCAAGGGGAAGAGTGGTGATATTATTAGAAGAAAAAGAATGAAGCGTTTGGGAGCGTTATGCTTGGTACTGATCCTTGCGATGTCAGCATTTGCAGTGATGCCAGGATTTACTGCCGGAACAGAAGAGACTGAACTTCTAGAGGATCATGAAGAACTTGGCGTTAATGAAATAGAGCCTGAGGACGAGGCTGTAGGCGTAGAACTCGATGCGGGGCAGGTAACTCTCCGTGTGAATGTAAGCGATGGTATTGGTAACAATACGAACGTTGTTTTCTACAACGCTACAGATGATATAGAGATAGGCGAAGACCTAGATGTCGAAGACGAAGGATGGGCTGAAGCTGCATGGGAAGACCTTGAATATGGTACAACTTATGAATGGTACGTAAACATCTCTGATGCAAATAATGAGGACAACTATTCCGTAGAAGGGCCATGGTCTTTCACGACGGAACACATACCGAACATGCCAGAGTTGGTGAGACCTGATGATGAAGCAACTGGTGTTTCCCTAAACCCAGAACTCAACGTTAGTGTAAGTCATCCAGAGGGAGAGCAGATGAACGTCACGTTCTACAATGCTACAGACGACTATGAGATAGGCAATGTAACAGAAGTCGACAGTGGAGAGGAAGCAAATATGACCTGGGAAAACCTTGAATACGGTACTACTTACGAGTGGTACGTCAATGTCACTGAAGTAGGCAATGAGACCGAAAATTACACCGTATCAGATACTTGGACCTTCACGACTGAGAGCATTGAGTTCACCGACGTATATCCAGAAAGTGGAAGCAAGGACGTTGAGATCAAAGGCATGAACACAACCCTAAAAGTGAATGTTACGCATCCTGAAGGAAATCAGATGAACGTCACGTTCTACAATGCTACAGACGATGAGATAGGCAATGTAACAGAAGTCGACAGTGGAGAGGAGGCAAATGTGACCTGGGAAGACCTTGAATATGGAACTCTCTACGAATGGTACGTAGTGGCAGAAGAAGTAGATAACGATCTCACAGAAACATCAGAGACTTGGAATTTCACAACAGAAGAAGAACCTGATATGTACAACTTGAATCTATCGATCGAAGGGAGCGGATCTGTAACGGTCGAGTGGGGTGAAGAAGAAGAGACGGTCACTGATGACGAAATCTTAGAGTTCAGAGAAAATACAACTGTGACCCTAATTTCTGATGCGGATGAAAATTGGCACTTCGTCGAATGGACCGGTAATGTATCTAGTACTGACGAACAGATAACCATAGATATGGATAACGACAAAGAGATAACAGCACGGTTTGAAGAATCTGACCAGCCCTATTTTGAAGTCGAGATCATTGAATATGACGAGGAAATAGAAGTGGGACGATATGTAATGGTAAAATTCATAGTGGAGAATACTGGAGAAGTCAAAGGAACACAGGACATAATATTCAGCGTGGAAGGGTCTCAAGAGGATGTAAAGGAGTTCACCCTCGATGTCGGCGAAAACCATACTGGTAAATTCTTCTGGGAAGCAGAGATGGGATCTCATTTACTCACGGTCGAGAGTGAAGACGATGAGGATACGGTAGCCGTACACGTTCAGTCTGAAGAAGATCTTATGCCAGGATTTACATCGATCCTGCTGATCCTAGCGACTGTCTTTGCTGTAGTTGTTTACAATAAAAAGAAGAAGCGGTAACTACATCTTTATTAAATAAGACACAAAAACTCTTTCCTGATCCTTTTTTAATCTTTTAACAGCAAAATCAGTTTCATCCAAATAACAGTAAGGTGGGCTCAGCCACCATCGCTACGAAAATTACTATTCTCTTCACGTTTTCAACTGACAATTCACTCCTTTAAATTTTCCAATATCCTTTCAAGATAACATCTTAACTGATTTTTTTCCTCTTCCTCGAATCCTTCTAACATCTTATTTTCAGCTTTTTGATCAAGTTCTTTCAATAGTTCTTCTATTTCATCCTTCCTATCTGTAAGATATATTATTGTAGCTCGTCTATCTTCTTCGTCCTTCTCTTTTCTGATGTAACCTTTTTCAACGAGATTGTGAATTAATTTAGAAGTTGTAGATTTTGAGATGTACAACATTTCGCATATCTCTTTTTGGGTGACACCATCTCCCTTTTTTATCAACTTGTAGAGTAGTGGAAATTCTCCTCGGCTGAAATCATAAGGTTCTAGTTCAGACCTTATGAGGCAGATAAGTTTTTTGTATACTATCTGGTAGAGCTTATGTATCGAATCATCTCCCGAATAGTTACCGACCATTTTCATTCACCTTTTTCCTTATTTAGATTTTAACCATCTAGGTGTCTTCAACTTCACCTTTCTTTTTTACAGACAACTCAGGTTTAGAAACTGGTTCATCGTGGATGATTTTTTCTTTCCACCACCCCATCGAATAAACGAAGAAGGCTACACCAGCCGCTATAACATTACTCAAAGCCATGCCTATCCAAACTCCAGTATCTCCCAAACCGAGGAACAACCCGAACACGAAGACGAGTAACAGCCTGAAAACCCAGATCCTGCTCAGATCGAGCGCCATCTTCTGCACAGTATGTCCAGAACCGCCTAGGATGTCTGTTATACCTCTAAATATGCCGAAGAAGGGCATCGTCAATGAGAAGATCATCAGGAACTCAGCACCAGAGCTGATAACTTCTGGTTTTCCAGGGACAATAAAACTGAGCAGTATATTTCTCGAGAGAAAGATAACAATGGCTATGAAACTGGTCATACCTATCAATGCCAACAGTCCGGTTTTAACTACTTTCTCAGTTCTTTCGATCAGATCAGCACCGAGACCCTGTCCTACCATGGTGCTCATGGCCATGGTGACTCCTCCTATGACCAGAAAAGTGATGTTGAGTATTCGATTTCCCGCGCCGTAAGCCGCACTGGCGACATCGGGGTTCGGTAGTCTATACACGACGGCCCATAGAATCAAGAATCCTAAGGAACTCCCGAACCTTCCCGCCGCCGCAGGAAGTCCGACCTTGATGAATTGTTTGATCTTGGTAAAATCCGGGATGAGATAGGAGGGCTTGACTTTTATGCCTAGTTTGCCTGAGAACATGAGATAGATAGAGTAGATCGTGCCTATCGCTCTGGTTCCTATAGTGGCGTAAGCGGCACCTTCGATACCCATCTTGGGTATAGAATAGCCGAAGATAGTAGGTATCGTGAAACTTATCGGACCTAGACTAACTGTAGCGCCGGAGCCGAAAATCAGAATCGGATCTATAATCATATTGAGAGTCGCAGTGAACGCCACTATCTTCATCGGCGTTACATTATCCCCCCATCCTCTCAATATGAACATGAACACGAAAAAAAGGAACATTGCGGGTATACCTAAAAATATAATTCTGAGGTATCTCGTTCCGTAATCCGCGAGAAGAATTCCCTCTTCACCGGGAGCGACCAGAAGATCCAGTAGATAAGGACTAGTGAAGTAACCTATGGCTCCTAAGAGTATAGATAAAACAATGACTATTAAGTAAAGCTGACCCGCGTATTCCGACGCTTTTTCGAACTTTTTCGCTCCCGTATATTGAGAGATCAGAGATAAAGCGGCGATACCCATGCCCATCTCTATCGACATTATCACGAAGACGACGGACCAGGCTTGGCTCGCTGCCGCGACGGAGTAAGTGGCTTCCTCACCGGGCAATCTTCCGAGCCATATCGTATCTACGAGGTTGTAAAGAGTTCTAAGGAACGTAGCGACCATTATAGGCCAGCCGAGTTTGAACATCACCGCTATGATGTTGCCTTCTAGAATCTCGTCTTTGCTGGGTCGGCTCAACTTTTTCCTGATTCTTTTATAGATATTCTTGACTTTTAGCGAAAGGCCGTTGGGCATGATAATAGTTTCACATGAAACAGTACTATTTAATAGTTTCCTATGAAACAAAAATTTGATGCGTTACTCTTGATCAACTATATCTCAATTTTTCTACATGTAACTAAAATTAGTAGACAACTCTCTTAGTCGTTCAACCCTCTATTTTGTTGGAGAGTGGGAAGAGAAAAACTTAGCTATACTTTTTTCTTTGAATGGATTCACTATGAACAAGAAAGCTGAACCCGTAGAAGAAGAGGAGAATACCTGATCCGATTGATGGTGGTATCTGTGAAGTGATTGGGCTGGTTATAATGGGTTTAGGAGCGGTGTATATAGTGACGAAAGATGATAGGCGAAATGAAGTTGAAGATAAGCTTCAGTCGGAGAATGACGACGAATCTACTGAGGGGAAGATCTAGAAGAGTAGCAAACGGTCCTCATTAAGGAGAGATAAGGGTTAGAAGTTCAAAAATAAATATTTTCATTTCCGATACCCGACTAAACCGACTACGATTTATCATCGTTAATTTAACAGGAAAAAACGACTTATTTAGAGAATGTCTTAAGGAGATCAGTGGAAAATAGATGTATTATAAGCTTCACCCCACTACTGAACAAGGAACGGTTTTTGATTAGCCGGAAACGATAGGCAGTGTACATGATACTCACCTCATGTAACCCAAAGATCATAATGATTGAAATTTCGTCTTCTTCCTAAACATTCTAGGCATTCTGTATCATCCCAACCAAAGTACCGATTCCCTTCCATCTTCTCACCGCAGGTGACACACCTTCGAATATTTACAAAAATACTTAATATTTCTTTCTAATCTTATGCCATGTCAGATGAATCTATCAGGAAGGAATGGATGAATATATTAGATGGCTATGGGATAACTGAAGAAGATTATGAAAGAATGCTGGTTAAACTGGAAAAGAAGCTCGGAAAAAAGCCATCTTCGAAATTAGTAATATTAAATCTCTTCAATTTAGCCATAAATAGGGCTAATGATCGTCATAATTTAAAAATGATATATTATCACAAGGCTCTCTTTTTGAATAGTGAGAAAAAAGAATTCATTGATCCCTTGAGGAAATCTTATAGGATGGAACTTTTGAAACAAAAAGAAAAGGGCGTTACTAACGTTAAAATTTTATCCGCCGGTGAATCTTCTTGCGAAAGTTGTAGAAAAATGGATGGTGCAGTGTTTACTATTGACGAAGCACTAAAGAAAATGCCTTTACCGAATGAAAATTGTACTAAAACCTTAGACGATCCAGATCGTGGCTTCTGTAGATGTAGTTATCAACCATTTATTGAGTAAATAAGGAGCTACCCCCTAGATTTCATATCCTTAGAAACAGGTGTGGGTATGTGTGAGAGCGTACAAAACTTTCACCAATATTTTGTTGGATGATAAAGTCACTCAACCTATCTGTAGATTTAGATTCGATGGAAGACAGAAACAACTCTGTGTTTTTGATGATGAAAAAAATGAAGAAAAAATACCCAATGAAAATAATATGGAACTAGCAAAATATTTAGAGAATATGGTCAAAAGTATACAGTATTATGACACGGGGGTGTACGAAAAAAGTTCTGATGATACAAGTTCTGATGATGCAGATAATCATTAAATAGATTAACTTGGCATTTTTCTTAATCCTAAACCCCCCCTGTAAGCACTTACTCACTTATCCTTTACCATACGAGCCTGTCAACTTTTGCAGGACTTTCCACCCCGCCTCCTTTTTCATGGAATCGGTTTTATAGTTTTGGCCCTAGAGATAGAGTATCTGATTTTTTATTCATCCTCGATCTCCTCAGTACGCAGACACGACGGGCAGTAAAGCCAGTCGCCCGGCCAGTCTGCAAGACACTCCAACCTCGCCCCACATTCGGGACAATTATAACTCATACTTTCACATCCTCGACATCCTTTATGTGATAATTCTCCATGTGGGGTTTATCTGTGCATGATTATATAATTCTTGGGGTAAAACGAGCCTGTCAATAATTCAGTGGTATCGTAGATTTGACAATGAGAGAATGTTCCCAGACTTATCTCCTAAATATCATGAACATCTCAAAAGTCAAAAATCACTAAAAAGTTGATAGGCTCCCTTTAGTTTATAAAAGTAGAGTTTTTAATAAAATCTATTAGACAGGTAATCCAATCTTTCAAAAATAATAACTACCGTTACACTTATTCTTTTTTGGAATAGCAATAAAGAAAGGAATAAAATAAAAATGTTGAGTTTAGATACAACAAAGGTACTAGCTAAAATTGAACCATGGATCTACGGAGAAAAATGAACTAAAAACCCTCTTTCTAAAACAGATTACGAACCAATAGTGAAGTGGGCTCAGCCGGATTTGAACCGGCGGCCTTCGCCATGTGAAGGCGACGTTCTAACCGATCTAAACCATGAGCCCTTTTAACGTTCTCCTAATCGGGGTAACAATCTAATAAAATTTTTTATCGGCTTTAGAGTGTTTTGTAACAGATGTTCATATCCTCAACTTCATCCCTATCTAACATACCTCTCACGTCGACCACTACCGGTCTTCCATCCGTGTCTCCTATCATATCAGAGAGCTCCATAGCTTTGAACTCGTCATGAGCTACGGTGATGATCAAACAGTCGAAGCCTTTCACCGTAGAAGCCACCTTGACGTCAAAACTCTCTATCTCTTCCTCGCTAAGATATGGATCATAACCGTAAACATCTGCATCGAACTCTTTCAAGAGCTCCACGACATCTCCTGCCGGCGACTTCCGAGTATCTGCGACGTTCTCTTTGTAGGTAAGTCCCATCAACAGTACTCTAGAATCTTTGATCACTTTTCCCGCTTCGTTCAATCCTTTAACTGCCATCTCACCCACATGCTTCGGCATATTGTCATTGATGGAACGACCAGCCAGGATCACCTGTGGATGATAATCGAGTTCTTTCGCCTTCTTCACCAAGTAATAAGGATCTACAGGGATACAGTGACCTCCTACTAACCCGGGATAATACCTGTGAAAGTTCCATTTGGTCGCTGCAGCGTCTAAAACCTCATCAGTATCTAAACCGAGCTTGTTGAATATTATAGATAACTCGTTCATCAATGCTATGTTAAGATCACGCTGTATATTTTCGATAACTTTAGCAGCTTCAGCGGTTTTGATGTCTGGTGCTAAGTAAACATCAGTGATCAAACCATACAGTCTTTCCAACAATTCGCCCGTCTCCTTATCCATGCCTGCGACGATCTTTGTTATCTTGTCTATATCGTGTTTTTCATCACCCGGATTCACTCTTTCCGGCGAATAACCCACAAAGAAATCCTTCCCAGCTTTCATACCTGACATCTCCTCTAAGATAGGAACACACTCTTCCTCCGTAGCCCCCGGGTAGACCGTACTCTCATAAACAACTACGGTCCCCTTCTTGAGGTTCTTCCCCACGCTCTCAGAGGCGGCTTTTACCATCGAGAGGTCGGGTTCTTTGTTCTCAGTAACAGGAGTCGGCACACTGACGATCACAAAGTCCGCTTCTTTTATCTTCGAAGCGTCAGATGTCAATATCAGGTCAGGATTGTCGTTTTTCTTATCCAGAGCCTCAACTTTAGATTCATCTATATCGAATCCGATGGTTTTAAGCTCTTCAGAAAAGTAGCTAGCTAAAGGCTTTCCAACATACCCCAATCCAACGACGCAGACAACCGCTTTTCTTTCGTTCAATCTCTTCTCTAGACTCATCATGATCCAGTCCTATATCTATCTCTTTGATTTATATATTTTGTTTAGAAGCATCATCGTTCACTTCAAGATATATGCGATACCGTCAGGATGTACCCCTACTTTTATCCTCTCCTTTTGTTCCTCCAAGGTTTCAACGTCTATTATCGATATGTCATTAGTTTTGTTATTCGCAACGAAGGCACGGGAACAATCGTGATCAAACACCGTACCGCCGGGCCACACTCCTACGGGGATCCTTTTCACTTCCCACGGCTCTCTACTATCACCGCGTTCGAAATCGGTATCTATCACCGAGATGTCGTTAGATTCCCTGTTCGGGATGAAAGCGTACTTTCCGTCTCGCGAGAAAACGATCCTTATCGGCCTAGTCCCCAATCTTCTTTTGTGCAAGACCTCATAATCTTCAATATCTATAACAAACAGTGTATCGTCTTCTTGATTTGCCACATAAAGAGTCTCTCCGTCAGGATGTACCGCAACACCCTCAGGACCCTCTCCGACCGGAAAATGATTGATTATCTCTTCTTTTTCCGTATCAACAACGGTTATGTTATCGCTCCCTATGTTTGGAACATAAACTTTCTTTCCGTCCGGAGCGAACGAGATCATGTGCGAGTGTTCTTGGTAGGTCGGAAAATGCTTCTTTATCTCATCCTCCACAGTATCGATGATAAATATCTTGCTGCTGTAGGTAGAAGCTAGATAAAGCTCTTGACCGTCTTCAGTTATCTCTACACCATGGGGAAATTTAAAATGCTCGTGCTTCAAGGTCTCGATTATCTCGAAACTCTCGTTGTCCATAACGTTGACTTCATTGCCGAGAGAACATGTTATGTATGATTTCTTCGCATCTGGAGTGACGGCTATCTCGTGTGGGTTATGTCCACAATCTATATTTTTCACAACCTCTCGTTCATTGGGATTTACTATCGAGAGTGAATCTTCATCTTTGTTCAAAACTATAAGGAATTCTTCCATCTTCTTCACCTTTCAAAGTCCAATATAGAGGTAGGTCTTAATATCTTTCGCTTTCTCATCATTTTTTATTCTTCGACATTGACAAAAATGATTTTAATGTAGAACTCCTTTCTCATTACAAGGTGAATCATGGATTTAGCCATAAAGAACACGGATCTTATCACTTTAAAAGGTGAAGACTTAGGGATGATCAGAGACGGGGCTATAGGGATCGAGATGGACAGGATATCCTTTGTCGGTAAAACCAAAGATCTAGATGAAGAAAATTATGGCAGCATAATAGACGGCGCGAATCATGTGACGATGCCAGGACTGGTAGACGCCCACATTCATTCCGGTCTTGCTCTTCTACGAGGAACCGCACAGGATGTTCCCGAGATTGAATGGATGGATAAAGCTTTGGGTCCCATAACTCGACACATGCGCAAAGAAGATCTGATCGCTGGTTCAAAATTAGGCGTTTTGGAGGGACTCAGATGTGGAACGACCACCTTTGCTGAATTCACCAGCGGATTGGACGAAACTATAGAAGAAGTCTATAAACCTCTCAGCGCCAGGATCGTTGGAGCGGAAACCATAAACGAGGTAGTAAGTAGAGAGAAGGAACTTTACCATCTGGAAAGTTCAAGATCTCAGTTTCAAGAGAACGAACGGCTCTTCAAAAAGTATGCACCAAACGACATGGTAGATATGATGTACGGTCCACAAGCTCTAGATATGGTTTCACTGGAAACTTTGAGGAAGATCTACGAAAGGTCTGAGGAATCCAACAGACGTATCCATATGCATATAGCACAGGGCGGACGGGAAAAAGAACAGATAGAAAATAGATACGGGTGCTCAACCATCGAAAAACTAAAAAAAGAAGATATGCTCAACGAAAGACTTTTGGCTGCACACTGCCACGGAACCACTCGAAAAGAAAAAAAGACGATGGTAGAGAATGATGTCAGTATGGTCGGCTGCCCAAGTTCTATCGGGATGATAGACGGTATAGTACCCCCTATCTATGATTTCCTTTCTCTAGACGGAACCGCTGCCTTAGGTTCAGATCAGGTACCTGGAAACGGCGCCCATAATATATTCCGAGAGATGAGGACCATCAGCCTCTTGACAAAATGTAGAGAAAAAGATCCAACGGCTCTTCTTCCATGGAAGGTCCTTCGATTAGGAACGAAAAGGGGTGCAGAAGCCCTAGGGATAGGAAACAACATAGGAACGCTTGAAGAAGGAAAGAAAGCAGACATCATAACCGTAGATTTAAAAAGCATCAATCTAACGCCGGCTGTTCATGAGCCTTTTAGAAATTTCATACCAAACCTGATATATTCTTCTACCGGATTTGAAGTAGATAACGTCTTCGTCAACGGAAATAAGATACTCAGGAACAGCGAATTCGTTGATATAGATGAAAAACAGATAAAAGAAGATGCTGAAAAGAAAGCTAAAGATATTTTGAGCAGGGCTGAAAGTGATTGGTGTAAAGCGGATTCAAAGATGGTAGAATATCACCATAAAGGTGTGATCTGAAGCGCTAACACAACTGTGACATCCTCACCCACCAAACCTGACGGTTCCTTAGGAATAAAATTCCTAAGCTTCCTCACTCCCGTTGCGGATTGGAAGGTGCTTCCGACCGTTTTAGCATAGGTTACCACCTATCCGCAATCTGCTCGGGAAAATTTCCATTTTTCCGGCATCGATGGAATCCTAGAAGGATTCTAGTAAATCATGAGGAGTTAGAGTAATATTATATTACTCGTTAAATCACAGATTTAGGAAGGTGACTTCTTGGACAAAGAGTTAATATGTCTTGACCCCTATATACAGACGAGGTAGGAAAATGGTCAAAATAAAAAGTAGGAGTTCAATTTCTTACATAAGTAAGGAATATGAAGGGTCCATCGAAGAATTACCGTTCAAAGAATACATCATGGACCTCAAGAAGTGGGCAAAAAAGAAAAAGGCAAAAGCTTACGGTAAACCCGCTGCATTTTATCATCATAAGTTCGACAAAGCTTTAAGCGAAAATTTCAGAGCTGATATAGGGATACCGATAAAGAACCGAAAAAAAGCAGGTGGTGGTTATAAGTTGAAGTTTTTACCTCCCGTTAAAATTGCAGCTAAAAAATTCAAAGGAACTCCTGCTGATCATAAACAAGCTTATGATGAGATCTACAATTATATAGAAGAAAAGGGTTACAAGCCGTTCGGGGAGAGGATGGAAAAATTCAAAAAGACACCTGAAATGAAAGATGGTGTTCTTCATATAAAAAGCGAACTACAGGTGCCCGTGGAGAAAAGCAAAAAAAAGTGATTAAAACCGACTTTCACTTATCTCTTTTTATCAGATTTCCTTCAAATTTTGATTTGAACGTTTCTTGATCCAGTATAGTTTTTCCATCTTTTTCTATGTCCTGTTCCGCAGGTGGCTTTTCTTGATAACCAGATAATTGCTCTGCTATCCTTTCTTCAAACGTCGGTGTTTCAGTATCTCTGTAAAATAGACCTAGCGGGATTTTATCAGTTATCTTTGATTTTTTCATAGCTTCTGTAGGATCTACGTCTTCAGGATCCCAATCCTTTATTTTTTCTATCCTCTCCTTGAAATATTCCGATGTGTGGATGTCATTATAAGTCACACATGGCTGGAGTATATTCAGAAAAGCAGCCCCTTCATGCTCTATACCTTCTTTTATCGCCTCTTTTAAATGATCGGAATCCATAGCAAAGCTTCTAGCAACGTGTGTGTAACCTGAAACGATCGCCTGTGAAACGGGGTCAAGGGCATCCTGTATATTTGGAGTATTGAGCGCCTTGGTCTGTGTTCCAAGATCTAATGTGGGTGAAGCTTGCCCCTTTGTCAATCCATAGACCCTGTTATCGTGCATCATGACCAGGACGTCGATATTTCTTCTACCGAGAGCTACAAAATGTCCAGCACCTATACCTAAAAGATCGCCGTCTCCTCCGTTAACAACGACTTCTAGATCTGGATTGGCCATCTTTATACCAGATGCAAAAGGAATAGCTCGACCGTGCAGGGTGTGAACTCCATTGACATCGATGAAATGCGGCATCTTTCCAGAGCATCCTATACCAGAAACAACGACCGTGCTTTCCGGGTCAAAGTCGAGTTCTGAAAAAGCTCTATAAACACTCGAAACGATACCAAAATCACCGCAACCCGGACACCAATCTATCCAATTTTCAGTACCATATTTACGGGCCATGAGACAACACCTCCCTATCGGAACCATCGATTATATTTTGTAACGACTCGATCAATTCATCTCTATAGATCGGACGCCCAGTGTATTTTACTATTTCACTCTCTATCTGATAACCGGTTTTCAAGCCAACCACTTCAGATATCCGAGGGGAGTAACTATGCTCTACAGCGACTACCTTATCTCTTACTTCCAAGTAATCCAACACCTCTTTGGAAGGGAATGGCGAGAAAGACCTGATATGAAGATAACCGACATCCATATCAAATCCATCTATCACATCTAATGCGATACCTTTGACGGAACCCCAACCTACCATAAGGTACTCCGCATCTTCTGGTCCGTAGTAGATCGCTCTCTCATCCACCTCTCCATCAGCTATCTCCAATTTTTTCATCCTTTTTTCGTGCATGTTTACCCTGTTCTGCGGGTCTTCACTGACATGACCTGACTCATCGTGTTCACTACCCGTATACCACATCACTTCTTCTCCGAGAAAAGCCCTCTCAGATATAGGACCGTCAGCGAATCTTTTGTAGTCATCGCCTTCGAATAGTTTACCTCTATCTATATTTATATCTTTCAATTCTGGAACAGGTATCGTCTTTACAAAATTAGCTAAAAATTTATCAAGAAGGTGTATAACTGGCGTTTGGTACCTCTCTGCCAGATTGAATGCTTTGATCGCGTCTTTGAAAGCCTCTTCGTGATCTCCTGAGGCAATGACTATACGGGGAAAATCGCCGTGTGAAGAGTAAAGTGCATTCATCAAGTCGTCTTGACTACCTCTCGTGGGTTGACCAGTACTAGGTCCTCCTCTCTGATAGTAAGTGATAACTATCGGGACTTCACAGATACCAGCCCACCCAAGACCTTCGACCATCAGTGCAAAACCGGGCCCGCTAGTCGCGGTAGCGCTTCTAGTTCCTGTCAAGGCGGCGCCTATACAGGAAGTTACAGCGGCTATTTCATCTTCGGTTTGAAAGACGAGGACATCACCTTCATCTTCAAAACTTGCATGCTGTTCTATGAAGAAACTTTCATCGGCAGCCGGCGTTATGGGATAATAACTCTGAAATCTCATGCCGGCTGTAATTTTTCCCATTCCTGTGATCTCATTACCGTTGACCATTAGCAATTCGTCTTCATCTGATCCCGGTCCTTCTAACTTTAAAGGCGAACCGTGTTCTTCCTCAACCATCTCTGAAACTTTTTTCACTAAGAACATGTTCTGTTCAGCTATCTTCTCTTTTCCTTCGAACTTCATCTTGATCCCTTTGTCTACTTGACTTTTTTCTAGACCCATAAGGCCGGCGGCAGCACCGATCAATATAGAACTCACATATCTGGAAGCATGTGAAGAGGAGATATCGTATTCCTTTTGGATATCTTCAAGTATAGAAGGATAATCGAGTTCGATCACTTTCACATTTTCTTCCTCTCTAAGATGTTCAACTAATGAAGAAACAGTCCCCTCTATGTTCATATCTTCAAACTTGTCCTCGAGTCTTTCTATCAACGAGGTTTCAATGCTCTTTATAGAGTCTTGAGTTTTATCACCAGAAGAAGCATCATATATCAGATAACCTCCTTTAACGATGTCTTCAAAGTGAGTGAAGAGGGTCTCAGCATCCATGCATCCGAGAAGATCTATCTTCGAATCGATAGATCGCGGTATGTCGATAGAAGAGACCTTAGCATGAGCGTAACTGTGTCTACCCTTTATGTTAGAATAATATTCCCTATCTGCTAAAAATCCATTACCCGAAGATGCGAACGCTGTACTCAATATCTGTATGGTCGTCTCAAGCCCGGAGCCCTGAGCTCCTCCTAATATCATGTTCAACTTTTCGGTCATATTACCACTCAATCCGCTGCTGGGCTGTCTTCTGCCGCTACATCGTCTGAAAATCTCTCTTCAACCAACCTACCTTTTTTATGGTCCTCTAGTTCATCTACTGAGAATATAGGTTCACCGCAAGTTATACAGTATATCCATCCTTTTTCTTGAAGAATCTCTTTCAATCTCTCTCTATCGATATCTTTTTGACCGGGGCATATCTCTTTTTTCGTGATCAATCTGTCCTCGTTAAGACACAGTCCGATAAAATCGTAAGAATCGTGTTTAACAAAATAATCGCAGTCTTCACATCCCTTTTCTGCCAATCTCAGCACCTCTCTTTCTAGAATAAAGGGTTTGATGTATTTAAATATCTGGTTTGACATGTGAAATCTGTCTTTGTAATAAGACGATATATAGATCTTTCTCGATATCACACCCTAATGTTTAATATGTTTCAAGTTATTATTTGTTGAGATATCAGGGTGGAATGAGATGAAAGAACACAAGATTTATGAGCATGATGTGATAGTTGTAGGTGGAGGATTATCGGGTCTGAGATCTGCCCTCTCGGCAGGGGAAAAAGGTAGAGATGTTGCGGTCATATCAAAAGTTCATCCACTGCGGTCTCACAGTGTGGCGGCACAGGGAGGGATAAACGCTTCGCTAGGAAACGTTCCTGAAGCCGAAGATGATAGCTGGGAAGACCACGCTTTCGACACGGTCAAAGGTTCAGATTATCTAGCGGACCAGGACGCGGTAGAAGTGATGTGTAAGGAAGCACCAGATGTTGTACTGGAGTTGGAGCACATGGGTACTGTATTTTCACGTCTAGAAGATGGAAAGATAGCTCAACGTCCCTTCGGGGGCGCCGGCGTCCCGAGAACTTGTTACGCCGCAGATAGGACCGGTCACAATCTTTTAAATACACTCTACGAACAGACCGTTGCTGAGAGTCTTGAGTTCTACAACGAGTATTTTGTCACTTCTCTAGTCGTTAAAGATCAAAAGATCCATGGATGCATAGCATGGGATATAGAGAAAGGAGGACTCGTTGGGTTTTCTTCAGAAGTGGTCGTTCTAGCTACAGGCGGTTACGGCCGGATCTACAACAGATCTACTAACGCTCTGATAAATACCGGGGACGGCGCTTATCTCGCTTATGAAGTAGGTGTGCCTCTAGAAGATATGGAATTCATCCAGTTCCATCCAACGACATTGTACGGCTCCAACATACTGATGACCGAAGGCGCAAGAGGCGAAGGAGGATATCTGAAAAATAAAGAGGGAGAAAGATTCATGAAAGATTATGCTCCAGAGGCGATGGAACTCGCGCCAAGAGACATCGTGGCTAGAGCTATAATCACCGAGACAGAAGAAGGAAGAGCTTTCGAAGATGAGTACGTTCATCTTGATCTAACGCATTTAGGTAAAGAAAAGATCGAAGAAAGACTTCCCGGTATAAAACAGATAGCTGAAGATTTTGCAGGCGTTGATCCCGTGGAAAAACCTATCCCTGTTCAACCCGGGCAGCATTACTCCATGGGAGGCATCGACGTTAACACCGACGGAAAAACAAAAATAGATGGTTTATACGCTGTAGGAGAGTGCGCCTGTGTGAGCGTTCATGGAGCTAACAGATTAGGAGGGAACTCTCTCCTAGAGACGGTAGTTTTCGGTAGAAGAGCTGGAGAGAAGATCGGTGAGTCCTTAAATAAGAAGAAAAAGGACGAAGAACACATAAAAAAAGCACTGAAGAGAGATAGGGAAGAGATAGATAAACTCCTAAACGGAGAAGGCGATATTCTATACAGCGATCTGATGAAAGAACTTAGAGAGACGATGTTCCAACAATTTGGAGTTTATCGTGAGGAGAGATCGATGAAAAAAGGATTGAAGAAGATGAGGGAATTGAAGGAGAAGTACGATTCGGTGCATTTGGAAAACACGAATGAAAAATTCAACACCGCTCTGATCAGAACACTAGAATTGAGAAGCATGTTGGACATCGCGGAAGTCGTGGCACTCGGCTCCATCAAGAGAAAGGAAAGTAGAGGTTCGCATTTCAGAAGAGATCATCCAGAAAGGAAAGACGAAGAATACCTATATCATACTAAAGTCGAAAAAACCACTGAAGGTCCAGAGATTTACTTTGATGAAGTAACTCTTGGCCAATTCGAGGTAAAGGAGCGTGAATATTGATGATGTTAAAGATCTACAGGAACGATGGTGAAGAAGAGTACTATAAAACCTATGAAGTCCCAAACCGAGAAAGACAGACGGTCTTAGACGCGCTATTTCATATCCAGGAGAACATCGATGATTCTCTCTCTTTCCGCTATTCCTGCAGAGGAGCGGTGTGTGGTTCTTGTGCGATGTTGATCGATAAAGTTCCAAGATTGGCGTGCAGAACACAGGTCAAAAAAGTGA
>JBMCXO010000017.1:0-22945 GCA_048621055.1 Candidatus Natronoplasma sp. | reverse complement strand
CCTGTATCCCCAACCTCGAAGGATGGGGAATTAGGGCTTAAACGTGACTATTAATTTTTTCTTTACAGTTTTTATAAACTATATATATCCCTTCTGAGGAAAAACCTACTTTTCTAGTGCTTTTTTTCCTATCGTAAAGAAGTACAGTGGGATAGGGTATAGCGATCAATAGTGCCATAAGTAAAAAAATCAAAAAAACTAACCTAGGAGCATTAGATACCAGGTATAGAATAGAACCTATTAAAATCAATATAGAAGAAGGAATAATAGAAAATAAAACTATATATTTAGTATGTATTCTTTTAGTATCAGGTTTTTTCCACTTAATTTTCTCTGAGCAAATCTCACTCAATCTTCTTCCTCCGGAGTCCTTAAATCATTATATATGAAAACACATATTAGGCTTAGGGACTAAATTTGTCAAATATACTATCTTTACTATTCGGGGTATTTTTCTTTATATATTCATGATCGAGTTTTTGTTGGTGTTCTCTTTTAATTTCCTGTATCCATTCATCTGCCTCATAAGGTATAGGAACTCCACGGAACTTTTCTTTTCCCTTCTTTTCAAAAATATATACATAGTTCCATACTTTTATTTCTGTGTTGTTTTTATGCCGGCCAATACATCTAGGAGAAACTTTTCTCACTTCTCCGCTGTTCTCCTTTATCAAGAATATACTATTATCCTCATCAAAGCTGATCTTAACGGGATGCCATCGTCTTTTAAAATATATACCAATAACGGTACCTCCTAAAGAGCCCCCATGAAATAAGATAACTGGCAACCACCATCTATCATTGCTAAAAAATATGAATAAAAATAATGTCACTATGTAGATACTAATATATGCGATAATTGAAATCTTCCTTTGGTGTATGAATTTTTTTATACTCAATGGGGGTATCGTTTTAGTGTTCATTTTACACATAGGGTTGAATCTCCATTCAAAATAATAAAAAGGCAAGATAAAGTTTTTCAAAGAAACAGAAACGCAATAGAAATCGAATGAATTTTCATAGTTCCTTATAAGCATTAGATCTATGTCGTATCGACAGAACGTATACTTTCTTTGCTCTTCTTTCAACATCATAAAATACTCTATAATCGCCTATCCTTAATCTCCAGTAATCTGTTCCTGCGATTTTCTTAATATCGCCTTTACCTCCAGGCAAAGGATCATCCTTGAGGATGTCTTTGATTTTAGCTTTTATCCTATTTTGAACATCATCGGGTAGAGACTTCAATTCATCGATAGCTCTTTCCTCGATCAAAAGCTCGTAAGTCATTCAAAAGCCTCATCCAACTTAACGAAATCTCCATCTTCACGTCTTTCTTCCAACATCTCGATGAATTTTTTTCTCCGATAAGCTTCTGCCATCTCATTGAGTAGATCATCATAGGTCTGGCCTTTGTGGCCCAACTTCTTTATTTTTTCTAAAGTTTCTTCAGTGACCGGTATCCTCTTCGTTGCCTTTGACATAATTAGTTGTAAAGTATTTACAATATTTGTAACTTTTGGAAAATTCACCCTGTCCTTTATATCCTCGTATTTTGCACGCAAAAAAAGATTTGAATGGGGTGGTATCGAAATGTTTTCATTTTCACGCTCTAACAAAATCTTCTCTCAAAAGAAGATGAACCCTCCCGCAAAAATATTATCGGCCTGATAGTGTGCTTCGTTTTTGTTAATCTAATCCAGCAAAATCCTCACACTAGACTTCGTCGAATGCTTAATCATGCGTAGGAGCTTTTCTAATAGCTTCATCCCCATCCCCTCGACCAAATAGATAAGTAAAACTATCCGTATATACCTGCGATGTCCTACTCCATCCCGAGCGACGAGGAGGTCGAGAGCGCGCTCAGGTACGTTATGAGGAGGAATAAGGGCGTCAACTCTCTATACAAGTTACGAAAGTTGGTCCTGAGCGAGTTGCAAAACAAGAATCCAGAATATACAGTCGGTTTCGAGCGCGTTAGAAAACTTGCAGTTACTGCACCCTTCATCAAAACAGATATCTACGCTAGGAAGAGTGACAAGAAGGATTCTCTGAAAGGAAAATGCCCCGTCTGTGGGAACAAACTTGAGAAGAGGAAAAACGAAACCATATTCGGTGGTTCCGTAACCTTGGGCTACAAATGCAGAGAATGCCCCTATTGGACCACCTTGGAAAGAAGGATACCTACGAGGTACAGTTTCGAATACAAACCGGAGGAAAAAGAAGATGAAGATAAAACACCAGAACGGGATAACGATCCAAAAGAACGGTAGCAGCATAATCTTAGATCCAACAAAACAGGTAGAGAACGGCATAGTCACCCACGGGCATCTCGATCATTTGGTCAAAGATTCTTACATGACACCTCCGACTCTAGATATTTTAGAAGCACGAAAAGGTGAAAAAAGAGGTGAAGAGATACTGTACGGTTCTAAACAAGATATAAACGATTTTGAAGTAACGCTGTTTCCTGCAGGACACGTCTTCGGCTCAGCTATGGTCAAAGTCGATGATGTCATATATACTGGTGATTTCAATCCACACGGAGGGAAGACCTGCAAGAGAGCGGTGCCCTACGACTGCGATACCCTGATAATAGAATCTACTTATGGAAAGAGCGAGTATCAGTTACCGTCTAAAAAAGACGTGACCGAAGATCTGATCGCCTGGACGGAACACCAGCTCGATGAAGGACCAGTCGTATTCGGAACATATCAATTCGGAAAGGCGCAGGAAATCATCGCCCTGTTGAATGAGATAGGAGTGATTCCCTATACGACTGATAAAATAGCAGAGATATCAGAGGTTTACAACAACTACGATATTGGTTTGAAATATAAAACTTGGAACGAACCTGAGGGAAATTATACAGCAGTTGTTCCTCCTAACGAATTGAGAAAGCCCCCAGGAAGGATAGTTCAACACGCTAAAAGGGGTGGGGGCGCTACAACTTATCTCTCAGGTTGGTGCGCTTTTTTCCCGTTCTACAATTCAATGGATATAAATTCTCAATTTCCATTCTCTGACCATGCAGGTTTCGACGAATTACTCGATTTTGTGGAAAAATGCGATCCCAACAAGGTTTTTACAGTCCACGGTTCCGCTGAAGAATTTGCGGAGGCTGTAGAGAAAGAACATGGTATAGAGTCTGAACCTCTGAAGTGAAGTATTAGTGATCTTGGATTATATTTAAAAATTTTTTGCGATAACTATATTTATAACTAGACTTTGCAGGTTTTCAAGTGAGATTATGGACGACCCAAAGATAGTTTCCTGCGACCACACCCAAAACAAAAATGGTGAAAAAAGAACACTCACGATCAAATGCAAAGAATGCGACGATGATTTTAACTTCAAGGATTGCGTCACGGGTTTGATTTTAGCTTTAAATGATGTTTACAAGATCGAATCTATCGTTATCTCTGACCATATGGAAAAAAAATTTGACAAAAAACAGGTCGAGATACTCACACAGATACGAGATATAGTCGATGATATAGAAAGTTTCTCTTCTAGAGTTCCAAATGGAGATGAATGCAGCGGGTGTGAAATCAAGCCCTCTTCACTTTATCCTAAATTAAAAAAAGAATTCATCTCTAATCCGGGCATTATATACGAAGAAATTCCTCAGTTGAAAGATAAAATAATGGAAAGGGACAATTGTGTAGACTGTAAAGAAGATCTAAAAGAGGAACTTATTATTATCGCGGAGAAAGCACTCGAATTGAAATCCGATGTGTTCGCTGAGGCGTTCGGGATAAAAGGGTGAACGACTTTGCGTTCAGTAGATATTTTTCAAAAGTTAAAAAGTACGGACGGTGAGCGAGTTGTAGAAAGTTTGGAGAAATCTATGGAGAAGACAGAGGGGATTAGACCTAGCTTTTCTCACACTTGGCTCAAACCCACTCCGCCGACCCAAGCCGATTTAGTAGAAGAATACAGAATAGATAATACTATAGTTAAATTGTTCAGGTTGAGAGACGAAACGGAGGACCTCTATCACATTTTTCCTCGAGAATATAAGATGAAAACTGCCAAAGCAAGGTTGATCTCAAAGATGAAAGAGGCTCTCGTCGATAGTTTCCCTTCAGATCCTGATTTGAGTGAACAAGAAAGGATTAAAAATTATATCGAGAAAAGAGGCATATCTTTGATACAAAAAAGTATAGATTCTCAAGATTTAGAGTTGGGTAAAAACAGGAGTAAAGAGCTGAGTGAGATCAAGAGATTATCTCAGATATTAGCTAAATATACCGCCGGTTACGGAGTTTTAGAAACGCTGCTATCGGATGAGAGAGTTGAAGATATTTACGTAGATGCGCCTGTTGAACGGAATGAGGTCTACGTTGAAATAAAAAGCTCCAAAAAAATCAGAAAAAAATGTAGAACTAATATCCATCTATCTTCAAAAGATATGGATAGTATCCTTTCTCGCTTCAGGATAGAGAGCGGTAGACCTTTTTCTGAAGCCTTTCCCGTTCTAGAAGCCGACCTATCTGAATACGATACCAGAGTAACAGCCATAGGCTCACCTTTAAGTTCAGACGGGATCGCTTTGGCTCTTAGAAGAAGAAAGCAGATATCTTGGACGCTGCCGAGATTGATCAAAGTTGGCAGTATGACTCCTTTAGCTGCGGGGCTCATCTCCTTCCTCATAGACGGTAGGAGCACCATATTAGTGGGCGGAAGCAGAGGTGCAGGGAAGACCTCTTTATTGGGATCGATGATGATGGAATTTCCGAAATCTCAAAGGATCCTAACTATCGAAGATACTAGAGAACTGCCTAGCTCAGAAATGCAATCCGTGGGATACAACGTACAGAGTACTATGATAGGTACGGGAACTTACAAAGGTGATTTAGAAGCAAACGATGTGCTTAGAGTAGCGCTCAGATTGGGAGAATCTGCGATAGTCATGGGGGAAGTGAGAGGCGAAGAGGCAAAGACGCTCTATGAAGCGATGCGTGCTGGAACGGCGGGCAGCGCGGTCATGGGCACTATCCATGGAAACAGCTCTCAAAGTATTTACGAAAGAGTCGTGCATGATATCGGTATATCTAAAGAGAGTTTTTCCGCTACAGACATAGTGATCATTGCCGGCATCGTCAGGCCAGGAGGTGCTCAAAAACAGGAAAGAAGACTGATCGAGATCTCCGAGTTCTCCGACGATGGATTTTCAGAATTGATGGGATACGACCGGGGGTTAAAGGCTACGGACCACATGAAGAGAAACTCTCAGAAAATAGGGGAAATTGCAAGGTCCTGGGGACTTTCTTACAATGAAGCAGTCCAAAATATAAAACTAAGAGCAAAGATCAAAGAAAAGATGGTGAAAACGGCCGAAAAAAGGGATAAAAACGAACTTTTAAACCCCAGATGGGTGACAAAAGCTAACAGTAAATTCTGGACACTGATATCAAAGTACGGTCGATCGAAAGATTACAATAAAATCGAGGAAAAATGGATCGAATGGTTTGAGAAGAGGGTAAAGTATGCCTGATCTTTATGAAAAAGTCTGCAGATCGGTAAACAATCGGATCGGACCGGACCAAACTGAAATAAAAAAGAGGAAAATGAAAAGAAAAGACGAATTTATGGATAAAAGAAAAGAATTCAGGAAAATCGAAGATCTGATCAAAGAGACAGAAGTGATCTACGGAAAAGACTCAAAAGAATACAGGAAAAGAAAGAAGACATACGATAAAAAAAAGAAAGAGTTAGAGAAGGTTGAAGAGAGATATAAAAAAGAAAGTTTTAAGAGGACGATGAAGTTCATCAACATGGATTTCGAATACGAGGAGATACTGACATTTTCTGTATTCATCGCTTCATTAACTTTTATCTTCTCTCTTATCGGGATCGTCTTTCTGAATACGTTTTTAGAGATATCTATATTTCAGATAATCATCCTTGGGGTCCCAGTAATGACTATCCTTCCAGCTGTGACTCTGTTCGTCACTACATATTACCCCGAACTTGTAGAAAAGAGGATGAAAGCTGACTGTATCGGCGAGGTTCCAGAGACGATAAATTTCATGACGATGTCCATGAGAATAAATCCGTCTTTACATAGAGCAGTGGTTTTTGCAGCTGAGAATTCTAAAGAACCGATCTCTTCTGGATTGAAAAAGATATCTTGGGACGTCTACATGAGAGAACAAATGAGTTTAGAGGAATCATTCCTAAATTTTGCTATGGAATGGGGAAAATGGAACGAAAATCTGAAGCGTTCACTCTACGCGATCAGATCCGCGATATTAGAAAAAACTGATGAAGGATTCAAAAATGCATTGAAACGGGCTAACGACATAGTGATTGAAGGAACAAAACAGGAGGTAGAAGACTTCGCGAACTCTCTACAAACTCCTACGACGATCTTATTTGCTATCGGAGTGCTTTTACCGTTGGTAGTGGGTGCCATGCTTCCTATGGTCGCTTTAGGAGGATTAGATATAAGTGGGATGACAGGTGGAAGAACAGAATATGCTAGTCCAGTTTCACTGCCGATCGTAGTGTTATTCATGAATGTGGTTTTCCCTTTAGGTGCCTTCTTATACTCTTATCATATCATCGGCAGGAGACCAGGGATGAGAAAACCCGTTAGTGTACAAAAGAAAAGAAGTAAATCTATACACATTTTGATATCTATCATTTTATTGGTCAGTACAGGACTGATGATATCCTTGTTTTATCCTTCGCTTCAATCCTCGATACCTTTGCCTTTCTTTTTCCTGATTTTAGTTCCTATCTCATATTATTGTCTCTCCACCACATATAAAGAAAAAAAAGAAAGAGAGCGTATATCAAAAATGGAAGAACAATTTCCTGATGCGCTCTTTCAACTGGGGAGCAGAATAGCTGAAGGAACTTCTTTAGAGAAGGCTCTGATAAATACTTCAGATTCATTGAGAGATACAGAAGTGAGCAAATTGTTCGATGATATCTCCTCTTCTCTAAAGATAACTCGGTTATCTATCGAGGAAACACTATTTGGAGATGGAGGCATGCTTGTCGATCATCCATCAAAAAATATCAAAACCGCCATGAAAACTGTTATAAAAATATCAGAAAAAGATCCTGAGAAGGCCGGAAAAACCATCATGAAAATTGCGAATTACAAACAAGACCTTCAGGATATGGACAATGAAATGAAAAATATGCTTTCAAAAAGTGTCGAGATGATGAAGGGTACAATACTGATCTTTGCTCCGATAACTATGGGAATAATCTCCTCCTTATATTTTATGTTAGAGGATGTGTTAAGCAATTTAGGAGGTGTAGATATGATATCTCCTGTAGCCTTTTCTTCAGTGATAGGAGGCTATCTTATTTTGATGGTCATCGTTATCACTTATTTCACTAAAGGTATAGAGAACTCGCTAGATGCGGTGGAATTCAAATATACTTTAGGAAAAACTATGTTGATTTCGATGAGCATTTACTCCACATCCCTCTTGCTGGGCAAGATATTGATAGTTGGTTGATGATATGAAGCGTAAAGATTCTAAAAAGAGGGAAAGGTGTTTTGCTAAATCTTTTTTTAAAGCTTATCTTGCTTCAGGGCTAAGACCTCTCTCTTCAAGGAATTTATTAAATTCCTCTGTATCACGAAGAGCCATTCTGAGTGAAATAAGGGATTTATTTCCTTTGTATTGCTGGAACCATGTTCCAGCTATCTTTGGAAATACGTTAGAATTTCCAAAAATACTACAGGAAAACAGGGGTTTCCTGTTAGATTTAGGGGGAGGAGGATGTCGCTCGACTTCGCGACTCAACGCCCTAGGGTCTATCTCCTTGAATTTGCTCGTTACATTGTTTCCAGTGATCTCTCCAAGAAATCGCTGGGCACTAAATCTTCCGTAAAGTATTTTTTTCTATCAACGGTATTCTCTAGACCAGTCTATGTTTTCCTACAGTCTCTTAACCCTCATATCTCCGGAGCTTGGGAAGATTATGTTACCTTGTTCTTTTTGCTCATCGAGAAACTTTGTCTTTTATAGTGAACAAATAAGTTTAGAACGCCTAGTATTGACAACAAAATTCCTGGTGTTGTAGAACTTGAAGAGAGGTCTAAACTTATCAGTTCGTACTCACCTATGACGACCCATAATATAAACCAAATTATACCGCAGAGGAGGAGACCAAAATAATACTTTGTAGTTGATTTTGGGTAATATCTTTTCCAGATAAAATATTCAGGAGGCAATAATAAAAGCCCGTATAAGAAACCAAAAAGTAATGAATAGTCAAAATGCCAAGTAGGAGTGATGATCACTGCCAAAAGAAAGATAGCGAAGATGAAAATGAAAGCGAGGATGTATTTTACACTTTTCCCAACTTCTGTTCGTGCCATGATTATCAACCTCTGTATGGAAATAATAAAAAGGGGTTTAGTTTTTTTGGATTCCCTTTGTATTACTGAGGATCGACGCTATAGAAAGTCGGTAATGCCCCAGGGGCTTGGAATCCTTCAAAGACAACGCCTGAACCTTCGTCTACGTGTTCAGCTATATGTGTCATACCAACACCAACAACGAAGCCAACGATCGCACCAGCTACAGCTCCTGGCAAACCTCCTATTAAACCGACAAGAAATCCAACAGCAGCACTTGTTCCTCCGGAGACATACTCATTTGCGAGCATTTGTGTGTGATCATGATTCAGATAAACTTCATGTTCGAGACCAGGCGGTATCCAGCTATCACTTGTTACCCATTCAGTTTTACCGCTAGAACCTCCAGATCCTCCTCCACCAATGGGCATCATCGGTTGAGCTCGCATCTGTTGTGTCTTTTCAGTTTCTTCGATCTCGATTGTATTTTCCTTCTGTTCAAAATCGAGATAGCCCTTTTCAACTAACATGTTAATCTCCTTGAGCACCTGATTAAACACATCGAGTTCTTCTTCACTCATCCTGATTCTCTTAGCTTCCTCTTCAGGTAGATGAAGTCTTCCATCCTTCAGTTCTATCTCCTGCGCAGCTTCCATCATCTGTTCTCTTTGGGGTAAATCGGCTTCACCCGGCTTTGGCTCTGGCAAAGGTTCTTCTTCTCCAGGTTTTCCTTCCGCTGCAGGAATGAACGCCATGCCTATTAGCAGTACCACTGCAAAGGTCGCGAAGATCGCCATTTTTCTTTTGATTCCATTCTTTTCCAACATCGTTTTTCAGACCTCGCCCAGACATAATAGTCAATTATATAAATGTTTCGGGAAATTTTTTAAAATAACTATTGTAGAGAGATGAAAATAAAAAGTTGTAATTCCCTACACCTCGAGCGAAACCAAGATGTATCCTCGTCTCTCGAGGTTAAAAATCAACAACATGAAAATAGAAAAGATAAAAAAGAAAAAGAGTATCTAACTTTTTTCTTCCGCTTCCTCGACTCCTCGATTAAGCGCTTTCAGGTTCATCTCCTTGAATTTGCTCGGAACACTGTTTCCCACCGATGTTTCTAATGAATCGCTCGGCACCAGATCTCCAAGTTCATTGAAGGCTCCCAACATGACTATGTTAGCAACGATCTTGGCCCCCACATCTTCAGCTATCTCCGTTGCAGGTATGCCTATATAATCGTGATCTACCTCTTTTACTAGACCTGGATCCACAACTAAGACAGCGTCTTCTGCTATATCATCGTTGTACTTATCATAGGCCTCCTGAGACATCACCATCATGTAATCAGCCTGATACAAGCCGCAGTAACCTATCTCTTCGTCCGAGATTACGACTTCTGAACGTGCGGCGCCACCACGAGCTTCTGGACCGTAGCTCTGCATCTGGACTGCATTATAATCGTGATAAACACTCGCTGCTTTACCTAAAATAAAGCCTGAAAGCATGATACCCTGGCCGCCTTTACCGCTAAGCCTTATATCTTTTCTCATATCTGCACCTCCTCTATAAGAGCTTGAAGGCGTTCGCTCAGTGATTTCTTTTCCTCATGGTGAAGAACACCGATCTTTATCTTTTCTTGGAGTGCTTCCCTTTCCTCCTCACTACCGAACTGTTCTATCCTCTTGTATTCCTCTGCAAGCATCGTCTTATCCTCGTACCAGTCCCAGAACTCTTCTATCGCACCCATCCTGTTCTGGCGTGAATAAGCTGTTGTACAGGGAGACATCATCTCGATGAAACTCATGCCCTTGTTCTGTAGGGCTTCTTGAATCGAATTGATAGGTTGATTTGGCCTTTTAACGCCCCACCTTGCCACATAGGTCGCTCCAGAGGAGATTGCCATCTCGCTCATATCGAAGGGAGGCTCTATATTACCGTGAGGAGCCGTTGTAGCGTAAGCTCCCTCTGGTGTAGTAGGCGCTACCTGTCCTCCAGTCATCCCGTAGATGTAATTGTTGACCGCTATAACGGTCATATCTATGTTCCTTCTACAGGCATGGATGAAATGGTTCCCTCCAATGCCCATGCAGTCGCCGTCGCCTGTGAAAACTACTACGTTCAACTCTGGATTCGTTATCTTGACGCCGGTGGCAAAAGCTAAAGCTCTACCGTGAGTGGTATGAAGCGAATCAACATCGATATAACCTGGAAGTCTAGAAGAGCAACCGATACCAGAGAGGAACACTGTTTTGTCCATATCTAGGCCTTCTTTTTCCATTGCCCATAGGGTATAATCTAAAACATTCCCTATACCGCATCCCGTACAGAATATATGTGGCATCATGTCATCTCTAAGGTATTTATCACGTATCTCTGAAGCACTGATCATTGCAACTTTTCTTTCTTCCTGCTTTTCTTCCATCTTCACACCTCCGCTAATATCTCATCGGGTGAATGAACCTCTCCGCCGATCTTATCCGCTAGAGCTACCTCGCATTCTGCATGTTCAACTACTTTATGATATATCTGACCTAGATTCATCTCCGCAACCACTATCTTGTCAACGTTCTCAGATAATTCTTTTATCTCTTTGATCGGGAAAGGCCATAAGGTCTTCAATCTTAAATATCCTAATTTTTTACCTTCTTCCCTCCCTTTTTTAAGCGCGCCCATCGCACTTCGGCTGGTTATTCCGTAAGATAGAAGAGCTACCTCGGCATCATCTAGGTTCCTCTTCTCAACATCCGTCAATTCTTCACGATCATCTAATATCTTCTCTACCTGCCTTCTTATCAATCTATCATGATCTTCTTGATCATCTGTAGCTGGAAAACCCTGCTCATCGTGAGTCAAACCCGTAACGTAAGTATGATAGCCATCACCGAATACACCGAACTCCGGCACCTTCTCTTTACCATACTCTCCCTTACCGAATGGAATATATTCCTCAGCTGACACTTTTGGTTGTTTTCTTTCGAAAGTGTTCACTTCTTTTGGTATCTCTACCATCTCTCTCATGTGCCCTAAATCTGCACTCAACATCAAAAATACCGGCGTTCTGTACTTCTCCGAGAGATTAAAGGCTCTTATAGTATAATCTAGCGTCTCCTGGATATTGTTAGGCGACAGAGTTATCGCTGCAAAATCTCCGTGACTGCCGTACCTTGTCTGCATTATATCTCCCTGTGCACCCAATGTAGGCTGACCCGTAGATGGACCAGACCTCTGAACATCCGCAAGAACAAGAGGGGTTTCACTCATATGAGCGAATCCTATATTCTCCTGCATCAGCGACAATCCTGGTCCTGAAGTAGCGGTCATAGCTTTAGCCCCTGCCCATGATGAACCTATAACCGAGGCTATACTACCCAACTCGTCTTCCATCTGTATGTATTTTCCTCCGACTTTCGGGAGAAGCTCAGCCATGGTTTCGGCTATCTCAGAGGCAGGAGTTATAGGATAACCGCCAAAGAATCTACAGCCTGCCAGAAGAGCACCATAAGCTACTGCGGTATCTCCGTGTATGAATTGAGACTCATCTCCTATGGCCTTCTTAGCCCTTTCTAACTCTTCTTCTTTCATCTTATTACTCCTCTTCTTCCTCTTCTTCGACTACAGTTATCGCGAAATCAGGACATATCAGTTCGCAGAGCCGACAATCATTGCATCTACCCTCCACCTCTACTGGCGGGTGAAGCCCCTTCTCGTTGAGTTCCTCTGCCGGCTCTAACGCATCTCTTGGACAGAATTCTATGCACAGATTGCATCCCTTGCAGTAATCCTCGTTTAATTCAATCATCCTTCTAACACCTTCTACAATGTTACCTCGACGTCGAGGTGACGTTTCAAGACCTGTTCACCTCTATATTCAGGGAGAAGCATCGGGGATTTTCTATCAGTTTCTATCCCCGCATCGCTCAACTGTTTTTCATATTTTGTCACGTGATCTAAAGTCAGTTCGCCGAGCGAGGTTTTTTTAGCATGACTTGCAGCGTTGATACCAGCTCTTCTACCGAATACATTGTAATCCAAGAGAGAATTACCCATCAATCTGTTCTTACCATGGACACCACCCTCAACCTCTCCACCTGCAAACAATCCTTGGACTGCAGTAGAACCGTCGGTATTGATTTCTAAGCCGCCGTTCTGATAGTGCAACGTTGGAAAAACAAGGATCGGTTTCTTCGTCATATCTATTCCGAACCTTTCGTATAATCGGACCATCGCCGGGAGGTTCTCTTCTATTGTACCTTCACCTTTCTTCTCTTCGATCAATGGAGAATCCAACCAAACTCCTTTCATGCCGGTAGGGGTCTTCACACCGTTGTCCCTACCGTAACATTCACGAATCAGAGATGCGGCTTCGATATCTCTTGGTTCGAGCGGATTGACGAATAACTCGCCGCCCTTGTTAACAGGTTGAGCACCCAAACTTCTTACCTTCTCAGTGACCAAAAGACCCACTATCTGATCCGGGTGAGCCGCGCCTGTAGGATGATACTGAACGCTGTCCATATCTCTTATAGGAACGCCAGCTCTATACCCCATAACTAGACCGTCAGCTGTAGCTCCATAGTGATTTGTTGTAGGATAAGATTGTACATGAAGTCTTCCGAATCCGCCAGTAGCCATGATCGTAGATTTAGCCCTCGCCACGTAGTACTCATTGGTTTCAAGATTCATCAATAGAGCCCCTGCAACCTGACCTTTGTCATCTTTCAATAATTCGACCGCAGGTGTGAACTCCTGTACTGGTATATCCAAGTTCCTAGCTTCGTCTCTCAAGACCCTCATCAATTCCATGCCTGTATAATCGCCGGCTGAATGCAGTCTGTATCGAGAAGTGCCTCCTCCAGGAAGTTCAGAAAATTCCCCATCTTCTTCACGATCGTACATCATCCCCAATTCTTCGTGCCAATCCAAAATCTTAGGGGCGTCCATCGTTAAGGCTTTGACGAGTTCCTGTTCATTAGTGAAATGACCCCCTCCGATAGCGTCTAAATAATGCCTAACAGGTGAATCGTCTTCTCTATCCGCAACTTGGATACCCCCTTGAGCCATCATGCTGTTGGAATCACCGTGTCTTAACTTCGTAGCGATCAATATATCTTCAGGAGCTATACCTTCTTCAACAGCCCATAATGCGGCAACGGTACCTGCTCCTCCGCCACCGATTATCAGAACATCCACATCGTAATCGATCTGGGTAAGATCAATTTCAGAGGGGTCTATCAGACTGTGTGCTTCCAACATCTCCGCTACTTCGGTCGGAGCTTTTCGTCCTGTGCTCGGACCGATCTCTATCTCTTTTTTCCCCTCTTCTCTATAATCAGGATGGAAACTGTTCAAAACTTCATCGGCTTCATCGGGATCCATCCTGTCAGGAGTCTTATCTATACGCTCGGCTCTCGTTTCTTCAACTTTCTTTATACTCTCTTCCATATAATCTGGGTAACCTTCAGACATCTTTATCCCTCCTCCTTGATATCTCTCTCATCATACCGCTTTTTGAGCACTTCTCTTTCCATGTTTACCAATTTCTCCATCTCATCATCGTACTTACCTTCTATAATCTCTTCAACACGTTTAGCCAGTTCCTCACTCTCCGGTTGGTTATACTTAGCATGGATTCTTCTAGCCAACTGAGCCATATGATAATGTTTTATGTCAGCGGGGCATCTGATCGAGCAAAGTCCGCACTGTATGCAATCAAAGGAAAGCTCAGCGGTCCTCTCTATATCTCCTCTCAAAGCTGCCTGCACATAATCCATCACCTCTATATCCTGCGGACAAGACTTGGTACAGGTGTTACAGGAAACACATCGGGCGACTTCCGGATAATAATCTAGAAGCACATTATCATGCTCCTCCGGATCAACTTCTTCTATATTGTAGTCTTCTCTGACCCCGGGCATGAACGGTAACTGTACAAGGAACATGCCGTCCTCGACAGCGGTCTGACATGCTAAGTCCATTCTCAACTTGTATTCGTCTTTCGTTCTAAACACTGTTGAACAAGCACCACAGAAACCTCCTCGACAGCCGCATCCTCTAGTGAATTTATAACCAGCATACTCGAGCGCGGTCATTATCGTCAGTCCTTTAGGCACCTTGTACCGCTTACCCATCACGAATATTTCGACCATTTCCTTTTCTTCATTACTTTCATCTTCATCTGGCGTCATATCTTTCTCACTCCAATATTCCTTTTTCTTTAAGTAAAGTTCTCGGATCTACCTCATGGTTCTTCATCTCAATATCTAATCCAAAAGATAGAGCCATCAATTCTGTAACATAAAATACGGGTATCTCAAACTCTGTAGCTCTTTGATGAAAATCCAAATTGAACTGGCAGAGAGGACAGGAAAGAGCGATGGCTTCCGCACCCTCCTCAACAGCATGAGAAACTATATCTTCCACTCTCTTCTCAACGATATCTGAACGATTTACAGTGTGGTATGAGCCACAACATTCAGTCCGTTTCGGGTTTTCAAGAACCTCGACCCCCAATAATCCCAACAGATCTTCCATTATCTCGGGGTCTTCGGTCTCATCTATAGCCACGTTATCTGGTCTTAAAAGCATGCAGCCGTAATAGGGAGCTACGACCAAATCTTCCAATGGAGTTTCTACGGCCTCCTTTATCTTGTCTTTCATATCTTCCAATATATGGAAAAGGTGGTAAACTTCCACTTCCCCTTCATAATCTGGATCCTCTGTCAAGAAATCGTTCATCGTTTCCAGATCGTCCTCGTTCTCCTTCATCCTGTCATTGGCCTGTCTCAAAACATTGTAACACATATCACATAAAGTTACGACAGTGTTTTCACCCTGTTCCTGGGCGCAGCACATCGTTCGGATAGGAGCGATCTGATGCATGATGTCGTCTTCGGCTAACGACTGAAGCGCTCCACAGCAGTACCAGTCGTCCATCTCGACTAGTGGTTCGCCCAATTTCTCCATGACTTTCATAGCGCTATCTTCATAATCGCTCGCCTTTGTTTTAAGTGTACATCCAGGGTAGTATAGATAGCCTTCCATAGTATCACCCAGTCTCCTTCCTGAAGCAGCCAACTACTGCAAGCTGAGGAAGATCTTCCATATTATCGACTTCATCAACATCTACTTGGTCTATGTTAGCCCTCAAAACAACTTGTCTCACGGCTTCCATTATTTTCGCGATATCTATATCTCGGGGACATCTAACACTGCATGTATAACATGCGGCGCAGATCCACATGGTGTTGTGTTCTAGGACCTTATCTACATTACCCAAAATTATGTGCTTGAATACTCGCTCAGGTAGTATCTCCATATCTTCAACGAACGGACATCCAGCGGCACACGTACCGCACTGGATACAGCTGTTCAAGGATTCACCAGAAAGCTCTTCAACTTTATCCTTAAAATCTATATCTCTTCTCAATTTCTTCAGGTTCATTCGCTATCACCCAACCCTTGAGTAACCTCATTAAATTTCTCCCCTTCAGAATCATATATATTCACTTTTAAAGGCGTATCACCCATTGCAGAGTGTGTAGCGCAAGCCAAACATGGATCATAGGCTCTGAAGGCTCTTTCTACGCTGTTCAACATACCTTCCTGGATGTCGCCTCCGTGGACATACTTTTTAGCGGCGTCTCTCACACTCATGGAGATGACTGATGCGTTATGATTGGTTGCCACGATCAAATTGGCGTTCTCCACAAGACCATCTTCATCCAACTCATAATCATGTATCAGTGTTCCTCTCGCCGCTTCAACTATTCCGACACCGCTTCCCGGTTCTCCAGGTTCATTCCTTATATTGTCGCTCTCAAGGTCTTCATCCTGCGCTAATTTTTCCAAGATTTCAGCCGCCTGAAGGACCTCTATCAATCTGGCCCAGTGATAAGCTAAGGTCGAATGTACCGGATAACCTAAAGTATCGAACATCTCTTCATATTCCTCCTGGGCCAATTCAGTCTTCATGCCTTCGCAGACGTTAATCCTTCCTAAAGGACCAACCCGATAGACACCAGAATCCTCGCCCTCTTCGAAACCTTGCCAACCTATTTCTTTAAGATATGGGAACTTCATGTAACTATAGGGCTCCGTATGCTCCCTGATAACGTCAGTGTAATCGATACCAGTAAAAGATGTGAAGTCTTCACCTTCCGGATCAACTACCTCTACAACACCACTGGTATGGCTCAACTTCCCATCTTCAGTCAAACCCATACTATAAGTTTTCAGTCTATCCTCCTTTATCACGTCCGCATATTCAGCTAAGACTTCATCTTTGAACAGATCTAAAGTAAATTGAGCGAAGTCCACCATATCACTTGTAAGCTCTATTAGTTCTTCTCTCTCCTCGCTACTCAAGGACTTCGTGACTCCTCCTGGAAGGCCAAAGGCAGGATGTACTGACTTACCTCCGAGCATTCTAACGATTTTCTGACCTTTTCCTCTCTGTTTGATAACTTTTTTACCGATCTCTTCGCCGACTTCTCCTATAACCCCAAGGATATTGCGTTCTTTTCTCGGCGCGTCGACACCCACTAAAAAGTCAGGACTCGCTAGATAGTAAAAATGAAGGACATGGTCCGCAAAGATATAAGCATTGTAAAAGAGTTCTCTTAATTTTTTAGCGGGTTCTGGTGGCTCAACATCATAGGCGTCGTCGAGAGCCTTTGTCGAAGCTAAATGATGAGCTTCTGGACATACACCACATATCCTATCCGTTATGTTCGGCATGTCCTCTGCTCTTCTCCCTTCACAGAATTTTTCAAATCCTTTATATTCCGGAATCTGAAGATAGGCATTTTCAACATCCTTGTTATCATCTAAAAAGATCTCTATCTTACCATGACCTTCTAAACGGGTTATAGGATCGATAGATATCTTGTTCTCATCCTCTTCACTCATCTAGATCACCTCTCTTAAACTTCATTATACTGCTTGGCAGACTGAACATGTAGAAAGAACCCGTTGGATCTCTCACACTTTTCATCGTTTCAATTATTTCCTCTTCAGTCTTTCTTTCCTCACCCTCTGTACCTAGAACAGAGGCTAAGGCTGACGACATCCTGCTACCCTGGTCTCTTACCTCTTTAACAGGTCCGTTACAACCGACACATGGATGACCGACCTCAGGACACGGCGCATCACACATGCCTGCCGTCGCCGGACCCATGCAGAGAACACCCTGATCCAAAATGCACTTGTCAGGGTCTAGATCCACTTCCTGTATAGGTTTTAATTCCTCTATTTTCTTTTCTTCCCGCTCCATTGGACACACATCACAAACGCTTTTATTCGATATAAAGTCGTACTTTCCGACTTCTGTATCATCGTCTAAAAGAGCGGGGAAGGCTTCTTCCAACTGATTGGGTAGAGGAGGACAACCAGGGATATAATAATCTACATCTATTATCTCGTCCAAAGGCACTATATATTCGAGTAGCCCTGGTAATTCTAATTCACCTTCCTCTACCTCGGTAACTTTCTGAGGAAATGTTTTCTCGTTTGTGGTTTTATTATTGTAACCCTTCTCTAACAACTCATCTTTTCCCTTCAGGTTCCCAAGTCCGAACAGTCCGCCGTTGACGGAACAGGAGCCATAAGAAACTACCTCCCTTGCCTTTTCTCTCAGCAGTTCTGCCATCTCTTTATTTTCTTCAAGACGTATAGAACCGTTTATGAACATCAGGTCTATTTCATCGTCATCCATCGCCTCGACGTCCTCATATTTAGGGTCCATAGCACAGGGCCAGAATACAATTTCAGCCTGATCAACCACATCGAGTAACATCTCGTCTATATCCAAAATGCTGACCTGACAGCCCCCACAGGCTCCGCACCAGTAGAACCCTATCTTCTTCTTATCACTCATCATATTCACCTCTCAGTAAACCACCGTCGAGATTTAAGGCGCCAAGCTCTTTTATCTCCTCTGTCATCTCTTTCATGAGGTTGGCGAATTTTCCACCTTCTGCAGAAGATACCCATTCCAACCTCAGTCTATTAGGATTGAGACCAAAATCTTTCATCATCTTTTTCATAAGATTGGCCTTCCTCATAGTCTTGTAATTACCATCAATATAATGACAGTCACCCGGATGACATCCTGCGATTAGAACTCCATCTGCTCCTTCCTGAAATGACTCGAAGACATGTTCGGGCGAAACTCTAGAGGAACACATGACCTTGATATTCAAAACATTCGAAGGATACTGTTCTCGGCTCACTCCAGCTAAATCTGCACCGGCGTAACTGCACCAGTTGCAAAGGAAAGCTATGATTTTAGGTTCAAACTCTTCCGAACTCATCAGACCACCTCGTCTGTCAAAGCGGAACGAATCATTGCAGAGATCTGATCGTCGTCAAATCCTTTTTGTGTTATGGCATTTGAAGGACAAACGCTCGCACATGAACCACATCCTTTGCACAACACATCGGTTATCTCAGCTATCTCTTCCTCCTCATTGAAGTCTATAGCGCCGTAAGGACAAACAGAGATACACATCTTACAGCCGCTGCATCTATCGTCGTCTATCTCCGCGATTATACCAACGCTTTTGGTATAACCCTTCATCATCGGCACTTCTGCCTTAGAAGCGGCACCGTCAGCTTGGGAAAGCGTATCGGCTATATTTTTGGGATAGTGGGCTCCTCCCGCGAGATAAACACCTTCTGAGGGAAATTCAAGTGGTCGTAACTTAGCGTGAGCCTCCATGAAGAAGCCTGAGGGATCAGAAGAGAGCTTCAACATCTTCTTCAACTTGGGTGTGCTCGAATCACCTTCTAATTGCATAGCTAGAACAAGATAGTCGGAATCTATCTCGACGTCTTCGTCTAAAAGATTATCGTGAACCTTTACATGCAACTTGTCATCTGCCTTGGTAATTTCCGGTTTATCCTCGCTAGAATATCTGAGGAATATCACACCGTCCTCTTCCTGAACATCCGCATAATACTCCTCTTCGTTCTTGCCGAAAACTCTCATATCTTTGTAAAGTACGTAAACGTTAGAATCGGGATATCTCTTTTTTATCGCCTTAGCGTTTTTCAGGGAGTTGCCGCAGCCTACTCTGCAGCACCAGGGCCGCTCTTCTTCCATAGCACCGACGCAATTGATGAAGACAACGTTCTCCGGCTCTTCTAGTGTATCATCAGCGAGAGCTTCATCTAGTTCTAACTGCGTCATCACCTTTTCATCTTCACCGTAACGGTAGAAGCCTTCAGGATCTATCTCCTGGAAACCGGTGGTTAAAACGATGGTATCGCTCTCCACCACCTCACCATTATCCAGTTTCACTTCGTAATTCCCTATATAGCCTTCGATATCTTCGACCTCTGTAGAGGTTTTAACGGTAATATTATCCTGTTCATCTATCTGATGAGACATCTTCCTCGCAAGTTCTCTCGCATCGATATCCGAAGGGAACAGCGTATTCAATCTGTTCAACTTTCCACCCAATCTGTCCTCTCTCTCGATAAGTGTAACTTCTTGGCCCGCGTCGCCCATGCTGAGAGCTGTCTGCATGCCCGCCGGACCTCCGCCGATGATTACAGTTTTATCCCCTACATCTATCTCATGTTCTTGAAGCGCAGCTAAACGTTTAGCCTTGGAAACCGCCATCTTGGTGAGTCGTTTCGCCTTCTCCGTGGCCTTCTCCGGTTCATCACTGTGCACCCAACTACATTGATTCCTGATATTAGCCATCTCAAGAAGATATCGGTTCAGGCCTATCTCTTCTAAAGTGTCTTTAAACAAATCGGCATGAGTTCTTGGAGAACAGGCTGAAACCACGAACCTATTCAAATCGTGTTCTTCAACAGCCTCTTTCAATTCGGCCTGAGCATCTTCGGAACACGCAAAGGTAGGATCAGAAATGTATTTCACTTCGGGTATGTCCTCTAAAGTTTCCAAGACACTATCAATATCCAGATAATTAGCTATGTTCTTACCGCAGTGGCAGACGAAAACTCCTATTCGTGGTTCTTCTTCAGTGATATCCCTCTCCTCTGGTTTTTCCGGCTTACCTTTCCTTTTTCTGCCTTTGAGTGACTCTAAAGCTCTCGAGGCTGCTCCGCTAGCCTGAGCTACGCTGTCCGGTATATCTTTCGGTGACTGAGAACATCCAGCAAGATATATTCCCTCTCTGGTCGATTCCATTGGAGCGGTCAAAGCATCCTTCGATTCGAAGAAACCGTGTTCGTCGACCTCTATACCTAATATTTTCGCCAATTTTTCATTTCCTTCAGAAGGTACGATAGCAGAAGACAGAACGACCATATCGACCTTGTTGGTCTTGACTTCTCCCCTCTCAGTATCTTCATACTCTACAGCTAACTTCTCATCTTCGGTCCTATAAACCCTCGATGGCCTACCCCTCATGTAATTGACGCCTTTTTCTTTGGCTTTATCATAATATTGTTGAAAGTCCTTGCCATAGGCTCTCAGGTCCATATAGTGTACATAAGCATCTATATCTGGATTGTCACCTATGGTGATGGAAGCTTCTTTGGTCGCATACATACAACAGACCCTAGAACAATACGGCATACCCTTCTGTTTACACCTCGAACCCACACATTGTATCCAAGCTACACTTTCAGGCTCTTGACCGTCAGAGGGTTTCAATACTTTACCTTCGGTCGGGCCAGAAGAGGATAGCAATCTTTCATATTCCAGAGAAGTGACCACATCATCGTATTGATCATAACCATATTCTTCACGCCATTCATCCGGCTCCATCATCTCGTAACCTGTCGCCAAGATTACACTGCCCACTTCGAGTTTGATCTGCTCCGATCTCTCTAGAAATTTGATCGCCTCAGCGTCACATACTCGCTCGCACGCCCCGCAACCTACGCAGTTTTCATAATCGATGGTGTAAGAAAGAGGAACAGACTGAGGATACTCTACATAAATAGCCTTTCTAGTTGAGAGTTCTTCATCAAACTCATTGGGCACCTCTACTGGACATACATCTGCACAGTCCCCACAACCAGTGCATTCATCTGGATCTACGTATTTCGTTTTTCTCCACACGTCAACGTTGAAACCTCCAGCGCTACCACTCACATCTTTAACTTCTGAATAGGTCAAGATATCTATATTTTCATGTCTACTAGTCTCCACCATCTTAGGGGCAGATATGCATATAGAGCAATCATCGGTAGGGAATGTCTTGTCGAGTTTTACCATATTCCCTCCGATGCTCGGTTTTCTATCCACGATGACTACTTCGTAGCCTTTTTCCGCTAAATCTAGAGCGGACTGTACACCTGAGATGCCTCCTCCTATTACCAAAACATCCTTTTTCATCTTTTTCATGTTGATTACCTTCAATTTTTGTGTATTATCTCGGTTCTATGATCAAAAACTCAAAATCTTCTAAAAACAAAATAGGTTTGCTAACCCCTCGTATATATTCTAGGAAATTCCATCTTGGCAGGGTCATCAATTTGATATTGACAGCAATGGGTTTATTTAAAAATTTCCCTTTGATTTGGAAATCCAGCTTTAATAATATAAATATTATCCACTTAGAAGGTAGAGAACTCAACACCTTCGATAAAGCGAAAGGTTGATAATCTATATCTTATTATATTTCTATGGTAGAATGACCGAAATAAAGATTACCGCAGGAGAGGTAGAACTAGAAGGTGAGTTGACAGATACCAAATGCGCTGAGAATATAAAAGAAAATCTACCATTTGAGTCCGACTTTCAAACTTGGGGCGACGAGTTCTATTTTTCGATAGGTCTCGAGATGGGATTAGATGACACCGCTAGACAGGAAGTTGAAGTAGGAACGATAGGATACTGGCCCAGCGGTGAAGCCCTCGCGATATTTTTCGGTCCTACGCCCGCTTCTACCGAAGAGAAGCCTGTCGCGGCTAGTGACGTGAATGTAGTGGGAAAAGTCGAGGATGCAAAGAAGCTGAAAGATGCTAAAGATGCTGGGAAGATAAGAATAGAGAAAGTTTGAAGAGAAAGGTGTTTTGCTCTCAAAGTTTTTTAAGACGTTCTGACAATGCAGAATTTCTCCTCTTCAACAAACCCTACTCCTTTGCAGATGTGGATACGATCCCTTCATATCCAACTGACTATCACTGTTTAAACCCGTCAGAAGTCCTCTGAAGTAGGGTAGTCCTCTCCTACGGGAATAGGTCCTCCTGGAGGCGGAGTTGGATATCCGCTATCTTGATCCTCCTCATTTTTCACCTCGATTTCAATCGGATCAAGATCCTCTTCCCAACCTCCGTATCTATCATGGGCCTTTATACTGTACATTATCTCTACCTCATGCCACTCACCATCCTCGGGGATACCAGCGATATTCAATGTTTTATCGATCTCCTCTTCATGGGTTATCCACGTATAGGCTGTATGTGTGTCATAATCCCACTCTCCATCCCATTCTATTTCGACTTCATAGTCAACATCAGTGCATCCGGCAGGATTTTCGACTGTCAAATCTTCCAAATCAGGATAGACTGAACTACTATAATCACTTGCTTCGTAAGAATTCTTATCAGAGTCCATCTCTTCTTCTATCTCAGGCTCCGCGTTCTTGATCGGGATCTCTACCGAGGCTTCTGCGCCGCTTTCACTAT
>JBMCXO010000016.1:0-23981 GCA_048621055.1 Candidatus Natronoplasma sp. | reverse complement strand
ATTAATATAAATTATTTCATCGAAAGAGTTTTTATATCCTCTTCGATGGAAGGGCAATGGCTCCGGAACAAACCAAAAGAGTTAGCATAGACGAGATAACGCCTAGTCAACTGTATCTGAGTAGTGAGAGATTGGAAGGTTTGGATGGAAAAGAAGAGGACCTTGAACCCCTGCCGGTCAAGCACATAGGTGATAGACTATTTTTCACCGACGGTCATCATAGAGCTTTTACTCTATTTAGGGAAGGCAGAGAAGAGATAGAGGTCTATGAGGACGAAGACGATCTCGATTGGTTTAAATATATGATATGTGTGGACTGGTGTGAGAAGGAAGGTGTTGAATCCATATCTGATCTTGAGGAAAGAGTCGTTTCAGAAGAGGATTCCAAAGAGTTATGGATAGAGCGATGCCAGGACATGCATAAAAGAGTAGAAGAAGATATGTTCGAATATGTCCATATAAAAGAGGAAACAGATGATGCGAGAAAGAGCGGTATCTGCGAGTCAGTGATCAGATCGCTGCCTGACTGGTTCGGGATAGAACAAGCCAACTTGGACTATATCGAGGGAGTCAAGGGTGACTTCTTTCTTTCTGTTTGTGTTGGCACTATACCTTTGGGTTTTGTTTCCATCGAAGAGCATAATGAATACACCAGTGAGATATACTTGCTCGGTATAGTCGAAGAACTCCACGGTAGAGGGATAGGGAAAAAATTGTTCGAAACTTTGGATGAAAAATTATCTGAAGAAGGAAAAAGATTTTTGACAGTCAAAACACTTTCGAGTTCACATCTAGATGAACATTACAAAAGAACGAGGGCTTTTTACAGCTCTGTAGGATTCTGTCCTCTAGAGGAACTGGAAGAAGTCTGGGGAGAGGGAAATCCCTGTCTTCTTATGGTGAAAGTATTGGGAGAAAGCCTTAATGAAGAGGATTGATGAATACTTAGGTGATTCAGGAGATAGAGGTTCAATTGTCGATCATCTTAAAGTCATAATAGGTTCAAAAAGGCACGCAAATGCCTATGATGGCTAAATATCAAATTGTCTTTCTATAAACCAAAAGATTTAAATTGTTGATAAAACATTACAATAAGACGAGGATATATAAAAGGCGTGATAAATATGCAAAAAATGAAAAAAATAACTGCTGTGTTGACAATGCTTTTGTTGGTGGGTAGTGTACTAACTATACTAGCCATACCAGCGGAAGGGCAAATACCTGACCCCCCAGAGGACAGGGACGATTTTGTGAGTCTATCCGATCAACTTCTGAGTGATCAGAATATCTATGTTGGTGAACAGGAAGTACAGTTCGCAGTTGAAGTCGAGGCACTAGAGCAAGACGCTAACTACAATATAACTGATGTATGGGTGGAAATGGATCCAGATGACGAGCTTCCTGTAAGTTGGGTAAACCAAGAAGAAATACCGGCTGATGAAGGAGCAAATATGACCGTTGGTGAGAATAACACCTACGTATTTGGTTCTGATGGTGCCGATCCAGAGCCTTTCGAATTCGACGTCGACGAAAACGCTGATCCCGGGACTTATCAGATGGACGTAAGAATATATTACACGCACGCAAATGAGACCGGTGATATCCAAGACACCCATTTAGATACATACATCGATTTCGAGATAATGAATAACGTAGAGATCGTCAATGTTGATCCTAGTTTAACGCCGGGAGAAGATTTCCAAGAACTGGAAGTTGAGATAGAAAACCAGGGGGACGAGACCCTCTCGAATATCAGCCTGACGTTGGATCAAGGTGACCTTCCCGATGATAGTGTAGAGTTCTCTAGAGCAGGCGGGAATGAAGCCTCCTATGAAGGTGGTGATGAACTTCCTTCAGGTAATACTGGTTCTATTTATTACAGAGTCGACGTTGATCAAGACACAGATCCCGGAACACACACGATAGGATATGACCTAGAAGCCGACAGACATGATGACGAAATTGTTTCAATCTTAGAAGATGGGTCACTGGATATAGAATTGGAAATAGCCCCGATCATAGAAGCACACATCAGTGATGTGGAACAACCCGGACCTACAGAGATGACTTTTAACGTGACTTTCGAAAATACAGGTAATGTTGACCTGTATGATGTCGAAGTTAGTCTATTGACCGACGATGACCTTTTCCTCAAGTCGGTAGATCATTACGAGTACGGCGCCGACATCACTGAGCCTGAGATAGATATCGGTGATTTGTCTGAAGGCGATATGACTGATGAAATGGAATTCGAGATAGGACTTGACAGATATCTCCAGGACGGCAACCATCGACTATTGTTCGATTGGGAGGGATACTTCTACCACGAGGACGACGATCGGTACTATGAAGTCGGAGTCAATTGGGTGAATTGGGATGATCCAAACTTACCTACTAGGGCTGAGATGGCTTGGGCAGATGGCGATGATGACGATTGGTTCGGACCAGAAGTTTTCATTGAAATAGAGAGAGACGAAATCTACTTCTCTGGCGACTCCGACTATGTGATCAATCTGGATGGTGACATCACTAGCGAAGTTATCGAAGTGGAAATAACCAACCACGAGCTTGTAGATTTCAGTGAGGTAGAAGCACAACTTGAAGTTGGAGATAACACACCATTCTTCAATCCGGCTAATAGGTCAAGAGATTACGTTGAGATGGACGGGAGCGCTGAAGACTTGGATGCTGACGATACAGAAGAATTCACCTTCACGGTGGACATCAATAAGGACTTCGTCTCTGAGAAAATAGGTGAAGGGGCCCATACCTATGAAGCAACAGTTATGATAACTCAGGCCGTGAACGACGATACCAATGAAGAAGTCACCGGCATAGAGGTCAGCCCAAGCATAGAGATTAGTGGATATGGACCAAATCTTGTTGTCGATGCCGAACTCAGTGATCATGATATAAAAGCAGGAGAAAACTTCACCCTTGAATACACTATCAGGAATGAAGGTGACGAGGCCGCTAGAGAAACTAGTGTTGAAATGATACCAAATCTCTATGAAAACGATTGGGAGATCATAGATGGATACATACGAGCTCTAGCTAGCAGCAGCGAAAAGTATGCCTTCGGAGAGATGGAAGAAATACCTGAAGAGAGGTCCAAGAACACATCCCACCTCGAGATGGATCTTTTGGGAGTAGAAGACGGAGAGGACATCGTTGATCTTCACATGTACATCGAAGGATCTCTCTCAGCACCGAGTCCGCACATCAGTACTTTATATGTGGGAGAGATAAATCCGGGCGATGAGTACACAGTCAGTTTCGAAATGGTAGCCTCCGAGCACATGCAAATAGGCCAGCCTTACCAGGAAACTATCGAAATAGATGCAATGGATGCCAACGGGGATACTTATGAAGAAGAGTATGAGACCACTATCAGTTTATCTGGGGCGCCAGAGGAAACGGATGAACCAGCTGAAGTGTTCGGAATGGACGCTGCAGTATTTGGCGTGATACTTGTGATAATCATACTGGTGATCGTACTAGCAGTTTCTCTAGCAAGCAGAAAAACAGGCGGCAAAGAAGAGGAAGAAGAAGAAGCCTTCGAGGAGATGGAAGAAGAAACAGAGATTGAGGAGGAAGTAGAAGAGCCTATCGAAGAAGATGAACTCTTCGAAGAGCCAGAAGAACCAGAAGAACCATTAGAGGAAGAACCTTCAGACATGGATGAAGACGAAGAAGAATGGTAAAACAGTACAGTAAAACCATTTCTTATTTCTTTTTTCTTTAATTTTATGCAATTTTTTGCACGAAGAGATTTTATCAAAGATAATATAGCAGCGGACTCGTCAGAAATCAAAGATTTCTAACTGCCCGCTAATTATCGAAGATAATATAGCGGACTTGTCGGAACGAAAAATCGTTCCAACTCATCATTTTTCGTGGAAAAACGGACTCGCCGGGATTTTCGTCCGAACTGGTCATACCAGATCGAGTTTCGAACCCGGGTTTAGGGCTCCGGAAGCCCCGGTGATATCCTTTATAGCCCAGCTTCAGAAGAAACTGGATAGCTACACCACGAGCCCGAACTGTAACTACACGGTCAGACTGACTCTACACCATCCAACAACTACCCTATTCCTGAAATTCGGTGTATCCGCACTTACCGCAGGAAACTCTGTTATCGTGCTCCGCTAAAAAGACTCCTTCACCGCATTTAGGGCAGTTTCTTCTTTTTCTTTTGATCTCTCCATCTTCCACTTCGAAGATGTCTCCTTTATTCATCTTAAGCACCTCTTTCTTTAAAATAATCTCCTTCATATTTTTCCAATAACTCCTTATCATCGTACACTCTCGCATATACCATGGACTCTTCTTTACCAAACTGAGTATCGATCTTAGCTATCACGACGTTACCTTTAGCAGCATCGGCTATATTGGCGACTTCGTCTATCACTGAGGCTCGAGTAGGTGTAGCCTCACCTTCGTGATCCACTTTCAATCTCATTTCACGTCGGTTCATCAGTTCGTTTTCCTCTTCATGCTCTATCTCGACTTCCACCATCTTATCTACCATCATCAACTTCTATCATCTTATTTATTATTTCCCAAGTCTTCTCCTTCACATCTTCCGAAACTACGTTTATTACCATACCTTCTCCGGGTATCCCATATATAACCGTTCCTCCAAGGGGACACAGGGCAACCGCAACGAGAGAAAGCATATCTTCTTCACCATCTACAAATATCATCACGTTTTTTTTTCTTTCGATCGCTCCTTTTATGATTTTCCAGGCTTCCTTTGTTATAATAGAAGGAGGGTTTTCTATCTTTATTGCTTCTTCTTCACTCCAATCCCTGAATTCATAATCATCTCTTTGTGTCTTCCCGTCCACTATGCAGACATCTGGCCCTATACCTTGTTCCAGAAGCGTGTCAGTGACCACGTCACCGACAGTGATGATAGGTCTTTTCTCCATATATCTCTCCGGCAGTTCTCCTTCCACAACCGGGCCTAACTTTCGCTTCAATTCTTCCCTATCTTCGTCCCTCAATTTGAGGTCGGTGTCTGGTATTTTAGGCAAGGTCCTCTATCCTCTGACTTTCAACGCGAATTTTCCGTTCGCTTTTATACCCATCTTCTTGGCTAGCATGGAATGTTCGTGATCGATTATGACCAAATAGCCCTGCCATTCTCGTGATACCTCTCCACCACAGAGAGGACATTCATTCTCTTCAGTTAGATGATTACATTCCTTACATGCTTTCGTTTGTGCCATGGTCACTTTTCCTCCTCATCTTCTTTCAACCATTCGAGTTTACCCAAACCGTTCTGTCTCATTGTCAAGCCTATCTTGCTCTCTCTGGGATTCCTATCGTTTATGCTGATAGTCACGATCCTAGCTCGTATCTCGTCATCTATCCCAAGGCTTTTATCGGTATCTTTTCCAACCAATCTCTGATTTCCCTGGTCGACCTCGACCTTATCGTTCATTATCTGACTTATGTGAAGCAGTCCATCAAGCGGTCCAAACCTTATGAATCCGCCGAACTGAAGCACTTCACATAGATATCCAAGGATGAGCTCTTGCTCGACAAGTTCGAAGAAGAGCGCATCATATTCTACATCCTGGTAAACGCCTCCGTCACCGTGTACGACCTTGCCTTCTCCTATCCTATCGACATTAGTCGCTAAAATTACCAGCTTGTTCTCGTCTTCGATCACTCCTTCGAGTTCCTCTTTAGCTATTTCCATTGCCGCATCGTCTATATCCTCATGTAACCTATCAGGGGGTATGCGGACCGTGGCTTTCTTTCTCTCTATTTTGTACATGACTAGTCCACCTAAATATATTTAGACCAACTGTAAGCCGTAAGTAGCGATAGCGGTAGCGAATACCAGCGAAACGATAGACATCAGCTTTATCAATATATTGAGAGAGGGACCTGACGTGTCCTTGAAAGGATCTCCAACCGTATCACCTATGACTCCAGCTTTATGGGCATCTGAGCCCTTACCGCCATGGTGACCTTGCTCTATATATTTCTTTGCATTGTCCCATGCACCACCGGAGTTTGCCATCATTATGGCCAGAACGAAGCCAGTTCCTACGGCAGCCATCAAAAAGCCAACTAATGCTGTAGGACCTAATATGAATCCGACCACGAGCGGAACTATGATTGCCATCAACCCGGGGATGACCATCTCTCTTAATGCGGCTGAAGTGGCAAGATTGATCGGTCTCTGGTAGTCTGGTTCGGCGTCACCTTCAAGAAGCCCGGTGACTTCATTAAACTGCCTTCTTGCCTCTTTCACTATCTCAAAAGCAGATCGGCCGACGGCTTTCATCGTTATCGCACAGAATAGGAATGGAACCATAGCGCCCAGGAAAACACCAGCTATCATACTGGGCTCCATGATGGTGAATTCACCCGCTTGTAATCCTATCTCTGAGGCATAAGCTGCTGTTAGTGTCAAAGCTGTAAGGGCTGCAGATCCGATAGCGAATCCTTTTCCTGTTGCTGCATTGGTGTTCCCGAGAGCGTCCAAGGCATCGGTCCTCTCTCGCACTTTCGGGTCGAGCCCGCTCATCTCGGCTAGGCCTCCTGCATTATCTGCGATAGGACCGTAAGCATCAGAGGAAAGTGTTATACCCAAGGTGGAAAGCATCCCAATGGCCGAGATCGCAATGCCATAAAGACCAGCAAGATAGTAGGAAACTAATATCGTAATGGATACGATAACTACGGGAAATGTTGTACTCTGCATCCCTGTTGCTATCCCCTGGATTATGAAGGTCGCGGGACCTGTCTCGGTGGATTCAGCCATCTTTTTTGTGGGTTGGTATCTCTCTGAAGTGTAATATTCGGTGAAGAATCCTATCAGAACTCCCGCACCAAGACCTGCTATTACAGCCCCAAAGACTCTATAAGCTAGATTACCGAACACTGTGGGCGGTAAAACGATGACGAATAAGAGATATGAAAAAATCGCGATAAGGAAGGCTGCGCCCCAAGTTCCTTTTCTCAATGCTTTCAAAAGCGTTTCCTGAGATGCATCTCCTTCTGCCTTGATGAAGAATATACCTATCATCGAAGCTATTATCCCGGCACCGGCTATAAGGAAGGGTATCGCAAATATCTCGTATCCAAGACCATTCTCTATCACTGCGTTTTGAATCGGACTGTGATCAAGAAGTGCATTCTCTTGAAATGCCATCCATCCTAAAGTTAAAGCAGCTATTATCGTATTAGTGTAAGATTCAAAAAGATCTGCCCCCATTCCAGCTACGTCCCCAACGTTGTCACCGACGTTGTCCGCTATGACCCCAGGATTTCTAGGGTCATCTTCGGGAATCTCAGCTTCTACTTTTCCAGCCAGGTCAGCTCCGACATCCGCCGCTTTTGTGTATATACCTCCGCCGACTCTGGCAAAGAGGGCTATCGCACTAGCTCCGAATCCGAAGCCCGCTATGTACGTGACCGCTTCTTGTAATCCAAATATTCCTCCGAGCAGTAACAGAACAGTGCTCATACCGATGATCCCAAGAGAAACCACCGTTAGCCCCATTACTGATCCCCCTCTAAAGGCGATGGTCAAAGCTTTGTTGAGACTTGATCTAGCGCCCTGTGTCGTGGGAGCGCTGGCGTTAGTGGCGGTTATCATACCTATATAACCTGCTGCCGCTGAAAGTACTGCACCGATGATGAATGGGAACCAGGTCATGACGATCTCCCCTTCGATGATGTCTTTTACAGCTAGAAGGACAGCTACGACCAAAACGAATATCGCTATATATTTATATTCAGTATATAGATAGGTCTTTGCGCCCTTCTGGACTTCCCCCGACAGTTTTTTCATCTTTGCAGTTCCTCTCTCCTGTTTACCTATAAACTTGGCAAAATAGTCGGCTAATAAAAGCCCGATCAGTGCAGCCACTATCGCTCCTAAAGTCGCTAAGATGATATGATTTTGCTCAAACATAATCTCTACCTATCTTCACGATAGAAAATTGGTTTATATAATTTTTCGTTGGTGTACAAATAGATTTCTAGCCGATATGGATGCAAAAACGATGATAAAAAATGAGCAGGAAAGCTCTTTTTTCATCCTCATACTCGAATAGGAAAACATTAAGTATATAATCCGGATAACCTAAACGAGAAAAGAAAGGGATTAGATATGGAATTCAAATTGGCGTTCATAGGATTTGGAGTTGTCGGCCAGGGATTGGCAGAGATACTTAACAGTAAGAAAGAAAAACTGAAGGAAAAGTACGATTTTGAATTTGAAGTTATAGCCATCTCAGATGTAAAATTGGGCTCCACCTATAATCCAAAGGGTCTAGATCTGGGCAAGATTTTAGACTTTGTGGAAGAAAATAAAGACCTATCAGAATACCCAGATGGAGAGAATGGTTACGACTCCATAGAGACCATAAAAGAGACTGAGACCGATACAATAATCGAAGTAACATTCACAGATATGAAAACAGGAGGACCTGCCTTGGAGCACGTTGAGACCGCTTTGAAAGAAGGAAAACACGTGGTCAGCACGAACAAAGGACCGGTAGCTCAGAAAGTTAACGAGCTTTTAGACCTGGCAAAAGATAACGACGTTCACTACAAGTTTGAAGGGACTGTCTTGAGCGGAACTCCCGCGATCAACCTCGCGCTGAAGAACCTAGCCGGTTGCGAGATAGACGAGATAAAAGGTATAGTCAACGGAACCACGAATTACATCCTTAGTAAGATGGAAAATGGGATGGGCTATGAAGAGGCTTTAGATAAGGCACAGGAATTGGGTTACGCTGAAGCTGATCCAACGGGAGATGTTGAAGGTATAGATGCTCAGGGAAAGACTTTGATCATGTCTAATACGGTTATGGGAGCCGACATGGAACTAGAAGATGTGGATAGAGAAGGTATAACCAATATCACCAAGCAAGATATCGAAGAGGCTAAAAACGAAGACAAGAGATGGAAACTGATTGCACACTCCAAAAAAACTGAGAAGGGAGTCGAAGCTAAGGTTTCTCCAGAAAAGATACCGCTCGATCATCCTCTTGCAGGCGTCATGGGTCCTACAAACGCAATTACGTTCTCAACAGATCATCTGAGCGAAGTCACTATAATAGGACCTGGGGCAGGAAAAGAGGAGACCGGTTATGCTCTACTGGTAGACCTGCTAGATATAAATAATCAACTTAAGGATTGACTTATATAGTCAACGACCTAACTTTTTGAACTTGCGAGGAATTAGAAAATTCCTCTTAGTCACAAAAATGAATTTTGTTCCTTTAGAGGGTGTTGACATCTACTGGAATTTTCGAGCAAATTCCATCGACTCTCGGAATTTTTAAAAAATTCCAAGTTAGTAGTAATTTAGTCAGAAATTACTACGACATAAGGAATTCTTATGAATTCCTTAGTGAGTTGTGGAGCTCGTAACTTAGTTCAAAAAGTTACGAGTTCCGCTATAATTCTCAATCCTTTGGCATGAACTTTCTTCTCCAGTTCTCTGGTGAAAGAACAGTTTCTTTTATTGATCTAGGACTCAACCATCTTAACAGATGAGTCCAGTAACCGGCTTTATCGTTGGTGCCTGAAGCTCTAGAACCGCCGAATGGTTGTCTACCTACGACCGCGCCGGTCGGCTTGTCATTGATGTAGAAATTCCCTGCAGAATATCTCAAGATATTTTCTGCCAAGTGGATCGCTTCACTATCCTTGGCGAATATAGAACCCGTAAGTGCATAAGGCGAAGTGTTATCGCATAGTTCTAAAGTCTCCTTGAACTCTTCATCAGGATAAACGTATATAGTGACTACTGGACCAAATATTTCCTCTTTCATAAGTTTTCCTTTTGGATCTTCTGTTTTGACAACCGTAGGTTCGATAAACCAACCTTCTGTTGAATCGTATCCTCCACCGTGTAGTATTTCGTAACTATCCCCTTCTTTAGCGTGTTCTATAAAGGAAACGATCTTTTCGAAAGCACTTTCATCTATTACGGCTCCCATATAACTCCGGAGATTATCTACAGACCCATAGCTTATCTTCGGCGCTTCTACATCTAGGATGTCTTTAAGTTCATTCCATTTACTTTGAGGGCAGTAAACTCTTGAAGAAGCTGAGCATTTCTGACCCTGATAGCCAAAAGAGCCTCTGATTATGTTGATCGCTGCATTTTTGACATCTCCTGATTCATGGATGAGTATGAAGTCTTTCCCTCCTGCTTCTCCCACTATCTTTGGAAAATTCCTGTAGTTTTTGATGTTAGAGTTTATCACTTTCCATAGGTAAGTAAGAGTGTCATAGCTTCCAGTAAAATTCAATCCTGCCAGATCAGGATGTTCGGTCATCAATTCCGAGATATCACTGGGAAATGGTACGAAGTTGATAACACCGTCCTTCAACCCCGCTTCGATCCAAATCTTCATTATATAGTAGTTGGAGAAGGAAACGTTCAGTGATGGCTTCCAGATTACCGTATTTCCAACAATAGCTGGAGAGGAGGGTAGATTGCCCGCGATGGAATAAAAATTAAAGGGGGTGATCGCTAAAACGAATCCTTCAAGAGGTCTCCAATCTAACCGGTTCATTTCCCCTTCGATCTGATCGGGCTGCTGTTCGTAGATGAATTTCATGTAGTAAGCGTTTAACCTCCAAAAATCCACCAATTCAGCTAGATCGATCTCCGCCTCAAAAGGATTTTTGGATTGATTCATCATTATAGCTGAAATATTCTTAAACCTTCTAGGACCTGCCAGTAGGTCTGCAGCTTTTCTGAAAACTGCTGCTCTATGATACCAGTTTATCTGAGACCAATCTTCATGCGCCTCTTTAGTAGCTTCGATAGCCATCTTTATCTCTTCTTCACCGGCTAAGTGTACCTTACCTAAAACGTTCCTGTGATCGTGAGGAGACACGATCTCTTTCGTATTTCCTGTTTTTATCTCTTTTCCACCGATAACTAGAGGTATCTCTATGGGTTCGTTTTTCATTTTCTTCAGTTCTTTTTTCAGTTCCTCCCTTTCCTCGGTACCCGGAGAATAGTCTACTATTCTTTCCATCTCATTTTCCGGCTTCTCTATAGACCATAACATTTACAGCACTCCTAAATATAAAACGTATAACGGGTTTATAAACTCTTTTAAAAAATCTATGGTTCAAAGGAAAAAATGTAAAGGTTTGAACCTTTTTCCTATTCGACTTTCGGCACTGGTACCTCTTTTAACGTTTTCTCTATGATCTCTTCTTCTTCTACTCCCTTTATAGCCGGACCAGGTTTCAGCACCAGTCTATGGGATAGAGCCTCCTTTGAGATGAATTTAACGTCGTCTGGAACCACGTAATCTCTTCCTCTCATCGCCGCATTGGCCATAGAGAGTTTCATCAATGCTAGACTTCCTCGGGGACTGGAACCGACCTCAACATCCTTGTTCTTTCTAGTTTTATGGACGATGTTTACGATATATTTCTTGATATCATCATCCAAGTGAACATCTTCGATCTTTTTCTGCATATCTATCAACGTTTCTGGATCAGTTACTCTGTCTATCTCTACATCATCGGTCTTCCTGTCTTTCCTGCGCTTCAAGATCTCGACTTCGTCAGAGGCGGAAGGATAACCCACCTCTAAACGGAGTAAAAACCTGTCTACCTGAGCTTCAGGGAGTGGATAGGTACCCTCGTATTCTATCGGGTTCTGGGTTGCTATGACGATGAACGGATCGTCTAGAATGTGAGTTTCTCCTTCTATAGTGGTCTGTTTTTCCTGCATAGCTTCAAGCAGAGCCGCCTGAGTCTTGGGCGGCGCTCTGTTCACCTCGTCAGCCAAAAGAATATTCGTGAATATCGGACCCTTCCGCATCTTGAAATCTCCGGTATTCTTATCATATATGAAAGACCCAGTTATATCCGCAGGTAGTAAGTCCGGGGTGAACTGTATCCTCTTGAAATCACAACCTAAAGTCCTAGCGAAACAATTGGATAAAAGAGTCTTCGCCAGACCAGGATAATCTTCAAAAAGGATATTACCGTTAGCCAATATGCCGAGAAGAGTCTTCTCAAGAACGGACCGTTTTCCTACGATAGCCTTGCTCACTTCGTCTATAAGGGATTCAGAAATATCTGAAACATCTTCAAGTTCCATCATAATCCTCCTAGGTATGTTTTACTACAACGGAAGAAATAATCAAGGCTCAATTAAATGTTTTGGTAAACAAACCATGGTGTAAAACTGGTTTACCCAAACTATTATATCAAATCATTCAATCGTTTAAAACGAGATGGAATACGAAATAGTAGAAAAGGAAAAAATCAAATTGGTAGGTTTGAACTATCACGGCTCGATAACAGAGAACGGTGTGACTTTCGAAGAGAGGGTAGAGAACCTTTGGAGAAGGCTGTCGGAGTTCTGTATGAACAAATGGGAATCTGTCGAACAGAGCGTCATAAATTCGAAACTTTCTTACGAGATACAGGTTTGGAACGAGAAAGGGCTAGAGGAAAGCGGTCAGATGAGTGTCTTCGTGGGCGTCGAGTTCGATGATCTTGAAAGTACCCCGATACAACTCGTTGGAAAGGTATTGCCTAGCAGTAAATATATCTCATTTGTACTTGAAGGAGAAGAGATTCATGGATGGGAAGAATTTCTACTCCAGGAATGGTTCCCTGAGTCCAATTATTGGTTGAAATCTTTCGAAGATCAATTATTCCACATACAATGCTTTCATGAAGATAGATTCAGGGGAATAGATAAACTCGAAGAGTCAGAGCTTAAAGTGCTAGTACCAGTAGAAGAACTCGACCAGGAAATAAGGGAAGACTGAAGTGATCATCCTAACATATCTCTTACCTTTTTCCTTATTTCTTCAAGTCTATTATGGGTTAGGTCTTCCTCTCCATGCCTAACTGCTAAGAGTTCCTGAAAGATAGGAACGATTCTCTTTTCTTCAACCATATTCCTGTCTATAGAAACTTCCATGACATAAACTAGGTCGTTGAAAGCCTGTTCTGATTCTTCAGGTAGTTGATTATTAAGGATCTCATCTATTAGATCAGGTTCCTTTTCTTCCAGTATCTCTTCCTCATCATTCAAAAATGCTTCTATTTCCCTTAGATCTTCTTCTTTCAGATCCCAACCCGAACTTTTGACGTTCTCTTCGAGGTGTTCCTTGGAAGAAGGACCAGTCAATGCACTTACGACGCCTTCTTGAGACAGGACCCAATTTATAGCTAACTGAGTAGATGTTCTCTCATATTTTTTACCGACCTCCTCCAGTTTTTTTGAAATCCGAAGAGCGGACTTGAATCTTTCTTTTTTGAATAATGGGTCCATCGTCCTTATATCACCAGGTTCAAATTCAGTATCTTTATCTATATTTCCAGACAAAACACCTCTACCGGTCACACTGAAAGCTATCGCTTTGACATCATGTTCCCGACAAAGAGGTAAGAGTTCGTTTCGGCCCTGTCTAGCCACCGGACTTAACTCCATCAGACAGAAGGAAACGTCACCTTTTTTGAAGTACTCTTTGACTCTTTCAACAGGGAGATGACTGACACCATAATGCTTGATCTTTCCTTCCTCTTTCAGATCGTCTAAAGCTTCAACGGTCTCTTCAACAGGAGTTTCTGGATCGTCAAAATGTACTAGATAGATGTCGATCTGATCGATACCTAACCTATCCAAACTGTTCTCACACTCGTTCTTCACATCAGAATAGGCGAGAGACGCTCTTCCATATTCTCCAGCTCCAATCTTAGTGGAAACCACGACCTCTTCTCGGTAAGGTCTTATGACATCTCCAAGTATCTTTTCAGCTTTTTCGCCATAAGAGGCTGCAGTATCGAAAAGAGTTATACCCTGTTCATAAGCACTTTTCAATACAGACTTATATCTTTTATTGTCTACAGCTCCGTAAGAACCGCTGAGCGCATAACACCCAATACCGATTTCAGACATCTCTAAACCTTTATACTCTCTATATCTCATGATCAACCTCTAATATATTATTCTAGAATACTATTTATATTTTCTTTAACTTTATTTTTAGAGCGGTAAGACTATGAACTCAAACTCTTCACCATGCCTTTTGTATCTTCCTTCAGAATATCTTTTAGCGGTCAACGCACATAGATATGCATCGAATTCATGATCATTCTGAAAGTGTTTCCTATCTTCTCTGTCATCTATAACTTGTTCTACAGCTCTAGGGTAAGTCTCTATCACTTCGCTATCTTCTTCCAACCTTCCTCTTATCTGTCTAGCTCTTTCCGCGAGTAATAACATACCTGGAGTGTTCAAGGGAAGCATAGGTTCGAACTCGCTCATCATCTTCCTTTCAGCTGGTCTGAAAGGTTCGTCACTTCGGGTCAACGGAGCATCTATCGTCACCACCTCACCTTTTCTTGCTATTTTTACGATCTCTTCATCCCTGAAGACGGTTTTTGCATCTATATCATCGTTTAACAAACAGACTCCAGTTTCGTTTTTTTCCTTGGCTGCTAAGTCTATTCCTACGTACATTTTATCTTTTCTCGGTAATTTTGTTCGCCCAACTTTAAAATATCAATAACGTATATCATATTTACATATCATGACGGACATATACGGGACTCATGCTGTTCCTTTCGAGTTTATTAAGGATGAATTGACCTTGAAAGCAACTTTGGAAAACCAACAGATAAACTACACTAGGGAATTGGGAGAAAACATAGTGGAAAAACCGGTGATCGCAAAAGATACCAGGATGACCATCCAACCCGTAGAACCTTTAAATCTACCGAAAGACATCACGTCCTCACTCCTTATAGATTTTGAAAACCCGATAATCATAGATGCCGATGTGAAGAAGGATATCTTCGTCACATTTCCTATAGAGATAGCGGTATTTCTCGAGAGTGTATCTGCAGATAAACCTTTAGACCTATTCACCATGGCAAAACAAAAATTCACACTGTACGGGGACGTGAAAACAGGAACTATATGTAAATACTGGTCTACACAGCACAGTACTACTATCCCTGAAGACCTTGATCCCTTGAGAGAAGGAATAATGGCTCTAACCTTGATCAATAGAACCAAAGAGTGGAAAGAGATAACAAATGTAGTATTTGACGCTTACGGGATGAAAATATATTATGATGACGAAAGGGTCGGTATGAAGGGGGCGATGTTCATTAAAGAAGAAGATCTTTCAGAGACTGGCTTTTCAAATAAACCTATTGTAGAAAATATGACAAAGGCAAGAGAGATCTACAAGAAGAAAAAGAGCCCCATAAAAGGAGGAATAAATTTTGTGATGGAGAGTGGTATTTGATGCTTGATAGAGTTCTCTATGGTAGCGTTACTATTTTAGATATTTTGATAAGTATAATAATCCTTCTCGCCGCTGTCATGATAGGTAAGGCTATCTCTCTTAGAATTCGACATTCGTTGAGGGATAAGGTCTCAAAAAATCGCCTAAACACCATCTCTAAAGTCATTTATTTTCTGTTCCTTATCATCGGTTTTTTGATAGTTTTACCGATATTGGAATTCAGTATATCCGGATTTCTCGTAGCTGGAGGTATACTAGGGATAATTATCGGATTCGCCAGTCAGAGCATAGTAACGAACTTCATTTCTGGATTCTTTTTGACCTTTGAAAGACCTTTTAGAGTCGACGATGTAGTGAAACTGGGAGGTGAAGACGGTACTCTAGGCGTTGTCGAAGATATCAAGATCATCTCTACCACCATGCGTACATTTGAAGGTGTTTACGTGAGAGTGCCGAATGAAAAGGTATTCACAGGTAATATAATCAACTATCTCGAAAACATCGCGAGAAGGTTCGAATATGATGTCGGAATTAGATATAAAGATGACGACGATGAGGCTATGAATATTATCAAAGAACTTATAGAAGAGCAGCCCATGGCCTTAAAAAATCCAGAACCGCAGGTTTTCGTAGAAAGTTTAGGAAGCAGTGGAGTAGAATTAAAAGTGAGAGTTTGGGCACCTTCCGCGGAGTGGTTCCCCTTGAGGATGGAACTCCTCTGGAAGATAAAGAAAGAGTTAGAAGAAAATGGAATCCATGTACCGTTCAACCAGCAGGAAGTTTGGTTCAAGAACGCCCTTAAGATGGACGACAACGAGATTTCATAAATAGGAATAATAAAAGAAAAAGCCACTTTCACTTACCCCTCCCCTCCTTTCACCCTTTTATATAGTGTCATCATTTGTTTGAATGATGAGCATGAAAGAAGATGACGCTCACTATAGTTGGAAAGAAGTCTATCATAAATTGGGCTGCGATACGCATTATGATGAATAGATCAAGATCGGAAACATCTGGACGTTCGGGGCGTCCTGAGAGATCCTCCGAATATGATAATCTAGAGAGTGAACGGGGTTCGCTAAGGGGCATCCTTACCCCCTCTTTTCTCTCTTAGTGACCGAAGGTTTTTAATCATAGTTATTTTATGCTTCGAACAGTTAGAAGTACAATCGGACAAAAGATTTATTTATAACATACCTTCCGTTATAGATATAACCTTTAAGGTTCCTGCTTTATCCCGTAATGCCTTGATGCAGAGAAAGGATATTAGATTCAATTAGAAATTGTAGAGGTGGAGACGATGACCGATGTAAATGAAAAGTTAAAGGAAGTATGCGGAATCATGGACGAGATCAAAGAAGATAATTCAATACCGAGGAATATCAGAGAAGGTGCAGAAGAATGTAAAGAGTTGCTGCTCGAGTCTAACGACGAACTGGATGTAAGGATCGCTTCATCAATATTCAAACTTCAAGACCTTGCGGACGACCCCAATATACCTTTACACGGTAGAACTCTCATCTGGAATGTGATCAGTAAGTTGGAGTCTATAAAGGAAGAGAAATCTTCTTAATCCTCTCGCTTTAGATAATCCTCGAATTTTTTACGACCGCAAATAAGTTCTTTCAAGACATCGTTCAATTCTTTTATCTTTACTCTTATCTGCTCAGTTGACTCTATGTCTCTGATGGTGACCGATTCATCCTCGAGAGTGTCGTAATCCACAGTTATGCAATACGAGGTTCCTATTTCATCGTTTCTTGCATATCTCTTACCTATAGAACCGCTCTTTTCCCAGGCAACTCTAAAATCTGATCTCAGTTTATTGAAGATCTCTCTAGATTTTTCTGGTAGACCGTCTTTTCTGACCAGTGGAAAAACGACTACCTGTCTGGGAGCCATCTCTTTGGGAAGGTCCAACCAGGCCCTATCTCCGTCATTGTAGCCCTTGTCTAGTAAAGACCAAAGGTTCCTATCGATGCCGAAACTCAATTCGATAACATGCGGAATTTTTTTTCCATCATCTGTAGGGACTGACATGCTTTGATTGGATTTCTCTTGATGCTGTTTGAGATCATAGTCAGAACGGTAATGTAGACCAGAAACTTCTTTCCATCCGTTCAAAGTTTCAAAATCGACTTCTAGATCGAAATGTATCTTATTATAGAAGGCTTTCTCATCTTCAGAAAGTTCTCTAAACCTGATATATTCCAAGGGGAGTTTCATCACATCCGTATAGAATTCATACATCTTACCTAGATGATAAAGATAAAAAGGCGGAAGATCATCCATATCTTTCAATTTTACTTCTCTAGTATCATCCCAAGCTTCTCTCTTGACGTTTACTTTCTCATCCTCGATTTTTTGATATTTTCTTCCAAACTTCTCATCATGGATCCCTGGAACAAAGAATATCTGAAGCTCTGCCTGGAGGAACTCCCTCTTCCTGAACACTACTTGTCTAGGAGATATCTCGTTCCGAAAAGCTGATCCTATAGTGGCGAGACCCATTGGCATCTGCTTACGGAGGGCTCGGTACTCTCTTCGAAAATTGATGTAAGTGCCCTGGGCGGTCTCTGGTCTCAAAAAACCTTTCTTTTGACCAGTAGGTCCCAGCGAAACTTGAAACATCATATTGAAGTCTTCTGGTTCAGAGAAATCGCCTCCGCAATCCGGACAGGAAAGACCCAGCTTTTGTACACTCTTCTTCATATCTTCTTTTCCCATCCACTCTGCATTCTCTCCTGTCTCTTCTTCGATGAGATGATCTCCTCTGAAGTAAGAGTCACATCTCTTACATTTGATCATTATGTCTGAAAAATGGTCGACGTGACCTGAAGCATCCATCACGCTGTAGGGCATTATATTGTTTGTGTAGATCATGTGGTATTTTTCGTCAAGACCTAAGAAGTAATCTTTCCATTTTCGTTTCCAACTATCTAGTAGTTTAGCGCCGAGATGACCGTAGTCATAAAATCCGGCTTCACCGCCGTAAATCTCCGCAGAACGCCAGAGAAAACCCCTCCTCTTACTCATCGAGAGAAGATCTTCATTTTCCAACATCGGAGCTACCTCAGAGCAGTGTTTCGATCAGGTCAAATTCATACAGCATAGCTTCGAGATTATCCATCTCATCGACTACAGGTAATTGACCGAAGTCGTTCTCCGCCATCATCTGTGCTGCCTCGGAGACGGAAGTTTGATTGTAAACCGTTAGAGGATCATCCACCATGGCATCCTCCACACATATCGCTGGTAGATCGATCATGGATTCTTCGTAATACAGTTTCATCACGTTTTTCAGACCCTGCCACGACCAGCTATCTTCGTCCTCTTCTAGACCGAGGTCCGACTTCTCTATCTGACCGTCGATTTCGCTCATGTCAAAAAGATCTCTGTCAGTGATGATACCGGTCAGAACGGTCTCTTCGTCCACCACTGGAAATGCATAGATCCCGGTTAAAGACATCGTCTGTAAAGCCACCTTTATCGGAGTTTTCTCGTAAAGAGGTACGCATTCTCTCCCGATAACTTCCCCCACTGGAGTCTGAATATTTTTTTCTTCTATATAGGGAAGCATATCTGCGGTGGTGAGTATACCCACACAGGAATCGTTTTTATCCTTTACCGGTAGATAATGAGTCTCGTGTTCTATGAAACTCCTCGTAGCCTCTTTGATATCTGCATCATGGGATATGATCGGCTGATCCTTTCGGTATATCAGTGCTAGCTGATCTTCTCCAGGGTTCTTAAAAAAGTCTATTCTTGTGATTAGACCCTTCAAGGTGCCGTCTTTTACAACTGGCATACCGGTCAACTTATGCTCGATCATCTTATTTATAACGTCTACTCTGTTACCAGGAAGTTCCGCGGTTGTAGGATCCTCGGTCATAAGGTCTTTGACTTTTTTCTCTTCTTTCATGATTGATCTTCCTCCAATCTTATTACCATTACAGGACAATCCGCCTTCCTAATAACTTTTTGTGCTGTACTGCCTGTTATCAAGCGGGAGAGTCCGGATCTGTTGTGATGTCCCATCACGATAAGATCATCCCCCTCAGCTTCGGAAACGATGATGTTAGAGGGGGCGCCCTTCTGGATGCTCTTTTCAAAAGGTATGCCCCAATCCTTCGCTTTTTCCTCTACCTCGCCCAAAATCTCATTAGCTCTGGTTTCTATCTGAGCCTCCAAAGTCGTGATCATATCGTCTGGGGGGAGGCCAGAGAGACTTCCAGTATCTACAACGAAGAGTACTTTGACTTTGGCTCCCAGCATCCTCGCTAGTGATAGACCTTCATCGACCATTCTCTCGTTTTCCTCCGAACCGTCCGTAGGGATTATGATCCTATTATATTCTTCCATCTTTCCACCACACTGTTTCGATTATATCTTTAGGAGACGAATTTATAACTATATTATAAGCGGGATTTCCTTCCCTATATTTCAATATAATGAATTTGTCTTTCTTTTTCTCTGAAAAGTTGGGCATCAATGTCTTTCTAGGATTCCATGTACTCATCATCAAAATTTCGAGTGGAGACACATCACCTTTCATCTTCGCTACCCTATAGGCGGTTTCCATCTCACTGAACATATTCCCGTTGGTCAACATGGCGTTGTCCGTTCCTAATGAGAGGGTCATGCCGCTGTCCAACATAGCTGGAATATCAGGTATCTTCCTGAAGAACATGTTTGATCGAGGACATACCACCACAGGAACTTTTTCCTCAGCACATCTCTCTAAATCAGACTTATCCGCCTCGATCATATGTACTAAATGATGAACATCGAGATCTAAAACTTCTTCTATGGGTTCTCTGACATCTTCAGAGCAGTGTAAAGCTAAAGGTTTGTGTTCATCTCTAACTTTCTCACAAACTTTCCTGAGATGGGACTCATCCCAATCTCTATAGGAGCTTAAGCCCACTCCGTCTGCCATTTTGAGGAGCTGATCGAGTTCCCTACTATCGTATTTCCTTTCTTTCGGGCGACCCATAATTGTAGGAAAGAGTTCATCGCTAAAGGGATCCACGGCTTTTTTCAACAGTTGTATCCCTTCCATCCCGTCCTCTCTAAAATCCAAGAAGTACTGGAGACCGTAAGAAATCATATCTTTCATGTAGCTTCTCATAGAGGATATCAGTGCTTTCTCATCAGCAGATAACAATTTTTTCTCCTTCAATCCTCCAGGGCCGACTATCTCTGCTATCGTCCCGTCAGGAGCTTCATCAACAACAGAATCTGCAATATGAGTATGAGAATTACAGAATGTGGGAATGATAATGGCGTCTTTTCCTTCTTCCCCCTCAGCAAAGTTTCTAATCTCTCCCTCCTCAACCTCTATCTTGGCCTGGATAAAGCCTTCATCAGTAAGGAATGGCCCACTATAAGTCCGCATATATCTGCTTATTTATGGTGATGGTAAAATAACTTTTCCCCTGAACCTTGGTTTTTGTGACCCTTTGGATTGAACATTAGAGGTATTGAGGATCGCTGGGTATCCCTATCGGCTCCATCAAGCATATAAAAGGTTTAAATAACATAAATATGCAAAACGCTAAAATAGTAGAGAGCGTTGAAGTAAAAGGTATAGTCATGTACGTGGTAATAATAGGTGGAGGCAGAGTAGGCACGGACCTCGCAAAATTGCTACTCCCTGAAGGCCACGACGTAGTGTTAATGGAAAGGGATGATAGGTTAGCGGAGCAGCTTTCTAAAGAATTCGACGCCCTTATCATCGAAGGCGACGGCACTGATTTAGATTATTTAAAAGATGCCGGTCTGAACAAGGCGGACGTCCTTGTAGCTGTCACTGGAGACGATAAGACCAATCTTATCGCATGTCAGCTTGGCAAAAAGATATTCAAGGTACCAAAAGTCATCGGTCGAGTGAACAAACCGAAGAACGAGGGAGTATTCTCCAGTTTGGGTGTAGAAAATACCGTGAGTACCACAAGAGCTAGTGCCATGCAGATAAAGAACAATCTGGGAGAATCTAGAACTATACTCACTGTTGGAGAGAAAGATGCGCAACTGTTAGAATTTAAAGTGACGCAGGAATCTCCTATCTCTAATAAAAAAATAAAACATGCTGGACTGCCCAAGGGAGTGATCATCGTCGATATAATGAGAGGGGAAAATTCAGTAATACCTGACGGTAATACTCAGATCAAACCTGATGACATAGTTACGGTGCTAGCTAGAACTGGTAAAGTGAAACAGGTGAAGAAATCATTCGAAAAGAAGAAAAGATTCGGGATCGTCTGATCTGATCTCGGGCGAGGTCCAATGAAATGGATATATCACAAGGAAGATTACTTATTGTTGCTCAAGGAGTTGGGTCTTCTTTTAATTATAGTTTCAGGTCTGCTTTTAATACCATTAGGTGTAGCATATATATACGGAGAAGGATCAGTGTACAGTTCTTTTCTTTATCCTTCGATCATCTCCGCCGGTTCAGGACTGCTCCTAAGATTGTTGCCAACTAACATCAGGTTCGAAAGGAAACATGCGATCGGACTCGTTTTCCTTTCGTGGCCCATCATATCTATACCTTCAGCACTACCTATATATCTAACCAAGACCGCCCCTACCTATCTAGATGCTTATTTCGAAGCTATCTCTGGCTGGACAACTACTGGTTTGACTACGATCGGAGGTAATGCGGATCTATTTTTACAATCCATTAACTTTTGGAGACACCTGATGCAATATTGTGGCGGTTTGGGGATAATAGTTATGGGTATAGTGATCCTAGTGCCCTTGAAGGACTGGGAGTCAACTTCCGAGTTGGCCGTTGCCGCTGGTAAGACTTACAGGATAGTTCCATCTTTGAATAATACCGTCAAAATCATCTCTTTGATGTACCTTCTCCTCCTTGGTGTCTCAACTGCGATGTTTTATTTTTCTGGACTTGGTCTTTTTGATGCCGTAAATCATGCGATGGCTGGTTTAAGTACTGGAGGGTATTCTACAAGAAGTGCCAGTCTAGGGGCTTATAACTCACTTCCCATCACCCTTGTATCATTACCTATAATGATAATAGGAGGAACGAACTTTGTCCTAGTTTATTATTTGTTTAGTGGAAAAATAAAGGACTATATATATGATATAGAAAGCAAGGTCTTCTGGGTCTTTTTGATATTATTCATATCGATGGCAGTTTTATGGATATCATTAGAAGGTGGTAGAGAAATAGCTGTATCAGACATCATATTTATGATCACTTCAGCATTGACCACTACAGGGTGGAGCACTGTTCCTGATTACGTGGTTTTTTTGCAGTGGACTCCTCTACTCCTTTTGCTATTGATAGTTTCCATGTTGATAGGTGCTAATTCCTCATCTACAGGTGGTGGTTTGAAAGCATATAGAGTTGGTCTGATGATAAAAAACATCTTTTGGATGACTAGAGATATGGTCATCCCTGATAGCATGATAAAAAAGAAGAGATACAAACATATCCGAAATAGATTCGCAACCGATGAGTCTTTACAATTCGCCATGACTTTTGTTAACATATATTTATTAATATTATTTCTTAGCTTTCTGGTCTTCACAATATTTGGATACCCTATAATGGAGTCATTATACGAAGTCACTAGTGCTATAGGAACCGTGGGGCTTTCATCAGGTCTTACCGGTGTCGGACTGGAGAGTAGTCTTAAAGTAATTTTAATTCTCAATATGTGGCTTGGAAGAATAGAGATCTTACCGATGCTTTACTTCTTCAGATATGTACTATATGAATTTAAAGACGTTTAAATTTAAATAGATATCTATATTTTTTGAATAGTTTGACTCCAGCATAAATACCGATTACCCCAATACCAACTGCACCTAAGACAAGAGGAACAGATATTTCTGAAGGCCTTCCTATCTCAACTAGATAAAAACTGAAACCGCCGCCACCAAACGATCTAGTTTGTCCAGCAACGGCAAAGGTATCTTCATCGACAGTGATAATAGAATTGGCGATGTCTGTTCTTTCACCGCCCACGTCAAGTCGAGAAAGTTCTTCTCCGTTTTCATCTGTCTCAACGATGAAGAAGTCTTCCTGTACACCCCCCCAGGAGGTCTCATAACCAGCCATCATCAGATTTCCTTCATCTGTCTCGGTGATGGCATTTGCCACCTCGAAAAAATCTCCACCATAACTTTCATTCCACTCTTCTTCACCCTCAGAATCGAGCTTCACCAACCAGAAATCAGAACCAGTATCGGTATGTGATTCTGTCTTCCCTGTAGCCGCAAACCCGCCATCCTGGGTGATTATCATATCATGAATCTTATCATCTAAAAATCCACCTACATTAGTCTCCCAACGAATTGCATCCTTTTCTAATTCAACACCCTCAAAGTCTGTCTCCACGTCTTCTTCTTTCTCTTCATCTATATTTCCTTCATCGATCTCAAGAGCCCATAATCCGAAGCCAGGATCTGCAAAAGATGCGGTAGATCCACCTAAAACAAAGTTTCCATCTTCTGTTTCCATAACGGACTTGAGTTCTTCATCTTGTTCACCTCCATAATAACGAGACCATTCTTTTTCACCGGTTTCATTAGTTTTTACCACCCACCAGTCTGTTCCCTTATTTCCATAAGTGATGGTCGTCCCGCCTAAAAGATATCCACCATCACTAGTCTGGATCACATCGTAGGCTATCTCGTTATGATCTCCACCAAAATTACTCTCCC
>JBMCXO010000015.1:0-24321 GCA_048621055.1 Candidatus Natronoplasma sp. | reverse complement strand
ATTTCAGCCTGAAAGATATCTTTCAGACCGCTGTAGCCCTCATCTATCAGATCTCGGGCCATCTTTTCGTTTATCTTCGATATAGTGGTAATTTCATCTACTAGGGACTTCTGAGACTGAGACATAGATTCATCTAAAGATCCTTCTGAAGGTTGTATTTTTTTTGCGGAATCGCCTCGGGAATTTCCTGCCATCGTCTCCCATTTTAAATCTTAATTATGTATCAGACAAACTATCAACTTTGACCGGTTATAAACCTTTTCGTCTCATACATTTTTATTCAGGAATAAGTACCACATAATCATCATTATTTAAAATCTTTGATGTTTTTACATTTGATCAAAGAAGATCATACACCTCTTAAAAAGTTATTCGGCACTCTGTACTGGAAACTCGATAACAAGGTTTAAATTTTTGTGATGTTTTTACAAAACCATGACACACGAATATACTTCTATCGTCCATTGGAGCGATAAGGAAGATGAGCACGGCAGCATAACCATGGACTGCGGATATTCCTGTGGATTTCACAAACCAGTCGAGTTCGGAGGAGCCGAAGGGATGTTGAATCCAGAGGACGCTTTTATCGGTTCTCTTGCGATGTGCTACTCCATAACTCTGGAATCTACGTTGGAGAAGATGAGACTAGAACTTGCGAATTTTGAATTAGAGACTAAGGGAATTCTAGAAGACACTGAGGATGGTAGCAAGATGACTAAGATCGATCTGATCCCCAAATTTGAACTGAAAAATGATGAAGATAAAAATAAAGTCGAGAGAGCTTTGAACCTAGCCAAAAAAAATTGTCTCATCTCGAAGAGTATGAGTTCCGATATCCGACTGAAGCCGAAGTTCAAATCAAGATCATCAGAGTGAAAAACATAGGGACACAATTTATTTATACCAACCATAATAGATAGCGGGAACGGTAAATATGGACTCTATAATATTGGCAGGAGGTTATGCCACAAGGCTTTGGCCGATCACAAAACAAAGGGCAAAACCGCTCCTCCCTCTAGGAGGTAAACCTATACTGGGTTATATACTAGATGAACTCGAAGAGATCGAGGAAATAGATAAGATATACATCACCACAAACGAGAGATTCGAAAGTTCCTTTGAAGATTATCTAAAAGAACGAAAAGAAAATCTTTACAAGCTGATCATAGAGAAACAGGATTCGGAAGAAGAGAAACTGGGTGCTATCGGCGGTATAATGAACGCTCTAGGAAAAGCGGAGAAAATCGATCACCTCATTATAGGTGGAGACAATTACTATTCTTTCAGCATCCAAAATTTTTTAAATTTTGCCCAAGAAAGAGACGGCATAGTCAACGCCTGTTTCGAAGTCAAAAGTTTAGATGAAGCAAAAAACTATGGTATATTGGATTTCGACGAAAAGAAAAAAATTCGAGACTTCCAGGAAAAGCCGGACGAACCAAAATCCAAGATGGCTTCCACCGCATTCTATCACTTCCCAAAGAACATACACAATATCTTCGATGAATACATCGAGTACTGGAAAGGACGTATATCCAGGGATAAATATCTGGACGAACCTGGAAGATTTTTGTCGTGGACATCTGAGAGATATGACTGTTACGCTTATCCCTTCACTGGCACTTGGGCGGACGTGGGGACTCGAAAAGGCTATCTTAGAGCCGAGAAAAACATACGGGAAGGCCAAATATTAAAAGGAGATATCAAAGATTCAGAGGTAGGTGAAGACGTCACCATCCTTGAAGAGACCAAAATTCAGAACTCAGAGATCGAGAATTCCCTCATATTCGAAAGATGTCAAATAGAAGATTCTGTGATAAAAGACTCTATCGTAGGAGAAGATACAAAGATCAAAGGTCTCGACCTGAGGAAAGGTCTAGTTAAAAGGATAGAAGATCGATAGTTAAACCCTCACCCAATCGACCAGTTCTTCCACCGATTTTTTTGTTGGAGGTTGCGGTTTCACGTCCGGAACGCCCACTGTCATACATACCAGCGGATCAAAACCTTCAGGCAATTCAAGTTTTTGCTTCAATCCTTCTTTATCGAAGGAGCCTATCCAACAAGTTCCATATCCAAGTTCCACTGCCTCCAAAGACAGATGATCCATAGCTATCGTTAAATCGACTGCAGACCATTTGGAATCATCCACCATCCCGACGATGAAGGCTCCAGATTCACCTACAAATTTTTGTCCTTGACAGATCGGAACAAGTTCTTCCAGCACACCCGGATGTTGAACTATCACGAATTTCCAAGGCTGCAGGTTTTTAGCCGAGGGAGCCCTCCTCGCGGCTTCTACCATCTTCTCTATATCATCTTTCTCGATAGGTTCACCTTTATATCTCCGGATACTCCTCCTTTCTTTAATAGCGTCGAATACATCCATGATGTCAATAGATAAAATAAAAGAAGTATTTTAAAATTTACTATTAAAAAAGAGAAAAAAGATTTTTGTTTCCTAGTTTCACTCGTCATCGTCCAGCGGCCAGAACTTGTATCCGTAGTATATAAGACCCTCAGGACTCTCTTGCCCCAGCTTTCTCATGGATGCCTCGACCTTCATGCCTCGCTCAACTTGTTCGTATTCGATGTCGACTAGATGGCCAGTTACTCTAACACCTTCATCCATCTCTATTATCGCCATCACGTAAGGCGAAAGGTCTTTAAATTCGGGATGGGGTTCGTATACCTTCGTGTAGGTCACGACCTTACCGGTGCCCTTCAATTCGTACTCTTCCATTTTCTGGTAGCTCTCTCGACGGCATTCAGGACATATGTCTCTTGGAGGAAAGAATATCTCTCCGCAGTTCTTACACTCTACGCCTATTCCTTTGTACCGCTGCCTTATCTCTCTCCAAAACCTTGGAATAGCCATCTACGCCCACCTCCGGAAGATATGTACTACAGCACTAGCTCCGGTACCACCCATGTTGTGAGTAAGGCCGTATTCCGGATCCTCGACCTGCCTGTCTCCCGCATCTCCTCTCAACTGCTCGACCGCTTCGACAGCCTGGCTTATGCCAACTGCACCAACGGGTCTACCCTTCGCTTTTAGTCCTCCAGATGTATTGATAGATATCTCTGAGTTCAGTCTAGTTCTACCCTCTTCTGTAGCTGGACCCCCTTCTCCTTTGTCGAAGAAACCGAGGTCTTCTATAGCCATGATCTCCGTAATGGTGAAATTATCGTGTACCTCTGCGAAGTCAATATCTTCAGCGGTTATATCAGCTCTCTCGTAAGCCTTTTTTGCGGCTCTCTTCGTTGCTTTCAAGGTCCCGATATCTTCTCTCTCGTGGACAGCCATAGTATCACCACCTTCTCCCATGCTGACTATCTCAATGGGAGTCCCTTCGAATTCATCCGCTCTCTCTGCAGGGCAAAGAACCAATGCCGCTCCGCCGTCAGATAACGGGGCGCAGTCGAACATCCCTAACGGTTCAGATACCATCGGCGCTCCCATAACGAAATCTTTGTTGGTCTCTCTTGGAAACTGAGCCATGGGATTTTTTGATGCGTTGGAATGGTTTTTAACAGCTACTTCAGCCAGCTGTTCTCTAGTGGTTCCGTACTCGTCCATATGGTACTTAGCCATCATCGCATATAATGAGTCAAATGTTGCTCCGAATACGATTTCCCATTCCTGGTCGGCCGTAGAGGAAAGAATCTTCTTCGCTTCTTCTTCTCCAACATCGGTCATCTTCTCAGCACCACCGACAACGACGATGTCATCCATACCGGAAGCTACGGTCTTGTAAGCCTCTGAAAGAGCCATTCCACCAGAGGCTCCACCTGATTCTACCCTAGTCGAAGGTATATGACTCAATCCGGCATAATCGGCGATAAGAGGTGCAACATGTTCCTGATCGATCAACTTTCCCGCAGACATATTTCCGATATACATCCTATCAACTTCATCACCACTAACGCCCGCGTCCTGTAGAGCTTTGAGACCGGCTTCTATACCGATCTCTCTGAGGGACTTGTCCCACAATTCTCCGAATTCAGTTTCACCTATTCCTATTATGACTACGTCTCTCAAATTATCTACCTCCCTCGATCTTTTCTCTAAATTTAGCGTAAACCGAGTAGGAGATGAATTCCTCATTCAAGGTCACTTCTTCAACTGTAGGAACATTACTCTCCTTAACCCTCTCGATTTCCTCCGTTACCGTGATATCGAAGCTGTCAGAACCAGCACCAGAACCATAGGAGGTCACCAATATCCTGTCTCCCGGTTCAGCCTGGTCGAGTGTGGCTGCAAGGCCAAGCGGTACCGCACCAGAGTAAGTGTTGCCTATGTTCGTAACCAAAAGTCCGGGCTCCAACTGTTCCTTGGAAAATCCGAGTTTTTTCGCTGCCTTGACAGGGAATTTTCCATTAGGCTGGTGGAACACAGCGTAATCGTAATCTTCAGGCCTATTCCCGGTACTTTCCAACATCTTTTCAGTACAATTCGTAATATGTCTGAAATAAGCCGGTTTCCCTGTGAACCTTCCACCGTGCTGAGGGTACTTTTCTCCCTCTCGCCTCCAAAAATCCGGAGTGTCTGTAGTATAAGAGACCGTTTCTTCTATCTCAGCGAGAAGGTTTTTGGAACCTATGACATAGGCCGCTCCTCCCGCCGCAGCAGTATACTCAAGAGCATCACCAGGTGCGCCCTGCGAAGTATCCGCTCCTATTGCCATACCGTTCTCTATCATCCCTGAGCTTACGAGGCCCATACAGGTCTGAAATGCTGCTGTTCCGGCTTTACAAGCGAACTCGTAATCAGCGGCGGTCATATGCGGGGAGGCAGCGAGTGAAGCCGCCACTATCGTTGCCGTGGGCTTGACCGCATAAGGATGCGACTCGGACCCAACATAGATCGCTTCCAAGTCCTCACCTTCTATATCAGCCCGTTTCATAGCCCATTTCGCAGCCTGTGTAGATATCGTCACTACGTCTTCATCAGGAGAAGGGACTGACTTGCTTTGAACCCTGAGTCCCTTCCCCATTGTCTCTCCATCCTTCCCCCAAACGTCTCCGATCTCTTTGGGAGTGATCCTATATCTAGGTACATAGCCTGCATAACCTTTGATTCCTACTTCGTTCTTTGCTTTCATCGGGTATCACAACCATTTTTTCATTTTTTTTATCAATTCATCAGTATCAAGATCAGTGCTGGCCAAAGGTATACTTTCTACCTTGGCCAACTTCTTCGAAAGATCATCTATCTTTTCGGGTTTAATATAACAGACAGCAGCTGGACTCAAAGGAGTAGAGCGGATCGCCACTAGAGGGGAACGTCCATGTTCTACTCCTTTGAAAAAAAGTATCCTTTCGGTACTCCACCCATATATACTCAAATAATCAAAAGATTTCATCGATAATATCGCTTTCATGCTGTCGATGACCGTGTAACCATAGATATCCCTTTTCCGTCCCACCTCTGATATCATTTCTCCCTCGATATCCTGTAACAGGTCTTCCAAGGTGACCAGCTCCGTGAATTCGTCTTTGCTCAAAATACCCTCCTGACCAGGCTTTGTGAAACGATCGATCACCTCACCTCCCCTAGTCTTATCTATATCGACCAAGGAATGAACGATCTTTCTAACGAGAGGAGTTCCTGGTTTCCTCCTCCCCTTCTCATAATCACTGATGACTGAGGAAGATATATCCATCTCCTTTGCGAGCTGGACCTGAGAAACATCGAACATCTCTCTCCACTTCCGTATTATCTCTCCGGGTTTCTCAGAGAGGGTTATTTCTCCAGCTATCCTTTCATTTAATCCTGTCATCCTGTTGGGGGTATGAAAAAATCATATATAAAATTGTCGAATTATGTCTAAGTCAATAGTCGAAAGACTTATCAGCGGCAGAAAAATTGAACGAAAAATTAATTACTTTCTTTTTAATACCTTTATGACGAGATATCTTAATAAGAACACCCTTCATTTTAAATAAGGGTAATTAATAGGTATAAAAAGAGTGATTAAATATGGAAGGTCTAACGATAGAAAATGTGGTAGCCTCCTCTTCTATAGGAGAGGAACTAGATTTATGGGATGTTCACGAAGCATTAGATGATTCGGAGTACGATCCGGATAAGTTCCCCGGGTTGATCTATAAACTCAAAGAGCCCAACACGTCTATACTCCTCTTCTCCAGCGGAAAGATGGTCTGCACTGGCGGTGTTACGCTTGAGGAACCTCAAGCAAGTGTAGACAAAGTGAAAAAGCTGCTTAACGAAAATGGTATAGAAACTGCCGACGAAGTTAAAGCCGAGATACAGAACATAGTAGCCTCTTATGCACTGAATACTGACTTGAATCTCAACTCAGTAGCGATAACTCTGGGGCTAGAAAGGGTAGAATACGAACCTGAACAGTTTCCTGGATTAGTTTACAGATTACAGGACTCTCCAGTTGTTCTTCTACTGTTCGGATCTGGAAGGATGGTTTGTACTGGTGGCAAAAACGAGGAGCAGTTACGAGAGGGAGTCGAGCACATAAAAGACGAATTGAAGAAAGCCGGACTCCTCTCATAAAATTGCTCAACCGGCGGCGACCTCTTCTAGGAACAGCTCTATCTTATCCCTATAATCCCTCTCGAGGGGTCCTTTTTTCCCTTCAGTTTTAAATTGCAGGTTGCCAGCACCCTTTCTCAAACCTCTTTTGTTCAACATCTTCTCCATCTTAATCGCTGCTTTACCTCTCCCATCACTCGACGTAGTGAACAGGGCGTACTTTTTTCCCTTTCTTGCAAAAGGTGCCTTTTTGATTAGTCTTCTTATCCTTCTTGAAGGACCTCTTAAATGAGTGGGAGAACCAAAAATGTAAATGTCTGCATCACCAATCTTATCGGGCTTGGTCTTCCTGGCATTATATACATGGCCCTCGTTACCTCTCTCTTTTATGATATCCATCAAATCCTCGGCGATCTTCTCTCCATTACCATCTTTACTGTCATAGACAATGTTTATCTTCATTTTTTTTCACCCAATTCAATAATGGGCGGAGTAGTATTTGAACTTATCTTAACTTTGAATAAAATTTGTAACCTCACAATTCCTTCGCCATGTCGGTCTTTTCCCAAGTGAATTCCGGTTCATCTCTCCCGAAATGACCATAGGCCGCAGTCTTTTCATATATCGGCCGTAATAAGTCCAGGTGATCTATTATAGCTCCCGGTTTTAATGGAAATCTCTCCCTAACTAGTGTCTCGATCTCCCTCTCCGGTATCTTGTGAGTTCCGTAGGTATTCACCAGGATACTGGTCGGTTCTGGCACTCCGATAGCATAACTAAGTTGAACCTCACATTTTTCGGCTAGATCTGCCGAAATGATATTCTTCGCTACGTATCTTGCCATATAGGCTCCCGAGCGGTCCACCTTTGAAGGGTCTTTTCCCGAAAAGCACCCTCCTCCATGGCTTCCGTGTCCGCCGTACGTGTCTACAATTATCTTCCTACCGGTCAAGCCTGTGTCAGCTTGGGGACCTCCCAAAACGAATCGTCCTGTCTCATTTATATTGTAAGTGGTATCTTCATTCAGTAGGTCTCCACAGACAGGTTCTATCACCTCTCTTTTTATGTCCTCTCTTAACTCATCTTCATCCAAATCTGGATCATGCTGAGCCGCGATAACCACGTCTCTAACACCTTTTGCGGTATCACCTTCATATTCGAGAGTTACCTGCGACTTACCGTCGGGTCGCAGATAATCCATCGTTTTTTCTTTACGAACTTCGGTGAGTCTCTTAGAGAGTTTGTGTGCTAAAATAATCGGTCTTGGCATCATCTCCTCCGTTTCATTGGAAGCATAACCGAACATGATACCCTGATCTCCCGCACCCTGAACTTCTCTATCAACTCCCCGTGATATGTCAGGACTTTGTGAATGCAGCGCGGTCATCACGCCGCAAGATTCTGCTTCAAATCCATATTCTGCCTTCGTATAACCTATATCCGCTATTGTCTCACGCACCACTTCGTTGACGTCAACATATCCTTCACTGGTCACTTCACCAGCCACTAACGCCAACCCGTTGGTCAAGATCGTTTCACAGGCGGCTCTAGACTGAGGGTCCTGTCTGATAAGTTCATCTAGGATCGAATCACTGATCTTATCCGCCATCTTATCTGGGTGACCTTCAGTTACCGATTCAGATGTGAGTAGATATTTCCTATCTCTATTCCTTCTTCTCATTTATAATACAACTCCTTATTTTACCACACCTCTCCCCATATGACTGCTCTAACTTAAAGTTAATCTTTTTGTATTCATAGCCTTTGGATTATAAAAACATCATATATGGGTAGACCGTTCTCACATTAGACAGGGGGAAACGGAAAAAGGGATAAAGATGGGCGAAACTTGGGATGAAGGACCCGAAAATAAGTTAGGTAAGAAGAGATGTAGTGTCTGTGGAGAGAGATTACAGATAGGAAAAGTTTTCATCCTTAAGGAAGGAAAGTTCTTTCACGAAAGGTGTTACAGGGAAAAAAAGGCGGAGCAGCTTAAAAAAGGAAAAATCGAAATGGATGAATTAACGGAAAGGTCTCAAGAACGATCAAATGAGGATTTCTACAAACCTTCTTTAGGAGAAAGAGCGGATCGATATGAAGGATGGGGACGGAAAAATTATAACTAAAAAGGACTATCATTAAATATGAACGCCAGATACGTTCCTCTTATCGAAGCGGGTCCCGAGAAACAGATGGCTATCGACGAGGCTATATTGAGGAATTTTGACCGAGGAAACAGTATCCCAACTTTTAGATTTTTTAGATTTAGACCTTCAGCTATAACCCTGGGATACTCTCAGTCTGTCGACGAAACCATCGATGTTCAAACCTGTAAAGATTACGACATACCATACGTGCGAAGGATCACTGGTGGAGGGACCGTTTTCCACGACTATGAAGGAGAGATAACGTATTCTGTCGTGACCGAAAAGATGGAAGGGAACATCGAGGAAAGCTTTAGAGAACTACTCGGACCGATAATGGAAACACTCGAAGAATTTGGACTTGAGCCAGAGTTCAAGCCATATAACGATGTCCTCGTAAACAAGAAGAAGATATCCGGTAGTGCCCAGCGAAGAGGAAAAAAGGGGTTACTACAACACGGCACTCTCATGTTTGCCACCGATCTAGAAAAACTAGCTGAGATATTGAAGATCGACCATAAAAAACTCAAAAAGAGAGGGGCCGATTCATTTTTAGATCTCGTCACCACTATGGAAAAAGAGACCGGAAAAAAACCTGACCCTAGAAAGTTAGTCGATGTGATGAAAGATAAATATGAGGACTATTTTGGGGAAAATGTAAAAAAGGAGAAGTTGAAAAAAGAAGAGATAGAACTCGCAGACGAGTTAGAAAATAAATACGGATCGGAAAAATGGTTGAATGAAAGGAAATGGAGATAGATATGCAGATCAGAGTTTCTTACGGTACCGCACTAGAACTTGGTCTTAAAAGTGGTGAGACGAAGGAAAGACCGACGACCGCTTATCTTATGGTCCCTGGAGAAGGAAAATGTAGGGGAGGATGTATTTTCTGTCCACAATCTAAAGGAAGATCGAAGTGGCTGTCAAGAGTTTCATGGCCCCTTTTTGAACTCCAATCGGTTAAAGATAAACTCTCCGCATCCGATTTTGAACGTGTCTGTATACAATCACCAGACATCCCCAATTACGAAAAAAATATCAAGAAAGTCGTGAGTGAATTGAACAGCTTGGAAAAGCCGATATCACTATCCGCACCTCCCTTGGAGAAGGAAACCTTAAAATCACTAAGGGGCTCGGTGGAAAGGATAGGAGTGGGGATAGATGCAGCTACCGATACCCTCCGCAGTGAGACAAAACCATCCTACCAACCGATGGTCTTCTGGAATCATCTAGGTAATGTGGTGGAGGTCTTCGGGAGCGGAAATGCTACAGCCCATTTAATCGTTGGATTGGGAGAAAATTTTGGAGAACTAGCTACCGCGATAAAAAAATCTACTCAAGTAGGTGCAGTAGTATCTCTTTTTCCTTACAAAGATGGAAAGGACGAAGCCGAATTATCTTACTATAGAAGAGCGCAGCTGATCGCATCGCTTATAGATGAAGGTATAAGTACGAAAAAGGCGCTGAAGCTCATCTCTGAACGACCGCGAAAAGCTCTAGAGTTGGTGGATGAAGAACGAGCTTTTCAGACTAGAGGATGCCCCGGGTGCAACCGTCCTTATTACACATCCTCCCCCGGAGATGAACAAAGAAATTTTCCTAGAAAACCTACTATTGAAGAAATAGAGAAGATCAGAAGGGATATCATCGGGGAGGATCACTGAGATGGACCCAATAGAGAAGACGATGAGAGCTTATGACAACATCGCAGAGCGGTACTGCGAAATCACCGAAAAAGAGGGCGATAGAGATTTTCAGAAAAAGATGCTCGATAGAACATTGAGGTTCATTCCACCTGATCCAAGAATCATCGATCTAGGCTGCGGCGATGGAAGGGACACAGATTACCTTCGAAGGAAAGGTGCTGATGTAGTGGGTATAGACTTATCCAAAGAGATGATAAAACTCGCTAGGAAGAAGTATCCTGAATGCGGTTTCTTGTGCTCCGATATGAGAGATACCGTATTCCCAGATGACACGTTTCATGGCGCTTGGGCGAGCACTTCTCTTACTAATATTCCAAAATCCGAACTTTCAAGCGTTGAGAACGAGATTTACAGGATACTCGAAAAGGGCAGTATCTTCTGTTTCAGTTTCAAGGTCGGCGAGGGGGAAGGTTTTGAAGAAAGCATCGTCGAAGGATTTGAAACATACCAGTCTTATTACACCATGGACGAATTAAAGAATGAGCTCAACCTATTCCAAGTAATCGACAGCAAAGAATATCCCGGAAAGATATTCAACAACAAATTCATGTACTGCTGGGCTAGAGCTAGATAATAAATGGAGAAAAATAGGTCTTTTTTTTAGAAAAAGATGGAAAACGGTCCCAGGTAATATCCCGCTACGAACGTACCACCTATAAGTCCGATCAAGATGATGTAATTCTTAACACTCCATCCAAATATCTTTCTGCCATCTAAAGGTCCGAGGGGAAGAAGATTAAATCCACCTAAAAAAAGATTGACATATGAGACGAAAGCCAATACGAAAGATAGCAGCCCAAAACCATACAGATCCGTCGCGTAAGAGCTGATCAAAAAAGCAGCTCCAACTACCCAGTTTGTTGCGGGTCCGGCGGCGCTTATCTTACCGTTCTGTTCTCGAGTTATATGACCTCTGATCATGACTGCTCCGGGAGCAGCGAAAACAAACCCGAAAAAACTGAATACGAGTGCCATCATCAGACCCCAACGCCACATCCGGAATTCAGCCCAGCAGCCATACATGCGAGCGAGTTTGCGGTGGGCTAATTCATGAAAAACGAAGGCGGTCCCTACTGAAAGGAACGAAATAACTAAAAAAATCGGGAAGGAAGCACTAATTATACCACTTACACCACCGGTGAAGCTTATAGCAAAAGCAAGAGTCAAAATAGCTAAAGCCACCAGTAAGTGCTTTACCTCAACATTACTCAGTCCCTTTTGATTCTGAATATTTACCCGAGTATAACTGCCACGGTTCATCTTTTAAGCACCTCATCATAAAAACGTTTCTTGATTTTCTTTACAGCCTCATCGATCTCATCGAATTCATCTAAGGGTATTTCGCCTCCCGCCGCATGAGGATGTCCTCCAGCTTCACCGATATCAGAATACGCATCATCCATTATCTTTCCCACATTCAACTGTAAATCCTTACTCCTAGCAGACATATGTATTTTATCATCCTTTATCCCGTATACTAAAACGGTTAGGATATCTCGTTCTCTCAACAAAAAGTTAGCTATCTGGGCTATATCGTCCTTATGAGATATGTTGCCAGAGAACGCAGTCATAACGCTATCTTTGAATTCTCTATCAGAAATCGCCCGGCCCATGGCGCTTACGGTATCAGAATATATCGGTGTGTTTTCGAGAACATCTAGTATATCCTTGTCCGCTATAGCACTCAGATAAGAAATAACTTTGTAATCACTAGACGATATGTTTTTGGTATAATCATTCGTATCAACCTTTATTCCTATAAGCAAGGCAGAGGCTAAAATAGAGGATATCCCTATATCTAGATTCAAGAGGTGTTTGGTCATGAGAGTCGATGTTGCGCCTATATCGCCCCTTATCTCAGTGTATTCCTTGGCCCTAACATCTCGGTTTGTTAGATGGTGATCTATTATCAAATCGGGTTCGACTTCGTTCGGTACACTGCTCATGGATGTTTCGGCAAAATCTACAAAGGCTATCTTGTTAGTACTCTCCAGTACATCTTCAATAGAATCTTTGTTTATCTTCTCTATGATGAAATCTGTGTTCTGCATGAATATTTCTGTCTCCGGATGACCAAAATCTCCTGAAAAGTACGTTTTTGCCTCGATTTCTGCATCTTCACAAATTTGTTCTAAAGCTATAGCTGAAGCTATCGAATCCAAATCTGGTTCATCATGCATAAATATAGATATATTACCACGAGCCGATGAGATAGCCTTTTTCAGCTCCTGACTTTTTCTTCGAGAAAAATAGTCTTCCAATTTTTTAAAAATCAGAGTCTCTATCCATTCTTCTTTTACCACGATCTCATCTAATTTCGAATCCATTATTTCATCTTTTTTGATCCTATCTAGGATCGCGAACTGATATATGTCAGGATCCATTTCCTTAACTTTTCCTGAAAGGTAATCTAATTCCTCTTTATCGGTCTCAAGATAGACTAATGCCTCTATATCTCTAGACCTATCTTTAATGAAATCTAGCAATTCATCGGGTCCTGTTTCATCTGACCTGTACACTGCAGACTCCTTCCCTCTAGATTTGACCATTCTTTGAAATCTCTTTAGATCACTATCATTACTGTAGATCACATACATCCTTTCTCCTCTCATTCATACGTTCGGTTAAATTCGCCCTTTATCTTTTCGAAGTATTTTTCCTCAAATGCGTCGGGCGAAATCGAGGCAACCAGGCACCCTTCATTTTCTGTGACTTTGTCTCTAGAGAAGTTCAGCAGCCGAAGCACCTTATTTTCCTCGTTATAATTTGTCATAAGGGGGATACCAGAAAGAAAAACAACACCTTTCCGATTAGATTTTAGATAACTACCTATGGCATTTGAAAGTCCCGAAAGATCCGACGGTGATATCTTTTCGATCTCGACTTCATCCTCATAGTCGTTTGCTCCCTTTGACCGGGATAGCCAAATGAATCTGCAGTCCGTTGATGGTATCTCAAACTGGTCTATCATCTTTTGTGGGTCTTCACGCAGTATCAAAAGGGCAGATGCACCTCTTTCTACAACATCCACCAACTCTCTGATAGACTCTTCCAACCTATCCTCTACAAAAAGATAAGCATCGCCTTTTTTCCATGGAATATCCCTCTCAGAGATTTCTGTTTTATAGGTGGATTCTTCATCTTCCTCTTGTAGAGAAAGCATTTCGGGACTATCTTTCAACTCTGTTCTTTTGGACTCTACTTCCTGGTAAAGCGTACCGATCTTACTTTCGATTCTGCTCCTCAGTTCCCATCCCTCGTATTTAGAGATAAGGCTATCGATCTCGGACCACGCATCATTCTGACCTTCCTCATACCCCTTAAGATAGAGGGCTATCTTCTCTTCCTTTTTCATCCATATCCCTTATATCATCCTATATAGCTGAGGTCTTCGGTGCCGGCCTCCTGCTGCTGCATACCACCCATATCTTTGACCTTGCTGGTAAGTTCCTCGACTTCCTCCGCCTTCTCGTCCAGTTTTTCATAGCTTATCTCTTCTCCTAAATATTTCATCAATTTTTTCAGGACGGCCCGAGCCGCCCCTGGATCCACAAAATAACCTGAGGTCTCACCCATAAGACATACCCCTGGGATATCGTATAACTTCTCTCCAAGACCGAGAAGGAGTCCACTAGCCCCTATAATACCTGATGAAGGGTGTTCTTCTGAAAACTTGACACCCAATTTTTTCATCTCATCGATCTTTTCAGAGGTGGTTGCGGCTCCCAAGACTTCGGGTTTATCAACTATATCCCCATGGCTGTATCCACCGAGTGAAAATACACTCTCTACTCCAAGCTCTTTAGAGGCCGACAATATTTTATCAGTAAGCTGATATTGACCTTGAGGGGTCATTCCCTGGTAATCTCCAGTCAGTAAAACAAGATCAATATCGTCGAATCCTACATCTTTCTTATAATAAAGTCGATTGTTCACCAATTTCGAGAGCCCATCTTCATCTACTAGGACCTGGGGAGGAAAATAAAGTGAGTGTATCTCAGCGATTTTTTCGGCATCTATCTCATCTATCAGATGCTCTACGGCTAGTTTACCCACGTTTCCAACACCTGGGAGTCCTTCGATCAGTACAGCGTTTTCCAGATCCGGTTCCTCTACGAAATCTACGATTATATCATCCATATTTATCATCTCATTTTTCATCTAATTGTTTTTGTCTTCTCCTATAATCTCCAAACCTGTCTTCTGGAGAGTATCTAGGAGGTTTAGGGTTAACGGTTCTCTCTCCGCATTTTCTACAGAATTCCTGAAGCGTGTATTCTTCACAGGAAAGACATTTTTTTATTTTTCGCATCTGAGAACAACTCTGTCATTAGCTAGACGGGTTTATATATTTAAGGCTTCGTTATCGCTGAGATAGTGAACGATGACCAGATCTTATCCCAAAGCAAATTTTTCCAATCACTTATAGTCAAAGACTCTCCTTTAGGTTAATCACTTTTTATCATCATTCCCATATCGGCCAATCGACATCTTTTTAATTCCTTAGCTTCGGTAAAATGAAAAAAGGCTTCGCTGAAATCTATATTGTCAGCCAAGAGAAACCCCCCTTCCCTAAGATTTCTCCAGGCTAACGCGAATTCAAACATCATGGTCTCATACGAATGGTCACTATCGTGGAGAAAGATATCTATTTGTTCGGGGATCTCTTCAAATATCTTAGGGAGTTCATGGTACGTGTTCCCTACTCTCAAAGTCCATCTTTTTCTTAGAGCATCAGGGACAGCCCATCCAGATTCTTTTTCAGGGGGCAGAACAGCTCCAGTTCTTCCTCCGCTACAGGTCTCATCTAGATTCACAGGCAGATCCACCGAATAGAGACGTCCTTTCTCGTTTTTTTCCATAGCCTTCAAGATAACGGATGAAGAAAAACCATTGCATACACCGGTCTCCACCATGATCTCTGGTTTAACCTCTCTTATAAGATCATATAATCCCTGTCCGCTCTCTTCACCCAAGACCGCGGGATGATAATCATCATATTCTTCAAATTTTTCATATATCTTTTCAGATATCCCATTTATGAAGTCGTCTATAGGATATGTTTCACCTATCACATACTCCTCCAACTTATCTCTAACCGGACCTTTCATTGTTCTCTCCCATATATGTATCCTGTATGATTTCCATCATCGATCTTCCAATATCTCTTTATATTCTGGTATCACATCATCGTCGAAGGATTTCATGCCTTCGCTAGTTTTTCTGTGGACCATCATGTTCTCTATCACGTTGAAAGGTAGAGTTGCAACATCAACGCCGATCTCTGCGCAACTTCTCGCTTGTCTAGCCGTTCTTATGCTAGCTGCTAGTATCTGCGTATCGAAAGAATAGTTCTTGAATATCTCCTTTATCGACCACACGAGGTCTACACCCGAACGTATCCCCCGATCGTTACCCCAATCGTAGAGATCCATTGTCTGTTCGTCCTGATAGATGATCTTCGAACGTTCCAATTCGCTGATACTTTTACGGAGTGAGATCTCTCTTATCCTCTCGGTCAATTCTTCGGGATAATAAGTTCCTTTAGGATAGTCCTCACCCCTTTTGAGTCCGATCTGAGTTCTTACGTAATCGTCTATCCTTCCCAAGAACGGACTCACGTAATCAGCTCCCGCCTTAGCTGCCATCAGAGCCTGGTTCGGTTTCATAACCAACGTACAGTTTACAGGTATACCTTTCTCGCTCAAAACCTTTATCGCTTTAATCCCTTCAAAATCATCATCATCTTTATCCATAGCCGTGTTTATCGGAATCTTTACAACCACGTTATCGTTCACAGGATTGAATTTGTCGTAGAGGATCTCTGCTTCTTCAACCATGCCCTGACTGTCTAGCTTAGTCGCCTCCAAACTGACCGGTCCGTCGACAGTTTTCAGTATCTCTTCTATGTGTTTTTCAAGACTAATATCATTCTCTGATGACTCAACTGCGCTTTTTATAAGCGAAGGATTGGTCGTGACTCCATCTAATATGCCCCAAGATTCAGCTTCTTTTATCTCGTCTAGGTCTGCAGTATCTACAAATATATCCATAATATCACGCTCATACAATTTATCTTCTTTCTAAAACGTCATGCGCACTTTCTACTATATGTTCTGCGGTCAAACCGTACTTCTCCATCAACTCGTCGCTCTCTCCGGATTCACCGAAAACATTGGGTATACCAACTCGCTTCATTGGTACATGATAATCACTCTCTGAAAGGACCTGTGCTATGCCGCTTCCCATACCTTGACTGACGACGTGCTCTTCTGCGGTCACGATACCACCGGTATCTTTTGCCGAATCCACTATACTCTTCTCGTCAAGTGGTTTTATCGTACTCATGTTAAGGACTCTCGCATCGATCTCTTCCTGCTTATCGAGCATCTCTGCAGCCTTCAAACATTCTGAGACCATTATGCCAGTACCGATCAATGTGACATCAGAGCCTTCTTTTAGTATAGAGGCTTCGCCGATTTCAAATGTATCGTCTTCCTCAGTAACTATGGGAATACTTGAACGACCCATGCGAAGGTAGAAAGGACCTTCCTCTTCTGCTACGGCGAAGGTAGCTTTCCTGCTCTCGTGATAGTCTGACGGAGCGACGACTTTCATGTTGGGAAGGACTCTCATCAGAGCTATGTCTTCCAACATCTGGTGAGAGGCTCCGTCACCTCCTACGGTTATACCAGCATGAGTAGAAACGATCTTGACATCCAATTTTGGGTAAGCGATACTCTGCCTCACTTGGTCATAGGCCCGGCCCGTAGCGAAAACCGCGAATGTACTGGAGAAGACTGTTTTGCCGGAGAGCGCTAGTCCTGCTGAAACACCTGTCATGTTCTGCTCCGCTATACCCGTATTGAACATCCTTTCTGGAAATTCGTCACCGAATTTTGTTACCCTACATGAACCGCATAAATCCGCACCCACAACCACTATATCGTCTCTTTCCCTACCGAGTTCAACCAGAGCTTCTCCGTATGCATCTCGCTGCTTGGCCATCTCCCACATCATTCATCACCTCCATCCTTTTCGCCCAAGGCTTCTAAAGCCGTTTCTAACTGTTCATCATTAGCCGCTTTCCCGTGGAATGCCAAGGAACCTTCCATGAAAGGTACTCCTTTACCCTTTATGGTATGAGAAACCACGATAGTCGGTTCGCCGTGCACCTCTTCGGCTCTGTTTACCGCGTCTACGATCTGATCCATGTCATGGCCATTTATCTCCAGAACATGCCATCCGAAAGAATTCCATTTCGAGATGATCGGCTCTATGCTCATTACCTCTTCGGTCGAACCGTCGATCTGCAACTTGTTTCTATCTAGGAAAACGATCAAGTTGTCTAATTTGTTGTGACTCGCGAACATCGCAGCCTCCCAGATCTGACCTGACTGTATCTCACCGTCACCACAGATCGCAAATATCCTGTATGACTCTCTATCTAGTTTGGCGGCCAACGCCATGCCTGAAGCTATAGATAAACCCTGACCGAGAGAGCCCGTCGATGCGTCCACACCTGGAGTCGCTCTCACATGGGGATGTCCCTGAAGTCTAGAACCCAATTTTCTCAGAGTCATCAATTCCTCTACGGGGAAATAACCTGATTCGGCAAGAACCCCATAAAGAGCCGGAGCGGCATGCCCTTTACTGAGAACTAGCCTGTCCCTTTTTGGCCAATCGGGTTCTTCTGGTCTATGATCCATAACCTCAAAGTAAAGCGCGGTCAAAATATCCGCGGTGGAGAGAGAACCACCCGGATGTCCAGAACCCGCTTCATGTGTGCTTTTGACTATGTGGACTCGAACTCTCCTTGCGATCTCTTCTAACTCCTCCACCTTTGATTCTTCTAATGCCGGCATCTGATATGAAACCTCCAAAATCCTTTCTTTTACTATCTAACGGTGAAATAGATTAAGACTAATTATCTTTTTCGGAGAGAATTATTGCTTCGCTGTCTTTCAATCTAACTCTATCCTCAGCGAATGCACCGACAACCGCTGGTAAAAGCTCGTGCTCTTTTTCCTTCACCCGTTCAGCTAAACTATGTATATCATCCTCATTTTCAACTGGAACACACCTCTGATCTATTATTGGTCCACCATCAACTTCACTGGTTACGAAGTGCACCGAACAACCCGTCCTTTTCATACCCGCTTCTAGTACCGCTTGATGAACCTTTTCACCGTACATACCTTCGCCTCCAAAAAGCGGGAGAAGAGCAGGATGTATGTTTATCATCTTTCCATGATATCGGTCCACAAAATCATCGGTCAATATCCTCATATACCCAGCTAGAACTATGAGATCTAGATCATATCTTTCGAGCACTTCTATTATCTTTTGTTCGTGTTCTTTTCGACTCTTATCCCTGTGATCGATGATCTTGTAATCGATCCCGTGCTTCTTAGCCCGTTCGATGCAGTACGCATCCGGATTGTTAGTTATCAATAGTTTCATATTCGCCTCGATCTCACCAGATTCGCTAGCATCGATTATCGATTGAAAATCCGTCCCGCCTCCTGAAGCCATCACCGCAACGTCGATCATGTTATCGAACAGGTATCACCCTGTTAATAAAAAAAGATTGTGATGTTGAATCACACAAAGTTTAGCCGATAGGTATCTTCTACAGGAAAGCCTAGCAATCAAAATGATTAAATACGAAAGCTATTTTTAGTTAAAATATGGCAAAGAAAGAAGGTGGAGGAGGTTTTCAATCCGCCGCGGGTCTGATGCGCTACTTCGACGAAGAAGAAGAGAAAAGCCCTAAGATAGATCCAAGGTTAATCATAGTTCTTATAATAGTTATGATGGTCGTTTTAGAATTTGCTAGATGGCAGTGGCCGGTCTGAGATGGAGTTATTTTTTAATTCGTTCGAAAAAAAACAGACTCACCTTTACCATATTTTATCATCTTTATCTATTTATTTGAAGCTTGGAAATAATTAGAAATTACATTATTTAATGAGTTACGAAGATAAAACTTAAATTGTGTGTGGTATTATTGAACAACAAGGGTATGAAAAGAACTACTAAGATACAGAGGATCAGAGAACTCGTACATATACTTCGAGACCACGGTCTGGAAAATTTCATAAAAGAATTAGGGTTCACTAGCTTTCTATCTAGATCGAAAATGGAGGAACGAGTGGAAAGCCAGATGAAAGATGTCAAAGCTCATGAATTAAGAGAACTTTTTGAGGACCTTGGGCCAGCTTTTATAAAGCTAGGCCAATTTTTAGGTATGAGACCAGATATTTTGCCTCCGCATTTTGCCAAGGAGCTGCAAAAGCTACACGATGAAGCGAAACCCTTCTCAGGGGAGAAAGCAAGGGAGATAATAGAAAACGAACTTGAATATAAGTTAGATGAGATATTTGAAGAATTTTATAACGAACCGATCGCCGCTGCTTCAATTGGACAGGTACACGAAGCCACGCTAAAAAACGGAGAAGAAGTCGTGGTGAAAGTACAACGACCCGAGATAGAAGAGAGGGTAAAAGCTGATCTCGAAATGATAGAAAGATTTACTAGTATTTTAGAGGACATCTATCCTGAAAGTGAGTTGTATCAACCTCATGAAGTCACTAAAGAATTCAAAAAGATGCTTGAAGACGAACTTGACTATACTGTTGAGGCTAGGAACGCACAAAGATTCCGTAACGCTTTTGAGGGAGAAGAAAAAATAAAAATTCCAAAAATTTATTGGGACTATCTAACTAAAAGGGTTCTGATCATGGAGAATGTCGAGGGAAATAGTATGCGTACCCTTATGGATGGGGACTATACAGATGAACTGAAAAACGAAATCGCTGAAAATTTTGCTCGAAATATGATGAGACAGTTTTTCATCCATGGAATATTCCACGCAGATCCCTCTCCAGGGAATATCCATTTCTGTGAAGAAGATGGATCTTTAGTTTTATTGGATTTTGGAGCTATAGGTCGTTTTAACGAAGAAATGCGGAAGAATCTGATCGATATTTTCATAGGGATGTTTGAGAATGATATCGAGAAAGTTAAAAACATACTTTTAGAGATAGGAGAAATTCATGGTGAGTATGACGAGGAAAAGTTGAAGTGGGATATAGAGAACGTTCTTCAACTTTACAAAAATAAACCAGATCTGATGTTAAAAGAAGGATTAGATAACGAGATAATGGATATAGTCAGAACTCACAATATCACTCTCCCGGTGGATTTTCTGCTCATGGAAAGAGCTATAGCAGAAACCGAAGGCATCTGTACTACTTTGACACCCGGCTTCGATTTTTTCAAGGCCGCAGAACCCGTGATGGAGGAAGTCATCATAGAAAGGTATCATCCTAAGAAGCAGATCAAAGATATCTTGCACTCTGTCAATGATTATCGAGAGCTGTTCATGAACTTTCCTGACAGAGCCAATAATGTTTTAGACAATCTAGAAAAAGGAGAGCTCAAGATAGACATAGAATTGAAGGGGTTGGACGAGATGGAAGAGAGGATAGACTCTGTGTCAAATAGACTGAGCTATACCATCCTAGCGGCATCGATAATCATAGGTTCAGCTCTTATAGTTCTTTCTGGTGAGGAAGGGATCTTCGGCCCCTACGTTTTTTTGATTTCTATCCTGATCGGTGTTTGGCTCATTTTCACAATAGTTAGGAAAGCTGGCTATTGACATATATTGTTAGGTCAACCCCACGATATTTCGAACACTTTCGTATACATGCAAAGACTATAAATAAGCAGAAACTAGATTCTTTTAGATGATATTTAATCTTACTTAGACGAGGTGGATAAATTGCGGTACAGAAAATTTGGAGAGATAAGTTGGAAACCTTCAGCACTTGGGTTCGGAGCCATGAGATTACCTTATGAAGACGATGAACGAGGCAACATAAAAGAAGATGAAGCTATAGAAATGATCAGATGGGCTATCGACAATGGAGTGAACTACATCGATACAGCCTGGCCTTACCACGACGGAAATAGTGAAGAACTTGTTGGAAAAGCCTTGAAGGATAGGTATAGGGATAAAGTCAAGGTGGCTACCAAACTCCCCTCATGGGATGTAGAAGACTCCGATGATCCTGAGGAGATATTGGATAAGCAGTTAAAAAGACTTGATATGGAAAAGATCGATCTCTATCTTCTTCATGCATTGAGTAAAAAACACTGGGAAAATTACCAGTCATTGGACATAGATATATTTGATTGGATGAATGAGAAGAAAGAAGAGGGTAAGATAGATTATCTCGGTTTTTCATTTCACGATGATCTAGACACGTTCAAAAAGATAGTCGATACTTATGACTGGGACTTCTGTCAGATCCAGTATAACTATCTAGACCAAGAATTTCAAGCAGGTAGAAAGGGTTTGAGATACGCCGCCGATAAAGGATTAGGAGTGGTAATAATGGAGCCTCTCCGAGGTGGCAAGCTGGCGAAAGAACCTCCTGAAGCTATCAAAAAGATATGGAACGATGCGGAAGAGGAAAAAGAGCCAGTCGAATGGGCATTAAAATGGCTTTGGGATCAACCTGAGGTATCACTTGTTTTAAGCGGTATGAGCGAACTTGAACAGGTGAAAGAGAATGTTCAGTATGCTTCTGAATCTGATATTGGCGTACTCTCTGGAGATGATCTTCAGACAGTAAAAAAAGTTGCGGAGAAATACAGGGAGATATCTCCAGTCGAATGCACTGGCTGTAATTACTGTGTTCCCTGTCCTAATGGAGTCTCGATACCTACCAATTTCAGACTTTATAACCAAGCCCAAATATACGATGATTATGAGAAACAAAAAGAGATCTGGGAAGAAAATATGGACGAAGAGTCTAGAGCTACCAACTGCGTGACCTGTGGACAGTGTTTAGAAAAGTGTCCGCAGAATCTTGAGATCATGGACTTGTTGGAAGAAGTTTCTGAGTATTTCGAAGATTGAGAACTTTGGAGAATCATCAAGATTTTATCATTCCATAAACAAATATAAATCTACATTCTCTCATGATTTACTTCTAAATACGTATATTTTCCGATGAGTAGGTTCAACTCTCTTTTAGGATGCAGAAATGTTTTATCCATCATAAAAAAAATAAAAATTTAACCCATCAAAACAACGAAAAAAGTGATCAGAAGGAAAAAGGAAAGTAAGAGCGAAAAGATAGCTATCGGAAGCCCTGTCTTGGTGTACTCCTCAAAAGATAGTGGATGACCCATCTTCATTGATATTTTAGATACGACAAGGTTGGAATGTGATCCAACTAAAGTTCCATTAGCGCCAATACCTACACCGAGAGCTAAAGCCCACCAGATAGGGTTTATGGGATGAGCTGCAAACATTTGGGTCTGCGATATGAACACCTTTATCGCCGGGATCAATGTTATAACTGCTGGTATATTACCTACGACCATAGTGAATAACCCTGCCCCCATCAGTACTATAAAAAGAGCCAAAATGGCGCTTCCACTAGTAGCAGATGTCATACTCGATCCTATGATGTCGATGATCCCTGCCTGGTCGAGACCTCCAACCAGTATAAATTTGCTTGCAAAAAATAATATAGTAGCCCAATGAACATGTTTAAGGGCCTTTTCTAAATCCGGTAATTGAAGGAGTAAAATTATACTTGCTCCTGTCATGGCTACGAGCCAAGGCTCAAGGTGAAGTATATGGTGGACCGTGAAGAGGATTATCGTTATTGAGAGCGCTATAAGAGACTTGTAATATAATGTACTGTCCGTTATACACTTATCTTCTTCTATATCTATTATTTTAGAAAAACTCCTCATTTCTTCCGTCAGAGTATGTCTATATAATAACTCATAGATTAGGAGAAAAACAAAGAGCACTATTATGACTATCGGAGCGAGATATAAGATAAACGAGTTAAAGTTTATATTTGCGGCACTGCCTATAACGACATTGGGCGGGTCTCCGATCAGTGTGGCAGTACCTCCGATGTTTGCTGACATTATACCTGCCATCAAAAAAGGCCTTGGATCTATCTCGAGTTCTTGAGCTATGGTAATAGTAATAGGAGTTATCAAAAGAACTGTTGTCACATTATCTAAAAACGCTGATGTGAAAGCGGTGACTAGAACGAAAAATCCAAGAAGCCTGTAATAACTTCCATTTGAGAACTTAGCAGTTTTAACTGCTAGATATCGAAAGAATCCTGTTTCGCCTAAAAGTCCGACAAGGATCATCATACCCAATAGGAGACCTATAGTATTGAAGTCTACATACTCAATCGCTATCTCCGGATCATAAAACCCCATAGCATGTCCGAAAAGAACCATTCCTATTGCTCCTGTGATAGCCGCTATAGTTCTTGGTATAGGTCTCCTCAAAATACCGTAGAAAGTGAGGGCAAAAATTATCAGTGTGCCTAGAATGATGATGCTCATGTTTATCTCCTTTAAATGAAAAGTTTTTTTACATATTTTGAGCAGAGAGGGTCAAATTTAAATTTATCGTTTATGGTAAAACTGTCCTTAGTCAGAATGGATTTTGAGAAATCCTTCGAAAAACATTATTACAGGCAATGAGATACTATATACCAAAGGTGATGAGATGTTATCTTCGTTGATGGAAAAAAGGCTGAAAGATCTGAAAGGCGAGCGGCTGATAGCAGTTATGGAAGATGGAGAGGCTTTTTTAGGCAAACTAAAAGAATTCGATGAAGACACTGTCGTCCTTACAGAAGTATGTGAGGGTCCCAGTTCTGAAATAAAATGGGAAGCCATCGGAGTGAAAAAAAATTCTTCTCAAAAGGAAGGTTATGGATTTGTAGATTGGGTTTGTGTTAATCTAAAAGAAGTATATCTGAGAATGGATCACATCTCTAGGATATGGCCCTGGGAACATGTCAAGGAATACGAGGAAAAAGAAGAGAGCAAAAAGAGAACTCCAACCTATACAAGGACTCCCGCGATAGATCTTCTTTCAGAGGAAGGATAATAAAAAACC
>JBMCXO010000014.1:0-25461 GCA_048621055.1 Candidatus Natronoplasma sp. | reverse complement strand
AGGTAGGATATTCGCCTATACTCAAAGAGAGAACTCCTATCTCTTCTCTAGGATATTCGGTATAGTGTCTTACAGCCCAGTCAAGGAACTGAAGTCCGATCTTAAGGAGATCAAGGATGAAGCAAAAAAGTTTGCTGATGATATTTCGGGAAGTTTCGCCGTTAGAGCTAGAAGGACAGGACAACACGAATACGGCAGCCAAGATGTTGAGGAACAGGTTGGAAGTTTGATTTTAGAAGAAAATCAGGATCTTGATGTCGATCTAGATGATCCAGAAAATGAGATCCATATCGAAGTAAGACATACCCGAGCTTATATATTCACTGAAATCGAGGGAGGACCTGGAGGTCTACCCCTGAGTTCACAGGGTAAAATAGCTGCTTACATCGAAGATGAATATGATTTTTTAGCCACCTGGATGATGATGAAAAGAGGAGCCCGTCCTCACGCATTTATCGAAGATAGTAAATGGACCGAGAGATTGAGAAGGTGGGATCCGAATCTCAAAAAGGTAGAGGTCGAAAATTTTGAGAAGATGCTGTCATTGGAAAAACCAAAAGAGGTAAAGGCATTGGTTTTGGGTGAAAGACTAGAGGACTGCTCAAGAAGACAATCCCAGTTGATGATACTCCGACCGCTGATCGGACTTACTGAAGAAAGGATCAAAAAGCTCTTTTCTATCGTAAAAAAATTGGAGAGGAAAGGCCGATAACTATTATATACCTCTCCCCTTCAGACCCATTTTTCCTTCACTACTTCTTCCTCGTTCTCTACAGGTCGGATACGCCCCCTGATATTGATATAGTCCCCGTTTAGATCTAATTGACCACCATAATCTATCCCTCCATCGATCTCAACATTCTCAAAGATCCTTACGTCGCCCTGGCATGAGATATTTCGGACCCTAGTATTATTTTCCAAAAGGACCTCTTTTTTAGCATTGATGTCCTCCACTTTACTTCTTTCAGAGATCGAAACAGAGTTAGCGGAGATCTCACCTGTAACCTTGCAGTCTTTTCCGATATCTACATCGCCCGATTTAGACATTATTTCGCCCTGGATGGTCGTGTTCTCATCGATGATTATATCCTCCTCAGATTTCAAGGATCCGTTCAATGTAACGCCTTCCTGAACTTCGATACTGCCCTTTGATTCTATGTCATCGGTGAATTTGGAATCTGATTTCAAGATGATATTATCTCCATCATATCTGATTCTATCATCAGTAACTTTTTCAGCGCTCTCTTTTTCTTCTATTTCTTCAGATAGGTACTCGTCCTCCAGTTTAGGTTCCTGGATCACTCCGATATCTCCTTCTGACGACACGTCGGATTGATCAGCTGAGCTTGCAGAATCGATGATGATGTCGAACTCTTCCTCACTTTCCTCACTGGTAACTTCTTCTTCCTTTAGGCCCTCTAAGCCTCTTTTAGAAGATCCTTCTTTTATCGTCTTAACTTCATCTCTTAAAGAACCTACTTCTTTTTCCAATTTACGCAGCGTTTCTATCATAGAGATCATTCGATCGTCTTCCTGCTGTTTCTTCTCTTTTTCCTCCTCGATTTTCTCCATCTGTTCTTTGATATCTTTCTTCTCTTCCTCTACCTTTGCCACGACTTCATTCACTATCTCCTCTTCGAAAACTTCATCTTTTCCTTCCTTCTGTCTTTCTGTTTTGATGTTTTCTAACTCATTTTTTAGAGTTCTGTTTTCTTTTCTCAGAGCTTTTATCTCATCCTTCAGTGATTCAAGTCCCATAAAATCCGAAACACCAGAAGGACTCTTTTTATCTATTTTATCCTCCTCTTTCTCGATGTAGTCCTCCTGTTCTCTCAGAAATTCCATCATACTCCTAACTTGAGATACAAGATGTTCACCTTGCTCAGAAGTTTTTCTTTTTTCATCGACGCTCTTTTCCAAACTTTTCACCTCTAAGTCAAGTCTGTTTTTCAATAGCCTCAAGTCTCTTTCGTCGAGCTCAGAGGTATTCAAAACTATCAACATCATGCTCGATCCACCGCTTATTCTATCTTGAGTGGAATGTATAAAACGTATAACTGATGAGATATCATTTTCAGCTATCAGATAATCTATACCCTCAAAAAGTACTACTCCTCTATCTTCAGATACGAATTTTTTTATAGTTAAGGCCAATAAATTTAGTTCCTTCGGACCGATTGTAGTTGGGTCTTCAGAAGTGGAAAGGTGACCGAACTGGACTCTATCGAGACCATACTTGTCTTTGATACTAGCTGGAGTTTTTTTTGTTATGCATAATCCAGGTCTGTCATCGAGAAGCGATCTAAACACCTCGAAAGTAGAGGCTTCCTCTTCAGTTTCTAGAAGACAAGTACTGCCAATATCAAATTCGTTCGCAAATTCCATGTTTCCATCCTCGTTCTAAATCACTCTTTGAATGATCAACTTTCTTCTTTTTATGCTATGTATGCATAATGACCCTTTATAGTTATAAATCTTCACATCAAAAAGGAGAAAAAACTTTATTTCCATCATCCTTTATCCCCCTTTACGTGAACAAGATGAGTTCGACTAAATCAACAAGCGCCGATGGAGTTGAGTGGAATCTCAGCGATCTTTACGACGGTCCTGAAGATCCTCAACTTGATGAAGATATAGAGAAAAGTATTCAAAAAGCGGAAAAATTTAGGGAAAAGTACAAAGGGAATATAGAAAGCGTAGAGCTCTCAAAAGAAGAATTTAGAGAGGCGATGGAAGAATATGAGGATATTTTTGAATCTATAAATAAGATATCCTCTTTCGCGGCTCTTTATCACGCTATGAATACTCAAGACCCAGATAGAGGAGCTCTGCTTCAAAGAGCCGATCAAAAGAAGAGCGAGGTCAAAAATAAATTGATATTCTTTGAATTGGAATGGCAATCTTTATCCGAGGAAAAAGCGGAAGAATACATGGAAAGCGAGGAATTGGACCATTACAAAAGCTATCTAAACAATTGGAGGCGACATACTCCATACATGCTGTCGGAGTATGAAGAGCAGATCATAGAATCGCTTCAGAACACTGGAAAGGAAGCTTTCAAGCGTTTGTTCGATCAGACCATGGGCGACATAACAGTCGAATTCGAAGCTAGAGACGAAAGTTACGAGATGGTGCTAGATCAGGCTTTATCCGTACTCTATGAAGAAGATAGAGAAAAGAGAAAGGCCGCGGCTGACGGCGTAACAGAATCATTAAAAGAGGAAAATAAACTTTTGAATTTTATCTTCAATAATATCGTTCAAAATCATACCACTATCTGCGAATTCCGTGATTATCCAGATCCGATGACTCCTAGAAACCTGGACAACAGAGTCGACAGAGAAACAGTAGATGCGCTGATGGAGACCGTGGAAGAGAATACACATATCGTGGAACGATTTTATAACTTAAAAAGAGATATAGTTGATTTCGATGAACTCTACGATTATGACAGGTACAGTCCTCTCCCGGGAGGTATGCCAGAAACTGATTTTGAGGAGAGCCGGGAGAAAGTATTGGACGCCTACGAGAAATTCACACCCAAGATGAGAGATATAGCCGAAAAATTCTTCGATAAAAACTGGATCGATGCAGAGATAAAAGAAGGAAAAAGAGGCGGCGCTTTCAGCGCAAGTACAGTACCATCTGTTCATCCATACATAATGTTGAACTTCTCCGATAAAACCAGCGATATGATCACCATGTCCCACGAATTGGGTCATGGAGTTCACCAATACCTCGCTAGAGAACAGGGAGCCCTTCAACAGAGTACACCTTTAACCACGGCCGAGATGGCTAGTGTGTTCGGTGAGATGCTTCTCTTCGACAAGCTGATGAATGACGTTGATGATGAGGAAACCAAACTGATCCTCATAGGGAACAAACTACAGAGAGATTTCGCAACGGTCTTCAGACAGGTGATAATGACAAGGTTCGAGCAGAAATTACATGAGGCTCATAGAGAAGGTGGAGAACTGAAGAGTGAAGAGATAAACCAACTTTGGCTCGAAGCAAATCGAGAGGAATTCGGCGATTCAGTGGAACTTCGAGATGAATACGGATGGTGGTGGAGTTATGTTCTGCACTTCATCCACTACCCTTTCTACTGTTATGCTTATGCATTCGGCGAACTTTTAGTTTTGGCCCTTTATGACATATATAAAGAGAAAGGGGAAGAGTTCGTCCCACAGTATCTTGATCTTTTGAGAGCCGGTGGTTCTGAAGATCCTAAAGATCTACTTGAGAAGATAGGTATCGATATCACAGATCCTGACTTCTGGAAAAGAGGTATCAGAGTTCTAGAAAAGAAGCTCGAAAAGATGGAGGAACTCGCAGAAAGATCTGGTAAGATCTAATCCCTCAAACCTAAAGTTTTTAATGTATAAAGTCTTACTCCAGCGTGATAATTATGGATTGGGAACAGGACGAGATAAGGAATCTAAAAGAGAATCAGTATATCATAATAGATGATGAACCCTGTGAAATAAAGAGTATAGACACTTCTAAACCAGGAAAACATGGAGAAGCAAAAGCACGCATCGAAGGTAAAGGTATCTTCGATAACAAAAAGCACAGTATGTTGAATCCGGTTACGACCAAGATCAGAGTCCCTATAATAGATAGAAGAAAAGGCCAGGTGGTCAACAAATCTAGCGGGGAAGTGAATATTATGGATTTAGAATCCTATAACACTTTCCAGATAAATGTGGATAAAGATACCTACGAGGAAATAGAACAGGGACAAAACATCAGGTATCTAGAAGCGATGGGTAGGAAGAAGATAATAAAGGTATGAATCAGGTCCGAACTTTTGCTAGTTTTGATTCCAGTTTTGATAAGGCAGATTATATTCTCAAGGGAGTTCCTTACGACAAAACTTCTTCTTTCCGAACTGGAGCTCATAGAGGTCCAGAGTATATAAGAAAAGCATCCTATTGTTTTGAACCTTATATCATGGAATATGACATATCACTTGATCAGATCGATCTGCACGATGCAGGAGATCTTAACGGGTTTAAAGATTTTGAAGAACTTAGCGTAGAGATAAGAGAAACACTATCTGATACGGTGAAAAAAGATAAGTTTCCCATAACACTTGGAGGAGAACACTCGATATCTCCACCGATAGTTTCCTCCATCCATAAAAGTTTTTCAGACCTTGAAGTTGTTATCTTGGACGCACACCTAGATTTTAGAGACGAATACGAGGGAAAAAAACACAGCCATGCTACGGTATCTAGAAGGATATCAGAGATCTTAGGTATCGAGAATATAACAGTAATTGGCGTTAGGTCGTTATCTGATGAGTCTGCGGAGAAGAAAAAACCAACTTATTTTACTTCAAAACAAGTGAGAGAATATAACTGTATCGAAAAGCCATTGAAAGGAATAAAGGAGCCGATCTATCTCTCCATCGATATGGATGTAGTAGATCCTTCTTTAGCCCCGGGCGTAGGGAATCCTGAACCCTTCGGTTTATCATCCTTCGAGGTGAAAGAGTTGGTCTCTCGATTATCACCGAATCTCGTAGGAATAGATATAGTAGAGACCAATCCAAAATACGATGAATCAGATGTCACCGCTAATCTAGCGGCCCGATTGGTATATGAACTGATAGGGTCAAGAGAAAAAAGAGATTAGGGAAAATAAGATTTTTACGCCACTTCCTCAATACCTTCTTCTTTGGATATCTCGTCAGCACTGAATATCTGGTCTGATTTAACTCCGGTAGCTACGATCATCACTTTGATCGTGTTTTCTAGAGTTGGGTCAACACTAGCGCCCCATATTATATTAGCACCTTTACCGGCCTTCTTTTCTACGCTTTCAGCCACCATCTCTGCCTCGTGAACGCTCATGTCCTCGGGTCCGGTCACGTTGATGAGAACTCCCGAAGCACCTGACATATCCACATCGAGGAGCGGAGAACTTATCGCTTCTTCTATAGCTTCTTCTGCTCTCTTGTCTCCACCAGCGTCGGATTCGCCCATACCGATCATGGCTTGTCCTGCACCTTCCATGATTGTCTTTAGATCATTGTAATCTAGGTTAACAAGGCCAGGTTTGGTGATTATTTCAGTCATACCCTTTATAGCACGCATCAAAACTTCATCGGCCACTTTGAAAGCTTTGTTCAAGGGTAATCTTGGAACGAGATCTAACAACTTATCATTTGGGATGACGATGACTGTATCTGCAACATTTCTTATCCGTTTGATACCCCAATGGGCATTTTTCATCCGAGATTGTCCCTCGGCCTCGAAAGGTTTGGTCAGTACCGCTATGGTCAAAGCGCCTGCTTCTTTTGCCACGCGGGCTACAGGTGCTATCGAACCGGTTCCAGTACCTCCACCGAGACCACAGGTCAAAAAGACGATATCTGAATCTTTCAATATCTCTTCATATTTTTCTTGGGACTCTTTTGCAGCTTTTTCTCCTATCTCCGGTTTCGCGCCTGCTCCAAGGCCCTTCGTCAAGTTTCTGCCCATCAGTACTTTTCTGTTAGCTCTGACAGTCAGTAAGTCCTGGGCATCGGTGTTACCAGCGATCAAATCTGCACCATGGATGCCTTCTTCTGATATGCGGTTTATCGCATTGCATCCAGCTCCTCCAAGTCCGACTATATGTATTCTTGTCTTGAGGGATTCAAGGACCTCCTTCAATTCTTCGTCGGTTTCGGTGTCCTGATATCCTTCATTTTTGGCCTCACCTTCGCTAGAAAGAGCTTCATCCACTAATGATTCCATGGTTCCATCGCCTCATTTTAAATCTCATCATGCGTGTAATTAACGAACTATTATTAATATTATGGATTATACCCCACTAAATATCAAACCCGTGTAACCAAACTCTATAAATAACAAGCTTTGAATACTGAATTCGATAAGATGGACGAGGACGTAACTATCATCGGAAGTGGACCTGGAGGGTATGTGGCGGCTGTTTTAGCCTCTAAAAAAGGTCTGAACGTTACCGTGATAGAAAAAGGCCCTATAGGTGGTGTCTGTACGAATCATGGATGTATACCATCGAAGGCACTTCTTTCCACGGCTGAAAAGATAGAGATGATAAAAGGATCAAAAAGAGACGGCATCGAAGTTCAATTCAAAGGTGTAGAACTCGATAAGGTCATGTCAAAAAAAGAAAGAGCCGTTAATGTATCTAGAAAAGCCATCAAGAACCTCTTTGAAAAACATGATGTAGATCTCATAGAAGGAGAGGCAGAGATCATCAGTTCGGACGAGATAAAGGTGAACGAGAGGACTGTCAAATCCGATAATATGATAATAGCTACTGGGTCTGAACCTATCTCATTACCTGGAGTTCAGATAGATGGGGAAGATATAATCTCCAGTAAAGAGGCTTTAGAATTGGGAAGTGTTCCAGATTCTCTTTTGATCATAGGTGGAGGATATATAGGATTAGAGATTGCATATATTTATTCAGCCCTTGGTTCAGAAGTGACGATAGTCGAATTGATGGATCATCTTTTACCTAACATGGATAAAGACCTGAGTGAAGTCGCGGAAAAGATGATGAAGAGGAAAAGGGTGAAATTCTTCACGGGATCAAAAGTCACTGAAGTGAGGAAAGATGATCCTCTAGAGGTAAAGATAGAGGGAGAAACAGAAAAGAATATAGAGGCCGATAAAGTCCTTTGTGCAGTCGGGAGAAAGCCAACTCCCCCTGATAGTGAAGTTGATATAATTTCTGAAAAAGGTCATATCGAAGTCGATGGAAAGATGCGAACAGGCACCGAAGGGATCTATGCGATAGGAGATGTAAATGGAAAGTCGATGCTGGCTCACTCAGCTTTTAAACAAGCTGAGATCGCGGTGCGAGATATATTGGATGAAGAGACCAAAAATTTTTCTGATTTGAAAGTTCCCGCGGGCATCTATACTCACCCAGAGATGGCCAGCATAGGCCTCACAGAAAAAGAGGCGAAAGAAAAAGAGAGAGGGCTTCAAATCGGAAGGTTCCCGATATCTGCGACTGGAAGAGGATCCTCCACGGGGGAGAGGATGGGACTCGCTAAGGTGATAGCAGATTCAAAAAACAAAATACTAGGAGTACATCTCGCCTGTCCAGGAGCTACAGACATAATCATGGAAGCTACGGCGGCCATAGAGGAGGAGATGACTGCCGAGGAGTTGGGAAAGCTCATACACCCACATCCCACCTATTCAGAAGCGATAAAGGAAGCCGCAGAGAATGTTTCGGGTGAAAGTGTACATTCAGGGTAGAACTCCTAACATCTCATGTTTGAGCTGTAATATCAACTTCTTCTAGATTTACAAACAAAATTAATTTAAGTTAGAAGGAAGATATCGATTTAAGACAAGATATCATGGATAAGGATGAAGAGTTTGATCCTCAAGTATTGGAAGATGAAATAGATGATTTTTGGATTTCTGAAGGTATAGATGAGGAGTCAAATGACTCACGAGAAGGGAGTGAAAAATTTTACGTGCCTCGACCGCCGATCCCTGCAAAGGACGGCTTGAATTGGGATGAACTTTATTCAAGCATCGTATATGACGTCTGGACCCGGTACAAAAGTATGCAGCCTCTATACGTTAGAAATGGTCTGGGGTTTGATCCTCTCAACTCTAGGATCGAAAAACTATCGATGAGAGATCAGGATGTAAGTTGCCTGAAAGGGCTACCAGATGAGGAAATCTCCGAGATATTTTCTGAGATGAAGGATAGATCTATCGAATTTATAGAAGACACTACTGAACAACTTCATAATCTCGGACTCTGGATGCCTTCTGAATTCGATTATAAGACCACCTCGAGAGAATTTGTAGATTCGGTCTGGTGGAGTTTTAAGGAATTGATAGATAAAAAACTTCTTGTCAAAAAAAAGAAACCAGTGAATTGGTGTCCGAACTGCAGGATGTCTCCCTCTGTATCTGAGATATATATCAAACAAGAGATGCGAGAGCATATATTCTTGAAAATACCACTAGCAAGCGGAAAAAGGAGGTACTTTTTGTTAGAGGTAGATGACATATGGATGCTACCATCCAGTCTTAATATCGCTGTCAACCCTGATTTGAAATACGCCGTGGTAAAATTGTACCCTGAAGAAGGAGATTCGGATCAATTGGTCATGCTTGAGAAGAATGTTGAAAGCATCATCGGAGAGAGTGATATAGACGAATACGAAATAGTTAATACTATAAGTGGAAAAAAGCTAGAAGGGCTATCCTTCAGATACCCTCTTGAAGATAAGATACCGGAAAAGAGTGAAATAAAGGGTGAAGATGAACGAGAAGTAATACTTACGGAGAAAGTCGATGACCATGGGACAGGATGTGTTTTCCTAGTACCTGAATATAAAGATGATCACTGGGAAATAGCAAAGGAAAAAGATCTGAGGACCTATAACCCGATACTCAAAAACGGTTATTTCGATGGTGGTCCAAGAAAGAATAAGTACTCGGGTATTTCTGCGTCGGAAAGCGAGTCAGTGATAATAGACGACCTGAAGAGTAAAGACCTTTTGTTCGCAAAGAAGAAAATAAATAAAAAAGTAGAACTGTGTGATGTTTGTAAAAGCAGGCTGATCAGATATCCGATAAGAGGATGGTTCTTTGAGATATCTCAGATCGAAGAAAAATTTCAGGAGATACTCGAAGAGATAGATATTCTTCCCTCTGAAGACCATATCGAAGCTAAAGATTGGCTGGTCTCTAGAGACAACAACATGTGGGGCATCCCTCTGCCTAGATGGGAGTGTAGTGCCTGTGGAACTACCTTCATATCCCCAGATCTAGTGAAACTTTCAGAAATATCTGATTATGAGGTGAATAAAGATATAACCCCTGATACGATCATGCAGTCCGATGTGGATTGCCCAGAATGTGGAAATGAGATGGTGTGGGAGAAGAAGATTTTTGACCCGTTGTTTTTACATGCTTGCTCGCCTTGGGCTCAATTGAGCTATCCCAACCGGGAAGAAGGATACGAATCTTGGTGGCCCGGCAAAATTTTTTTGGGAAGGAAGTTTGACGATATCGATTTATTTACCGCGAATCTTTCCCTTTCACTGGCTCTTTTCGATGAACCAAGTTTTGAAAAGATAAATTTCTTAGGCTCGGTTTGGAGTGAGATAGAGTATAAAAATGTCGAAAACCTCGTCAGTAAAAATGGATACGATTCTCTCCGACTGTATCTGCTTTCTGATGGACCGCTGTGGAATCAGAGGAAGATCACAAGATCCGACTTGAATTTTCCACATCAAGTACCCAGAGTTGCATGGAAGTTGAATAGATTCTTTGAAGAGCATATCGATGACCTAGAAATCGATCTTGATGATATAAGTTCATCATCACTTGAAGAAAGGGGGAAACCAGAAGACAGATGGATATTATCAAAACTGGAGAGCGCTAAAAAAGAGATAGTTGATAATTTTGAAAGAGGTAGATTCGACTTGGCCGTCGAATCATTGGAAGAGTTGATCCTGGGAGATATAGCACAATCATATATAAAGAGATGTAGAGTTAGACTTGATAGCGAGGACGAAGAGGAGAGATATCTGGTGATGAGGACTTTATATTTGGTTTTAGATACCATATCTCGGTTGTTAAGCCCTGTGTCGCCATTTACTGCTGAGCATATATACCAAAGTTTAGATGAAGAAAAGAAAAGCGTATTCATGACAGATTGGCCGAAAAGCTATGAGGGGTACTTGGATAAGGAATTAGAGATGATGATGGATGATGCAAAAGATATAATCGACGAGATAATGGACTTGAAAAATAGACATGAATTACCCGAAAAATGGCCTCTGCACAAGATCGTTTACAAGGCTAAAAATCAGAGAGGTATGGATGTAGCGCAAAGGTTTGCTGATTTCATAAGAGATAAAGCTATAGTGAGGAATGTTGAGATCTTAGGTCCTGAAGAAATATGGGGTGGAGCTATCTTTAATGCAGAACCGAACCGAGAGGTTATAGCTGATTCTTATAAACACTGGGTAAGAAAGATAGAAACCCTATTGAAGCAGAAATCGTCTGAAAAGATAAAGGCAGGCATCGAAAAGGGTGGATTTGAGATCGGGCTTGAAGGGCATATTATCGAAATAGATCCTGACATGGTCTCCTTTGAAAGGGAAATGCCCGAAGGTTTTCAAGAGATCTTGTTAAATGACCAGGAGATATTTGTAGACCTGGAAGTGACTGAAGAGATATGGGAAGAAGAGATGGTTAAAGAGATCGTTCTTAGGTTGAAAAGCATGAGGAAGGATCTGAACCTGGATGATGAAGACGAAATAGAAGTTTACATTGATGCTGGAAGAGATGTAATCGATACAATAAAGGATAACAGGGGCGCAGTTAAAAAGGAAACAAGAGCAAAAATGGTCAAACTGGAAAGAGTCGAGATGGATAAAGCTCAATACATCCTAGAATGGGAGGTTAATGGAGAGATAGTCGAGATGGGTATCAATCCTTTCTATCGAAAGAAGATGATCAACTACTATTCAAACATCCCTGGTTTGGATATGGAAACCGCTGAATCAATCTACGATTCCGGTTACAATACTATAGATTCGATACGAGATGTGAAAGCGTCTAAACTCTCCAAGATAGAGGGCATCGAAGAGAAACTAGCGAAAGATATCATACAATATGTGGAGGAAAGCGAAATAGAAGAGGTGTCTCAAGAGAAGAAAGCGGAATCCGAGGAAAGCGTAGCAGAAGAAGATGAAGAAGAAAAGGAAGAAAAGACAGGTGAAGAAGAAGAGATCTTAAAAGAACTGCCTGAAGGAGTTTCTAAAAGCTCGACTTATCTGATAGAAGAAAAAACTTCCGACAGATCTTTTAGATTATTGAAAGATATCCTCAAAACTGGAGAAACCGGACTCTGTGTCACAAGAGATTATCCAGAAAAGGTAAAAAAGAAATATGACCTTGAAGATATCGAGATGATCTGGCTCTCTAATGTTGATAGGGAAGACGTGATACGACCTAAGAGTCTTGAAAAACTCAGTCTGGCCTTAGAGAACTTCCTTGCCAGGACTGGCGGTGTGATATTATTGAAAGGTATGGAGTATCTCATCACCAATAATGATTTCAGAACAGTACTTAATCTAGTCCAATCGATCAAAGACCAAGTGGCCGTGAATGAATCTATATTATTGATACCAGTGAATCCTGCAATAATCGAAAAATATCAGATGGACCAGATAAGCGGTGTCGTCGATAGCACACTAGAGGATTGAAGATAGAGGTGTCGTATATGAAGATCGGTGTAGTAGGTCCTGGAGCTATAGGGACTTTTCTGGCAGGGATCCTGGGAGCTCAGAACGAGGTCGTCCTTCTCGGTCAAAGACCCCTTGATATAAAAACGATAGAGATTTATGGAAAAACTAGGCTTGAAACCGGCGTTACCTACACAGAGTCGGTCGAATCGCTTTCAGATAAAGAACTTATAATAATCTGTACCAAATCATTTGATACTGCAGAAGCGATGGCTTCAGTATCTGATCACCTCTCCTCCGAATGTATGATTTTGTCTCTTCAGAACGGTCTAAAAAATGAAGAGATAATATCAGATTTTGTTGGAGGTGAGAGAACCATAGGAGGGGTCACGAGCAACGGTGTCACTTATATGGAACCGGGAAAGGTAAAACACGCCGGAGAAGGAGAAACCATCATCGGCTCATATACTGAAGACAGAAATAAAAAGGTTGAAAAAGTCTACAGGATCTTCAACCATGCAGGAATAGATACAACTATAAGTGAAAACATCTTGGTGAATATCTGGGAGAAAGTGGTAGTAAATTCGGGAATAAACCCGATGACGGCATTGTTAAGAATAAAAAACGGTGTTCTGATCGAAGATCAATATCTCACCAAGCTGATGGAAGATACCGTACTCGAGAGTGCTTCGGTTGCCGAAAAATACGTTGATTTAGACAGTAAAAAAGTTTTGAAAAAAACTAAAAAAGTAGCAGAAAGGACTTCCGATAACTTATCGAGCATGCTGCAGGATATAGAGGACGAGAGTAGAACAGAAGTGGATCAGATCAACGGAGCGATCATCGAAAAGGCGGAGAAAGAAGGCGTATCGGCTCACGTCAATAGAGTCCTTTATCGTCTTGTAAAAGGTCTAGAAAACAGATATCTTTGAACAGGTGTTTTTATTTTGTCAATTCTCCAACAAGATATATGTCCTCAGCCGACTTTATCTCGACTTCTTTTCGCTTGCCTATGGTCTCATCTTTCTCTTCTTTGATTACAACCACCTTATAGTTATCCATCCTGCCCTTCAGTGAATCTCCTTTTCCTTTCTCCGAGACTAAGATATCGGTTCTTCTTCCCACGTACCTTTCATTCAACTCTCTGCTTATCTCAAATCTCAGATCGGTCATCTGTTTAGATCTTTGTTTCTTTTTTCTAGAGTGAACTTTGTCTTTCATATCTGCTGCTGTTGTACCTTCTCTAGGACTGAACCTCGTTACGTTTATCACGTCAGGTTTCGTTTCCTTAACTATCTTTTTCGTTTTCCTGAAATCCCTTTCTGTTTCACCGGGAAAGCCCACTATAACGTCCGTAGAAAGCGTGAGGTCGGGGAATCTATCTCTGAACTCTTTCGCGGTCTTTTTCCATTCCTCTACAGTGTAATTTCTATTCATCTTTTCCAGTATCTTATCAGAGCCCGACTGTAGAGGGATATGGAGGAATTTGTAAATCCTCTCGTCCTCCATAAGACCCATAAATTTCGGTTTTATGGGTTTTAGAGTATCGATATTCATCATCCCTATTCTAAGCCTGTAATCCCCTTTTATCTTCAGCAGTTCACTCAGTAATTCGGTAAGATCCATGTTTAGATCTTTTCCGTAAAGCGCTGCATCCTGACTGGTCAACCGTATCTCTTTGGTCGAATCGGATAACAACTGTTCGAACCTTGCTTTTATTTCTGGTAAAGGTCTGCTTTCGATCTTTCCCCTAGCCAATCTAGTTATACAGTAGCTACAGTCCCCTAAACAACCTGATGAAATAGGGATCGTACCGATGATCGAGTCTTCTTGCGATCTTAGCGGTTTTTTAGACATCTCAACATCTGAGGGCTGAATAAAATCTATGGTGGGACATCTTTTCTGCATCTCTTCTTTATGAGTTGAAGATAGACAACCTGCTACTATAACCTCTGAGCACTTCTTTTCAAGCTCTTCGATCCTCCTCTTCATCCTCTCTTCAGTTTTTTTGATCACAACGCATGTTCCGATAAGAGCTTTGTCGGCTTCATCGGGAGAGTGTACCTGTATATGTCCTTCCTTTTCTAAACTCTCAGCTATCATCTCAGTCTCTCCCTGATTCATGGTACAGCCGTAAGATTCGACGTAAAACTTCATCTGCTCCCTATTTCGATAGGGGAGGTATTTTATCTTTTTTGCTGAGCGAGGGGGGACGGCCTTTCACCTTTCTTTCATCATCTCTTCCATCTTCATTTCCATGAACTCCCTGAGTTTCTCGTTCATTTTGTCTTTCATCTCAGGAGGTATCAGTTCCAGCCCAAGATCGGCGCTTGTTTTAGCCAGCATAGCATAAGCATAGGCCTCCTTCATTTTAGCTTCCATCAGGACTTTCACGTATTCCTCGAATTCGGACCTCAACTCCTCGTTCTCCTGCAGCTTGTTCCTGATATGTTCCTTGATCTCGTCCTTTATCAATTCCTGAACTGCTTCTACCATCAGATTTTCAGTATGTATCAGATCCTCGCCTCCTTTTAGAAGGGAGTCTAAAGTCCTATCTGTTTGAGTCAAATTACCACTTGAATAACATAATAATCCATGATATTAGTGTTTATCGGACTTTTTCTTTGCCGGGTAAAATCCTATATAAGATGTCAAAAGTAGATGCAGATATGAAAGTGACTCTTGCCCAAAAAAAGCACGAGATCGGAGAGAAAGAGAAAAATTTGAAAGTGATCGAGAAGACTGCCAAAGAAGAGACAGATCTTTTAATCTTCCCAGAGATGTTTTTGACAGGCTATTGTTTGAGGGATAGATTATGGTACGAAAGTGAAAAGATACCTGGTTCATCTTCTAGAGAGATATCTCGTATGGCAGTCGAAAACGATATGAACATAATATGCGGTATGCCTGAAAAGGTGAAGAACGACGGAAGGTTGAGGAATACGGCACTGCTTGCAACTTCTGAAGGAGAGCTTCACCGGTACAGAAAGACATATCTGCCCAATTTTGGTCCATTTCAGGATAAGAGATACTTTCACGGAGACGATGAAGTTCCCGTTTTTGAGACGCCTGTAGGAAAGATAGGTATGCTGATATGTTACGATATCTTCTTTCCCGAGCTCACCAAAACGATGGCACGGAAAGGCGTTGATATCATCGCGGTGATCTCCGCATCCCCCTCTACAACGAGAAAGTACTTTGAGAAAGTCATCCCAACTAGAGCGATAGAGACTACTAGCTATCTTTTCTATTCCAATCTTGTAGCTAGAGAGGAAAACATGTACTTCTGGGGAGGAGCTACAGCGATCTCGCCAAAAGGTCAGATCATCGGTAAGGGCAGCTATTTTGAAGAAGATTTAGTGGAGAGTGAGATAGAATTAGATGCTTTGTCTAATGCGAGAAGAAACCGACCTGTTTTAAACGATACTAGAAAAGAACTGGTGGACTGTGATTTTGAGTGAAATAGATCTTTTTACTGATATCTAAGTCTAGAAGGTTAGTTTCGCTTTTTACTCTAGATATCCATGTTTTTTACCCTTTGAGGTCGCTGTTTCTCTTGCCCTCTGCGTATCTATCTTAGCTATGGTCTCTTCCTCCTGCAGCTGGCACTGTCCTCTTTTTCGTTATCGATGCAGAGCTTATGGCTTTCGCCTCTTTACTCTTATTGATCACGATAATGGCCCTTTTCTCCCACGTTTCCAATCCTTATCTATACGACCTCGTTTAAGATCAGTAGAGTAGGATCAAAGCTATCACTATACCCTGACCTATCAAAATATATCTCACCGCGTCCGTCAAACTAACTTCTGAAACAAGTCTTCTTACCTCTACGTGCTTTACCTGCTCAAATAACGGATAAAGTAAAAAGGCGATGGGTAAAGTGGCGAGAAGCAAAAGACCTCCTGTACTGACTATGGTATTAAATTCCATGTAACTGGTTACTGGTGCTATCTGTTCTCTTACGAGTACCGTTCCAGCCGGTATCACGATATTATTCATCCAGATAGTAGTCGTAGCGCCCATGAATACAGTCAATCCAGCAAGAACGACTAGAGGTTTCATCATGCTCACCGGAGCCTCGATATACTTGGTTTCGTGGCTAGCATGATATATTATCCTGAAGACTGAGGCCGCCGTGATTATATGGATAAGAAGTAACGGGACTAAAACTAAAGGTCTTGAGAGTGCGGACTGTATCATGAATGCCTTGCTGTAAAAGCCGTTCATCGGAGGAAGACCTAAAAGAGACAGAAGACCTATAAGTAAGGTAGATGCGAGTATAGGATGGCCCTTTTTCAAAGTGAGTTTTCTAATATCGCCGCTTCCATAAAGAAAGATAAAAGAGCCAGCAGAGAGGAAGAGCAGGGTTTTGAATACTGAATGGTTCACGGTGTGATATAAAGCTGCAGATACAGAAAAAGGGGACCATATACCTATACAAGCGGTGATGAACCCGATCTGAGCGATGGTATGCCAGGTCAGTATACGTTTGATATCCCAATATTTGAAAGTCATCAAAGATCCGATGATTCCGGTAATAAGGCCAAAAAATATTAGAATATTCAAAATAGGAGAGATCTCAAATCCCGCTTTTAGGATACGGAAAAGTATGTAAATACCGACTTTTACTGTCAATCCAGCAAGTACAGCAGTTATGGGTGTAGGAGCAGAGACATGAGCGTCCGGAAGCCAGGTATGAAATGGGATCAAACCGCTCTTGACTCCTACAGCTACCATGAAAAATGAAAAGATCAATATCTTTGTCTGGATAGGTATGGTCGGTAAGACTTCCCCGATAGCTTTGAGATCTAAATAGCCCACGTTGAAATATATGAGGGCGATGCCAGCTAGGAACAGAAATGAAGCTACACTACCTATCATTAGATAGTAGTAACTCGCTCTGAGTGATTCTTTAGTCCTAGTGTAAGTTAAGAGAACATAGGTGGTCAAAATCGTCAATTCAAAGAAAACATATCTGTTTATCAAGTCCCCAGTTAGAAATACGCCGTAAAGTCCCATGGTCATGAAAAGAAATAAAAAGTAATATCGTTCGCCTTTAGGAAGCATCTTTCTTGATTCTAGAGAATAGACAAAAGAGGAGAGCGTTACTATCCCAACCATACCGGCCATCAACACAGATAGGTTGTCAAGAACTAGTGATATTCCAAATGGTTTTTCCCAGCCTCCCAATTCGTAAACTATCGGTTCTTCTAGTACTGCAGGAGTGAAGGTAAAGAGCAATACCACTGGAACTGCTAACGCTACCAAAGTTATCACATCATTCGTCCTTTGGTGTGGATCAAATTTTGATATCAGCTCAAGGAGAAGAGCTCCAGCTAAGGGGGAGATTATGATGAGTATGGGAACGTGTTCAATCATCGGAACCCTCCCACAAAGCTCTAACGTCAAGAGTATCGTATTCCCTGTAAAGATAGAGTACAAGAGCTAGGCCAAGAGCTAAAGTAGCTAGATTGACCACTATAGAAGTCAACATGAAAGTATGAGGGAGAGGATCAACCATCTCTGCTCCTTCCCCCACGATAGGAACGGAACCACCAGGGATATAGGCTACTGAAATAAAAAGAAGAATCACACCAGTATTAACAACGGTTAGCGACATCAACATCTTGACCGCGTTCCTGTTATTGGTCAATCCATACAGGCCTAAAAATATGGTAATTATACCCACCTCTATCCCACTTAACACTTATTCTACCCCCCTCTCGAAGAAAAATATCGAAAGTACGACTATCCCGGCAAAAACCTTCATAGCTATTATCACATCTAAAAATACTAGAGAAACCATGCTGTATGGAGTAAGATTAACGAAAAAACTCCCACCTATCAATATCCCGATACTTCCAAACACCAAAAAAACGAAGGCCCCGAAGGAATCGAACCACTCTATATTTTCTGTCAATCTTTTCACTTTCTCTTTTCCATGGGTTAATAGGACTAGAACGACTGCAGAGGCTAACACGACACCTCCTTGAAATCCACCACCTGGAGAAACAGGTCCAAAAAGTATGAGATAAATCCCGTACATGAGTATAAAAGGTGCAAGAGCACTCCCGAAGGTCTTCACGATGATGGACTTCATGGATCGACGGCCTCCTCTTCTTTTCCCTCGATAATCTCCTTTCCTAGTATTATTATTCCAGCGATGGAAATATAAAGTACCAATACCTCTCCAAATGTGTCATAAGCTCTGTAATCTAAAAGGATCGCTTCAACAAGATTGACTGCACCAGTCTCTTCATGATTTTCTACATAATATTCAAACATCGGAGATTTGGACTTATCTTCATAATTCAAACTCATGCCCTGCAATAGAGCGACGCAGATAGCGATAACCAAGAAAGCGGTCAAGGCCCTTTTAAACACGCTCTCTATCATATCCAAATCTCTCCAATTTTTTTATTATCGCTATGAACAGAACGGTACTTGCACCTGTGCTCACAATAGAGAAAGTTAGAGCTACGTCTGGAGCTCTATAAAGATAAAGAAGCAATATGAGAAATATGGAGGAGAGAGCGAGAAAAATCAAAGCCCTTATCAGATCTTTTTCTAAGACCACCATCAAACTCGATAGGAGGAACAAAACTAGAAAGAGATCAATTATCAAATTCTCCACCTCCTTCATCTATTTTTACATCGTGGAAGGGTATTTTAGCAGTTGCATCTTCCCGTAGATGAGCGGCTCGAGCTACTGCATGGGAGATGATAGGTCCTGTGAACAGTATAAAGACCATGACTAGAACGATCTTACCCGATATCTGATTTAGCCCTACCCTGATCAAAACTCCTGCTAGAATGGCTATGGTTCCTCCAGTTCCAGCTTTCCCACTTGCATGCAGCCTCATGTAAATATCCGAGAAGCGTAAGATCCCTAGTGCCGCGGTGAACATCATGACGCAGCCTAGAGAGATCAAAAACAGAGAGATGATCTCAACGATCAGACGAACTCACCTCCTTCTAGATATTTGACCAGAGCGATAGTACCTACAAAATCGAGCATGACGAAGGAAAGAGCTATATCCAGGTATAGGCCAAGGTCTGTTTCAACGCTTATCACTATGAGTATTATGGTGATTAAAACGCCAACGACGTTCAAAGAAACCAGCCTGTCATACACGGTAGGTCCTACGAAAAGCCTGTAAGAAGCTAGAAGCGCTATGAACACCAGTATGATCGAGACTGCGTTGTACAGGGTCAGGTGAACACCCCCTTTATCATTCTGTCCCAACTCGTTATAGATTCCTTTATACTCTCACTTAGATTTTCCGCCTTAAGATAAGAATAATGAACATACAGGTAATAGGAATCTCCTTCCTCTTCCACATCGATGACGAGAGTTCCAGGCGTTAGAGTTATGAGAAGTGATATGAGCGTGACTTCGCTCTCTGAGGTCAGACTGACTTTTGTACGCACCACTCTAGGTTCTATATTCATCGTCAATGATTGATAGATGAGTATGCCATTTGCTATAATCAGTTTGAAGGTAACGTCTACGAAAAGAGCTAGGACATTTTTAAGCGAGTTCAGATATTCTGCAAGATGAGTTTTCTTTCTTTCCTCTCCACGTATGACAAATCTATGTACTGTAAAAGTTACTATACTGGCCCCTATCAATCCTGAGCTCAACGCGTATATGGATATCTCGCCACCTTGGAATATCTTTATGAGCTCACCCGTTAACAGAAGCCAGAATACAATTAAAAGCACATCTAAAAGTGCATAATGCCGGTTGAGTGCATCCTCTTCCGAGACCCCATCATCCATCGTCTGACCTCTGTCTGACAAACGTTATGTTTGCATTATCTATAATGCAAGCTATAAATCTATCGATTGCTTAAGCACGTTTTAATGATAAAAAGATTTAAATTGCTTAATTCAATACTCCTCATGATTACCATGTTAGAGGAGTCATCTGAATTGATAGGATTACAGGTCTACACGAAAAAAGGTCTCTTTCTAGGGACCGTAGATAACGTGGTCATGGATATTGAAGAAGGGGAAGTGAACGGTATCTTCGTAGGAGAAACGAATCCACTCCTGGTGGAAGGTTCAAAAAGCACCCTGTTACCTTTTAGATGGGTATCAGCTATAGGAGATATTATCATCTTGAAACATTTCCCTGAGAGGATTTCGATCTCAGGAGAATCGGAGTAGTAACTCTAGGGAGGTCCGAGATTGTCTCCTAAAGTGGACGATTCATGTTACGTTGCCCAAGATTCTACTATCGTCGGAAACGTTGAATTGAAGGAAGGTGTGAGCATATGGCCTCAGGCGGTTTTGAGAGGAGATCAAAATTCTATAGTTGTAGGTGAAGGATCAAATATCCAGGATCTGGTGATGGTACACGTGGACAATGAAAACAATACAGTTATAGGTAAGAACGTGACTATAGGACATGGAGCTGTCATACACGGGTGCGAAATCGGTGATGAAACGATAATAGGCATGAACGCATCGGTATTGAGTGGGGCAAAAGTTGGAAAAGGATGTATAATAGGAGCTAATGCACTTGTACCTCCAGGAAAAGAGATCTCTGATTACAGCATGGCGGTCGGCGTTCCCGCAGATATTGTGAGAGAGGGGGATGAAAGTTTGAGGGAGAAGGCGAGGGAGAATGCCAAACATTATCACGAACTCAGAGATGAACACAGATCAGGGCGATATGAGAGATACTGAAATTTAAGAAGAACATATCCTATCTTCACTCTCATTTCTTTTGGATATAACTTTTTTGGAGTTATCGGCGAAAAGATTATAGGAAATCAGCGATGCTCACTATCATGATGTTTGAAAAAGCAAAAAGATTCACAGTCAAAACTGGAAAGGCGACTAGTTCTCAGTCCACTTTGAATGCTGTCGATAGAGCCATGCATGAGGCATCGATAGGAGAGCTAAATCTGATCGAAGTGTCATCTATACTTCCGAAAGATATCGAAAAGGTGGAGGAGATTTCGGCTAGAAGAGGAGACTTCAGACCTGCGGTCCTCAGTAAAGCTACCGGTTCTAATGTGCGTTTAGCGGCAGGCTTAGCGTGGGGCTTCAGAGAAGACCATAAGGGAGGATACGTTATCGAGCATATCGCTGAGGAAGAGAGTTTAGATATAGACGACTTTAAAGAGGAATTGAGAAGTAGGTTGAAAGAGATGGGGGAGAGTAGAGAAGTAAATGTAAAAGATGTTGATTTGGTGTATGATGAATTAGAAGTGGATGAAGAAGAATTTGGCTGCGTCATCGCCGGGCTGGTGTATCTGCCATGAAGGATGAAAAAGGAAAGTACGCCATCATCGTTTGTTCTCGCTGTAGGACCCCGAAGACCGCTCTGCTCACCAATAAGACCACTAAATGTCACCAGTGTGGAAAGAGACTGACCCTGAAGAAGATGAAGATACATTATCGTACCGATTCTAAAGAGGAAGCTAGTTGGGCTATAGGAAGGTTGAATGCTGAGATGAGAGGTGGAGAACTTCCTGAAAAGGAAGATAGCGAAGAGAAGGGGCCTTATGTTAAAGCTTCTAAGGAAGCAGAGGTGGCAGATAATGAGGGAGAAAGGTTAGAGATAATAAGTAGAGTACTCAGCGAAGAAGTAGGCACTTTTGGAATAGAGGATGTTGAGAAAGTCTATGAACTACTCGGTAGAAAAGATGTAGATGAGCTTGAAAAGAAAATAAAGAGATTAGAAGAAATATATGAACCAGAGGAAGGGGTTTTTAGGTCGGTGTGAACTTGACCGCCGATTTTTCATACTAACTAGCTGGTTTTCTAAACAGGGGCTACCGGTATGGAAGTAAAGAAACCAAACCATGCTACCAGTATGAAGATTATCGCTAGAGATATCATGAGCATCCTGTACTTTGTATCAAGATCATCTCTGTGTATTCCTCCTAGAACAAGGAAAAAGCCTATGAAGAATATGCCTAGATCTCTTATTAGGTTTCCTGTGTATTCCAGCGCATTCTGAGTGGCCTCGTCATCAGCCATCTCCTCTTCTGTCATGTCCGGTACATCTTCATCATATTGGTCTCCGCCCCAGTTGGTAGCAAATGGAGCTGCATGTATTATCAACATCCCAATCAGGATTAGTACAAATCCTAATGCTAGCATTTTTGCTAATCCATCATTGGTAGTCATTCTCTTGAGAAAATTTTCCCTGGGAGGAGAGACTTGAGATGGTGGTTGCCCTTGTTGATATCCTTGCTGTGATGGTTGCTGTGACCACTGTTGTTGACCAGTTTCTTTCCCCGGTTGGTCCTCACCTATCGATCCTTCTTCATTCATATTTACACCAGCATATAAAATGATTCATATTATTTAAATTTTTTCTTGTATATTTACTTCAAAATCTTTTTGCCATATAAGGCATTTCTAAATGATAATCGAACCTCCTATAATAATTTCTAGCGCCGATTCCACTGATCACTCTTACTTTTTCTGCTCTTTTTTGAGCTAAAGATTCGCACTCTGTAAGGAGCCGAGATCCGAATCCTAAATGCTGAAATTCCTCTCCCTTCTCATGGACCGGGGTCATCTCTCCAACCACTTTCAATTCTCTTATGGTCGGAGGAGCTTCTTCATCGAAACGCAGCCTTGCGTATCCTAGAAGCAGATCTTTGTCATCACTCAACTCTAGAAAGTGTTCCTCCCCTTCAGAGGCTTCATACTTCATGGTCTTCAGCTTCAATGAATCCATATCTACATCTTCGTCGGAATGGCCAGCCTCCCTACACCTTATACATTCACAAGTTTTTCCCTTTCTCTTGAGTTCTTCCCTAGCATACTGTCGTAAGTTACTCTTTTTGACACCGCCTTCGACCAAAGGCGAAGGGATATCTCGTTGAACTCTCTGTATCCTCACATATTTAGGTACTTTAGCTTTCATATAAGCGACTAATTCAGAAGCTTCCTCAGTGGTCAAAGGCTCGTATTTCCCTTCTTTCCATTCCTCGTAGATATCGGTCCCTTTGATCACCAAAGCCGGATAGATCTTCAACATGTCCGGCCGAAATCTCTGGTCTTCGAAAAGCTTGACAAAATCATCAAGGTCCTTCTTCTTGTCCATACCGGGAAGTCCTGGCATTATATGGTAACAAACCTTGAAACCTCTGTGCTTGGCTAACCTTGTAGCTTCTATTGAATCCTCTACCGTGTGTCCCCTTTCTATGTATTCTAAAACTTCATCCCTGATAGATTGAACTCCGATCTCGACCTTGGTAGCGCCGAGTCGAAGCATCCTATCGAGCTCTTTTTTACTGCAGTAATCCGGTCTAGTCTCTATCGTCATGCCGATACATCTTCTATCAGAATTTTCGTTCATCTTTTGCGCTTCGGTGATAGAATCTGACCTTTTATCATTCAGTGCATCCAAGCAGCCTTTAACGAATTCCTTCTGATAAGACCATTCTCTCGCGGGAAATGTACCGCCCATGATGATAAGATCGATTTTGTCCGTTTCGTGGCCTATAGCCCTGTACTGTTCTAATCTATCTTTTACCTGATCGTAAGGGTCAAACTCGTTCCTCTTGCCTCTTAAGGCCGCGGGTTCTTCTCCTGTATAAGATCGAGGGCTAGGCTCTTCACTCTCAGGACCTCCAGGACACATCCTGCATCTCCCATGGGGACACTCTTCCGGAGACGTCATCACAGCGATAACAGAAACTCCAGATTTTTTTCGAGAAGGCTTTCTCTGAAGCACATGGAGAACTTCCTCTCTATTCACATCTTCCATCTCATCCACTTTTTTCAATATGGTGGCGTTCTTTGGAAGTTCGTCTCTCTCGTACTTCTTGCAGATCCTGATCTTTGCTTTTTGCAGATCATCTGGAGTGTTTATTTTGCCTTGGACTATCTCCTCGATTATCTCCTGAAAGTAATCCATCGGTAAACTAGTTCTTTGAAAGACTATAACAATCTTTTGCTTAAATGGATATGAAAAAGCAAAAGAGATATATATCGGATTACGGTAATCAAAGAATGAACTGAAAAGTACTCGTACTCCCCATCTAGCCTATTCGCAAAGGGCTCATAGTCTAGCTGGTTATGACGTCGCCTTGACACGCGTCAGGTCTTAAACAATTTACTGGTTTTAAGCTGACGCTCAAAATGGCGGAGGTCGCCGGTTCGAACCCGGCTGAGCCCACTTTACGATATTATTTCAATGGAGGTATGATGGTCTCTATGTTTTTATCATCATATGAAGAACGTGGTGAGGATCCCCCAACCGGTCAGAGAACGAGAGACTTTGAGAGTGAACACAATCGAGAAATTGATCAGAATTACAGATCTCCAAATAGAAAACCCCCAAAGAAGCCCCTTTACAAAAGAGGACTCGTTATAGTACCTATCATTTTATTGATACTAGCAAGTATCCTCGGATATATCCTTTACACCGAATATGTCGCTGCTGAAAGTTTGGAGTACGAAATGGAGAATCCTGAGCGACCAGATCCAGGCCTAGAATCTATCGATATACCGATCGAGATGGAGTTCTACAACCCCTCCAGGTATGATACTCCATATACCACCGCCGTGTACGACATTTATGTAGAAGATGAATACGTTGGAGAAGGAGATCTGGATCTCGGGGTGGTTCCAGCTGGTGAAACGATATATGATGAGCAAGTTATAACTGTCGACTATGATGACATCAGCGAGGCTACCGCTGAAGCTTTGAAAGCCGGTGACTTCAAGATGATACTGGACGGAGAAGTGACCGCTGAGGTACTTTTCGAAACTATACCCGTCACTCGAGAATTTGAGGCGAAATTCACATTCTGAAGATAAATGATAGATATCCCATCCGAGTAGAGGGAGTTTTATGATAAGGAGGATACGGAAAGACCTGGAATATTGAAGGATATGGACCTTATCTATCCAGAAGGCTACGGTGAAGCCCTTTCAGGAGGAGAGAGAGAACCTAAGAAGGAAAGGATCTTAGAGAGGATGGAGGAGCAGGAATTAGATCTAGAAAATTTTGAGTACTATCTTAAAATGGTCGATGAAGGTATACCCGATTCAGGGGGCTTCGGCATGGGCGTTGAAAGGCTCACAAGATTTATCTGCGGTCTGGAGGAGATCATGGATACAAGATTGTTTCCAAAACCACCCGGCTCTGCGCCTTTGTGATCGAGTCTTTACACCATGAAATCTGGCAGAATGCCTCCAACTTTCTGAGGAAGCATAGCTTCCTCGTCATGAGAGGAATTTTTCAATTCCTCGTAATTCAGGCGGAGGATGAA
>JBMCXO010000013.1:0-26097 GCA_048621055.1 Candidatus Natronoplasma sp. | reverse complement strand
TCGACCTTCAAAGGCACGGGTCACACTATCCCTGTTCTTTTCTTGACGCTATTCAGGATTTGGGGTTTACGCCTGTTCTTGTCTGCACTGCTTGCATTATCCGCAATCAATCTAGGTGTTGTTGTATTGAACATAGGATTCGATATAGGGGTAGTTGGCATCTGGTATGGGATGGCCGCAAGCAATATAATCGGTGCGGGATTGTCAGCGATCTATTTCTTATCGGGTAGGTGGAAAAAAAAGACGATCGAAACTTGATTGAGATCTCAGATATACGGAAAGACACACAGCACTATTTCAAAAATATCACCTAAAAAACAGGCAATAGGTTCCTTCCTTCAGGCTGGAGAAGCTAGCATGAAATATCGGTTTGACTTTTGGATTTGTAGTTTATATTGATATATGCTGTTATCGCTCACATTGATGGTAAGACCGAGCCTTTCGAAAATAGCTCTAAATAAAGCTCTCAGGAGACTTAAAATCCCTCTTTGGATCTTCTGAGCAGTTTCTCTATGAACCAATCTTACATCTACGGTCACATTTTTTGTCATTTTCTCCTCAAATTCTTCCGACTCGACATTGATAGTAAGATTAACTTCTCCCGATGATTCAGGTTTCCATTTTCCTGTGTAATAGCCGTCATTTGCAATGTGGTCTTTACCGCTTCCATCGTCTACAAGATCGATGTCGTCTTGTCGCGTACTGAATTCGACCCAAACATTTGCTTCTTGGATAGGATTTACCCCGTCGTTGAGCGATATCATCATTCTGATTTCTTCTCTCCATTGAACTGTTGTGTAGGGTTGGTGAACCCAAAAACGGATGTCCTCGGGATCGGAATATTGTGTTATAGAACTGTAAGCATTTATCCGTCCATCGACTAAGGTCCTGTTTCTAAGTGAATCACTGGTATCTACCGAAGAGAGGATGATGTTCTTCAAGTTGTTGTGATCATGAGACGAATTATGAGAGGACAGTAATGCTGCTAGACCTGATACGTGAGGCACTGCCATAGATGTTCCACTTGCATGACCATACTCACCATCCAACTTTGTACTGTTTATTTCTACACCTGGTGCGCCGACGTGTACACTCCGTTTTCCATAATTTGAGAATCTAGCCAAGTCGTCATTTTTATCTGTAGCGGCGACGGAGATAATATTTGGAAGGTCATAGTTAGCTGGGTAAGAAGGTCTTTCTCCATTGTTCAGCCCTTCGTTACCGGCAGCGGTAACAAATAGTATCCCTTCTTCGTTATGCTGTTCGATCGCCTCGTATAGCATTTCGCTACGGGCATCTCCCCACCAGCTGTTGGAAGTAACGATTATGTTCTCCCCATCCTTTTTTCTTTCTAGTACGTATTCAAGCCCAGAAATAGCATCTCCGATGTTACCACTACCTTCGGAATCGAGGATTTTAACTCCCATCAAACTTACATTCCAATTAACTCCGACAAGACCTGAGTCGTTGTTTCCGACGGCTCCTATAGTTCCAGCTACGTGGGTCCCGTGCCCCTGATCATCCATGGGATCATCCGAGTCGTTAACGGCGTTGTATCCATGGTTCCCCTCTTCGCTAGTCCATATATTATCCTTTAGATCAGGATGGTTATAGTCTATACCTGTGTCAATCACTGGAACCACGATCTCGTCGCTACCTGTTGTCGTATTCCAAGCCTTTGGGGCATCTATATTATCCATGGCCCAAAGGGAACCATATCCTGGGTCATTGGGGATCTCCGATGTCTCTATCAGGTAGTTTGGCTCAGCATTGACTACCTCATCTTTTCTTGTCAACACTTCGATGGAACTCATCACGTCTGCGTTCTCAGGGAGTTTTATTTCTGCCATATTGAATGAAGGATACAAACGGGAAGTTCTTCCATCAACGAAGTCTAAAAGATTGTCGACTTTATTTTGCAGGATTTTTTCATTTTCAGTCGGTCTCAATGAATTTTCACTAGATGACGCTACCTGGACCAATATGCTGTTTTTACAATATTCTGTAATCTGCTTTTCATTCTGATCGTTTTCAGAGAATTCATTAACGCTATTCAGATCTGAAGATCCCTCATCGTAATTTCTTTCAAACCCAGCTATACTACCGTGTGCCGTCACGGTCAGCCCGCTAGTGAGCAAGAGGATGATAATCGTAAAAACGTATATCTTATTCTTCATTTATATCATCTCTTTCATAATTTTAGCCTATATCTATTATGGAACTCTCTAGCTTTTTTAAATACCGGAAGTTAACCAATTCTTTAATCCTTTTCTCCATGTTTCTTGATTATTAAAGTCGAAAATTTACGAAGGACCTCTATCATCCGCGAAGAGAACCAAATATATCATCAAAAAACTTAAAGAATCTCCCTTTCTCGGATTTTTCCTTTCTTTCTATCTTCTCTCCACATACAGGACATTCCTTGGTATATACGGTGATCACTGTCTCACAGGTCGGACAGACTTCCTGTTCGTCCCAATCTCCCTCAAAATCTATCAAGTCCGCATCTGGATCGACAGTCTCCTCTACTTTTATGTGTACACCTTCAACTTCATTTATGATGACCCTTTTTCCCTCTTCTATTCTCCTCTTCGCAGTAGCGCTCCAAACCTTACTGCTATTAACTATTTTCACTTTACCCGATATATTTTCTGGCTGGATCTCTTTTATCACGTAACCCTCGCGATTTTTCAATGTCTTATTGGTCGTTGTCGGAGTTTCAGGAGACGTGAATTTCAGATATAGTAGAAATAAGATCGGTATTAATAATACCAATGCCCAAACTATTATCACGTAGATTACCATAGAGGTGATATTGTTTATCAAGTATTTTTATTTTTTCCCCCTAAAGAGTTGTAAAACATCTTAATTCACTCAAATAGATTTTTTCGTTTATAGATTCATCCTTATGGAATATTAGCATATAATCTAAAGATGCCAAAAGTTATGTAAAACAGGAACGCTAAGCCACCGACTTTGAGAAAAATACTGTTAACCTTTTCATCAGTGGCTAGAAAAACGCCGTAGCCGATCAATCTATCGGAAAACGGTCTAGCTAACTTTATCTTCCAGGGAGTACCATCATATCTCAAACCGGCTATTATGTCACCGAGTAGATGGGAGAGCACACCACCTGTAACTGCTAGAAAGACCGCCAGTCCAACTAGAATCCCTAGGATATACGAAAAGTATATCGCCGTGAGAATACCGATCGTGCCTCCAAGGATAGCGGCGATGATCATTCCGAATGTAACATTATGAGTTAGATCTCTATGCTCTAAAGGAAGAAACTTGATTAGATCAGTGTCAGGTAATGAAGAAAATAAAACAGCGATTATTATGATTGTTAGAGAGATAACATTTAATCCGAATGGGATCATCAAGAGTGAGAATATGAAAAGCGACAACCCTACATGGCCTTTCCAGTTCATATCATCCCTCAATATTATTCTCTCTTTCGGACTGAACTTTCATTATAACACGATTGCAATAGGATTATTCAGATAAAAACATTTTGATTAGCGTAGTGCCGTTCGTAGCGCCGTTAATTCACCTAACACGATTATAGACCCCTTATTTAAAAAGACCTAAAAAAGAGAAAATTATCTGACCATATTTTAAATAGGCCTTTTTCCATTATCAATTGATATCTCTGGTTAAGCAGACAATCCAATACACATGCGCTCATATACCCTAGATTCAAACTAACCAGGAAAAAAAGGGAGGGAGGAACGGGAGTCCTGGTGAAGGATATAAGCCGGGGCTCCCGACGGGTCTCCCGAATCACCTCGTATGGTTTTAAAAGGAAGAAATTTTAAAATAATTAAAAAAAGGGTTTTGGTTTTAAATAAGGTCCAGTTCTTTTCCGAGTTTTTCGTAAATACGTAGAACCTCGTTAAGATCGTCCTTGGTCAATCCTGCGTTTATCTGGTTCCTTATCCTAGCTTTACCTTTAGCCACCATCGGATAGACGATCGCCAGTCCGAAGACTCCCTCTTCGTACAATCGATCCGCAAGTTTCTGACCTTTCTTGCTGTCACCCACCATGGCGGGAACTATCGGTGTTTCGCTGAAGCCAGTATCGAATCCCATGCTCTCCATCTCGCTCTTAAAGTATTCAGTGAGATCCCACAGTTTATCGACTCTATCGTTCTCCTCTTCAACCACGTCTAGAGCTTCTATGTTTATCGCTGCAACATGAGGTGGGAAAGCAGCGCTCAACAACCAGGAACGAGAGGTGTTGTATGCGTATTTTATCAATCCTTCAGTTCCTGCCAACATGCCGCCGAAGCCGCCGAAAGCTTTGGAGAATGTCCCCATCTGAATATCTATCTTGTCCTCTATATCGTACTCTTTCGCTATTCCGTGACCTCCTCCGAGGACACCTTCACCGTGAGCGTCGTCCACATAAGTGAGAGCACCGTATTCGTCTGCGAGTTCTTGAATCTCGTCCATCTTGGCTATATCGCCGTCCATACTGAAAACGCCGTCGGTGAGAACGATCTTCTTGTCGTAGCCCTCGTCTTCCGCTTTTTTCAGACATTCCTCCAGTTCCCCCATATCTGAATGGCTGTAGATCATCTTATCGGCTTTGAACATCCTTTGGGCTATCATTATCCCATCTATTATACTGCCGTGGTTCAGCTCGTCAGAGATCAACACGTCTCCTTTTCCTGCCAGCTGTGGAACCAATCCTGCATTAACCGCAAATCCGGTCTGATAAGTCATCCCGGCTTCGGTTTCCTTGAACTCGGCTATCCTGTCCCATAGTTCTTCGTGAATGTCCATGGTCCCGGCGATAGACCAGTCGGAACCGGCACCGGCACCGTACTCCTCTATAGCTTCTTTACCGGCTTCTCTGAGCCTAGGATGATTAGCCAGGTCAAGATAATTATTAGAAGCTAACATTATGCATTCTTTCCCGTCCACCGTAACGTGAGGCTGCGACGGTCCCTCAAGATTTCTTATCGTCCATGTCAATCCCTCTTGTTTCATTTCCTCGTATTTTTCCATCAAATAATCGGTCTTATCTGCCATGATATCTATCTCCTTGCAACCCTCTAATGATTTACCCAACTTAAATTTTTCTAAGGTTCTCCCCAGCCCCCTCCACCCGGAGTTTCCATCCTTATCGATTCTCCTTCACAAAGTTCAATAGTGATCTTTCCATCGAGTTTCTCTACTTTATCGTTTCGGATCTTCAAATTTCGTCCAACGGCGCCGTCTTTTCCTCCTTTCACTCCTTTAGGCGGTATTTTACGTCTTTCAGACTGTATAGATACTTCAGCATCTTCCAATGATCTTATCTCCCTTACTATCCCATCGCCCCCTGGATTTTCACCCTCGCCTCCCGAACCTTCTCTTAGTTTATACGCTGTGACTCTCAGAGGATAAACGTTCTCTATGGATTCTATAGGTGTGTTTTTGGTATTGGTCATATGGACGTGTACACCACTTTCTCCCTTTGCTGAATGGGAGGCTCCTGCTCCTCCTCCGATGGTCTCATAATAGGTGAAATCTTCATTTCCTATTATCAGGTTGTTCATAGTTCCTTGGCTTTCTGCCGGTATCTTTTCGGGTAATATTTCAAACAGACCTCTCAATATGAGTTCTACCACCCTCTGAGAGGTCTCTACGTTCCCGGCTGAGACGGCAGCTGGCGGTTCTGGATTCAAAATAGTTCTTTTGGGAATCTGCACCTGAACGGGTCTGTAACATCCGTTGTTGACCGGAACATCTTTAGGCAAAAGACATCTCAAGATATAATATACTGCCGAATAAGTCACTGGCTTGGGAGCGTTGATATTTCCTTTTACCTGAGGATCCGTGCCTGAAAAGTCAAAATACATCCTGTCGTCTTCTATCTCGATCTGTACCTCTAACTTTACGTCTCTTTCCCATTCCATGATATCTTCTGAAGATAACACCGTCTCAGGTAGTCCTTCTATCATCTTTTGGGTTCTCATCTCCGAGTATCTCATCACTTGATCCTTGAAGGCATGATAATTTTCTAGACCGAATCTTTCCACCGTCTTCTTTAACTCTTTAGCCCCTTTTTCGTTGGCTCCTATCTGGGCCTTTATATCGCCTATCCTTTCTCTTGGGGCCCGAGTTCCTCGGAGCAGGCCGATAATTTCTTGATTTATAGAGTCCCCATCAACTAGAAGTCTTGGAGATATAATGATGCCCTCTTCTTCCAAAGTTTCACTATCTCCAGGCATCGATCCTGGGGTTTTGCCTCCTATGTCAGAATGATGTGCTCGATTCACCACGTAACCAAGTAACTCGTCTCGAATAAAAACGGGTTTTATCACGGTTATATCTGGAAGATGAGTTCCTCCTGAATAGGGATCGTTCAAGATGACCTGATCTCCTTTTTCTGGTCGGCAGTTTGAGACCGCACTTTTCAAAGCCTTGGGCATCGCTCCAAGATGTACGGGTATGTGTTCCGCCTGCGCTATCATCTCTTCTTCTGCGGTGAAGAGCGCACAGGACTCGTCTTTCCTCTCTTTTATGTTAGCTGAGTAGGCACTTCTTTGTAAGGCTGCTCCCATCTGTTCTGGTATGGCTGTAAACGCGTGCTTCATCACCTCTAGTTCTGTAGGTTTTAATTCCTTCATCCTTTCACCTTCATATCTATCACACCAGATGATCTGTTGGTCCAATTCCAATCTGGGGGGATGAGTATGGTTGAGTTCACAGCCTCTATCACGCTCGGCCCTTCTCCTTTCTGCCCCTTTGAAAGATGATTTCTCAGGTATATGGAAGTCTTTTCACTTCCATCAGAAAAAAGACATTCTCGATCTTCTAGAAGTTCTCCCGATTTGGAACTAAGTGGGAGTTCTTCTATCTCCCTTTTCTTCACCATCTCGATATGTACTCTGACGACTTCGATATCTTCTTCTCTATTGGCATATCCGTATTTTTCCTCGTGTTCTCTGTGAAACCTTGCCGAGACGTCGTTTTTAGAACCAAAATAGGGTATGTTCATATGGTAGCTTTGACCTTTATACCGAAGACCAAGGAGGATTCGCTCTTCTCCTTCCTCTTCTATCTCCGATCTCATCTTGTCGATGGTATCTCTTATCATTTTTTTGTCATCTAAATAGGTCAGTAAAGTCCTGCTGTGATCGTGAACTATATCTCCTGTGACCATACCTAACGCGGAGAAAACTCCCGCCATCGGAGGGATGAGAACTCTCTCTATACCAAGTTCTTCAGCTATGAAAGCGGCGTGAAGTGGTCCTGCGCCTCCAAAGGCAAGTATAGCAAAATCCTCAGGGTCTACACCTCTCTCGACGGTGATCCTTTTCATAGTTCTCGACATCTTTGAATTTGCCACTCTAAAGACGCCCTTCAGTGTTTCTTCATAACCCATATCTAATCGATCAGACAATTTTTTTACAGATCTCTTTGCTTCATCGTAATTGAGTTCCATCTTCCCTCCGAGGAAATAGTTAGGGTCGATATAACCCATGAGCAAAAGGGCATCAGTGACCGTGGGTTTTTCTCCTCCTCTTCCATAGCATACTGGCCCAGGTCTAGCTCCCGCACTTTCCGGCCCGACTCTTAAGGCTCCCCCTTCATCACACCTTGCTATGCTTCCTCCACCAGATCCTACGGTGACTAGATCGACCATCTTAGATTGGATCGGAAAACCTTCTATCATGCCCTCATCTTTCCAAGATATCTCACCGTTCACTACAGTTGCCATGTCTGCACTCGTTCCACCCATGTCGAAGGTGACTATGTTAGGCAGTTCTAGTTTTTTAGCGATGAATGCTCCACCCGCCACGCCTCCCGCTGGGCCAGAATATAAACAATCTACAGCATCCACCTTGGAACTCTTCTCCAAACCACCGCCGGACTTCATGATGTACGGTTCCTTCCCAAAGATGTCGGTAAGAGATGCGAAGTAATCTTCGACGAGAGGCCCTAGATAAGAGTCCAGTAGAGTGGTCAATCCTCTCTCGTACTCCCTGAACTCTCCAGTTACTTTATGAGAAAGAGAATAGTTTATGTTGTAATCTTCCAAAATCTCTCCGATCTTTTCCTCCTGTTCTGGATTCTTGTAAGAATGGAGTAAGCATACGGCTGTAGAGAGATCTTTTTCTCTGAGTTGCTCCGCTATTTCCTCCAGTTCCTCCTCTTTTATCTCTTCTAGAATTTCACCTTCCGGTCCAGTTCGGCAGGAGATCCCGAATATATTTTCTTTCTTTAGTGGAGGTTTAGGTCTGTATATATCAAGTTCGTACAGTTTAGGTCTAGTCTGTCTTCCTATGTACAGTAGATCTTCAAACCCTTCATTGGTGAGAAAAGTTGATTCTATTCCCTTGCTCTCAATGAAGGCGTTCGTAGCCACTGTGGTTCCATGGAATACATCTTCTTTAACTTCGAAGTCTCCATTTTCTAAGGCTTCTCTTATCGCTACTTCTGGATGATCCTGCGTAGAAGACCTTTTGAAATGTTTTATCCCATCGTCTATGACCACAAAATCGGTGAAGGTCCCGCCTATATCGATAGATATTGACATGATGTGGTAATTGGTAGATATATCAGATAAATAGTTTTTTAGGGACCTAACTAAAGTTTTTTTAAAAAGCAGTTATCTATATTATGATATGCAGGAAAAAAATCACCTTTCTAAAAAAATCGACAAGTTGCTCATGACCGGCTTCGACGCTTTCGGCGGAGAATCGATCAATCCCGCTTCAGAAGTGGTTCTAGAACTGGACGATATGAAGATAAACGACTGTCAGATAATCGCTAGGGAAATACCCACTATTTATGGAGAGTCCTCGGTAAAAGTGAGAGCGATGATAGATGAGCATAAACCTGACGCAGTTCTCCATATCGGGCAAGCCAGCGGAACTCACGGGATAAGAGTTGAGAGGGTCGCTCTAAATATAGACGATGCTAGGATCGAGGACAACGAAGGTAACCAGCCTGAAGATGAAACGATAGCTGAAGGTGGACCTTTAGCTTATAGAGTCACTCTCCCTACCAAAGATATCGTAGAGGCTGTTAAAGATGAAGGGATACCCGCTTTCCTTTCTTACAGCGCCGGCACCTTTGTTTGCAACCACGTGATTTATTCCACTGCCCATCATGTGAACAAAAATGATCTTCCTATAGATTATGGGTTCGTACACGTTCCATATCTGCCGGAGCAGGCTGTGGATAAGAACTCTCGTCCTCCAAGCATGGCTAAGGAAACGATAAAACGAGCATTGATTACCACGATCAAAACGATCACAAAAGAACGATAGGAGGGCAAAAAATCAAATATCCAATATCTTTATCTTTTTGATATGTCAGAGGAAAAGAGAGACATCGTCAGAAAATACGCTCTAAGGAACGCGGTCAAATTCGAAGGCAAATCTACTGTCGGTCCTGTCATGGGAAAAGTCATGGGTGAAAGAGACGAGTTTAGAGAAGATCCACAGGGTACGAAGGAACTTGTAAATGAAATCGTGGAGGAGATCAATAAACTTTCTTTGCATGAACAGAAGGCTGAATTGAAGAAGCTCATGCCGGAATTTTTCGAAGAGGAAGAAGAGGAGGAAGAAGAAGACAATCTTCCTGGAATCGAAGCCGAAAACGTCAAGATGAGGATGGCACCTTATCCCTCTGGTCCACTCCACATAGGAAACGCTAGGATGGTTTTACTCAATGATGAATACGTTAAGAGGAATGATGGTACCTTGGTACTTTTCTATGATGACACCATAGGATCAGAGACCAAAAGACTGCTTCCTGAAGCTTATGATATGATAAAGGAAGGCCTGGAATGGCTGAACGTTGGGTGGCACGAAACTTACTACAAATCTGATAGGATGGATATCTACTATAAGTACGGTAGAAAGATATTGGAGATGAAGGAAGCCTACATATGCGAGTGCAGTCAGAAGAGTTTGAGAGAAAAACGAGAGAAGGGTAAAGAATGCGACCATAGAGACCGCCAAAAAGAAGAGAATTTGGAACTTTGGGATAAGATGCTTGACGGTGAGATCGAAGAGGGCGATGCTATAGTAAGGCTGAAAACGGACATGCAGCATCCAGATCCCGCTTTCAGAGATAGAGTTTTGTTCCGCATCTCAAAAAATGAGCATCCGAAAGTAGGGAAAGAATATTCCGTCTGGCCTCTACTTGAATTTTCCTGGGCCGTGGATGATTATCTCATAGGGATGACACATATCCTCAGAGGGAAAGACCTGGTTATCGAAGACAGGATGGAAGAATACATCTGGGATCTGTTCGGTTGGAAAAAACCCGAGTTCCTTCACTATGGTATGCTGCGTTTAAAAGATATCAATCTCAGCAAGAGTGAATTTCAGAGAAAGATAAGAGAGCACGAGTTTAAAGGCTGGGAAGATCCAAGAACATGGTCGATGCAATCACTAAGAAGAAGGGGTATACAACCTGAGGCCGTGAGAGGTTTCATACTCGAATTTGGCATGTCTGAAACTGATATCGAGGTGGCGCCTTCTAAATTGTATTCAAAAAACCGCGAGATCATAGACCCTGAAGCGAACAGGTACTTTTTCATCCCGGATCCAGTTAAGATTGAACTGGTTGGAGAGATAGAGCCTAAAAAAGCTAAGGTCGCTAGACATCCAAGTGATTCGAACAGGGGCTACAGAGAACTAGATGTTGGAAGAGAAGTTTACATACCACGGAAAGAATGGGATGAATATCAAGGTGAAGAAATACGTCTAAAGAACTTCTGCAATGTTGAACTAGACGGAAAAGAAGGCAAGATCACTGGATTCGAGAACAAAGATATATTGAAAATCCAATGGCTTCATGATGGTATAGACGTAAAAGTTGAAAGACCCGATGCCTCATTAGAAGATGGATTAGGTGAGAAAAATCTCATGGAAACAGAAGCGAGAGACATAATCCAATTCGAAAGGTACGGTTTCGTAAAGATTCAAGAACTAGACCCTTTCTTGGTCACTTTCGGGCATCGTTGAAAATAACGAAAAAGTATATAGAGAAGATGTTTAGTGAAAAAACGGATTTAACCTGAGCAGGCAAAATCATGTGTGGCGAAAAGAATGAAAAAGAGGATCCTAAATCGATCAGAGATCTAGACAGAAGAAGACTGATTCAAAGTGGAAAACAGTTGCTTAGTACTATCTATGAAGATAAAAAGGAATTAGAAAGAGGCAAGAGCTTTCTTCTTAAAGAAAAGAAACCAGAAAGAGGATTCAGGCTGTCTTTGAGGAGGATGGAAGAAGAGGGAAAAGGTTACGTTTTGAGCAGTATAAATCCTGTAGATGTCAAAAGAAAGTACGATGTCCGTGGAGATTCGATTTCGTATCATTGGTTAACAGTTGTAGATGGAGAATCTAATTTCGATCCATCCAATCTCCATATCATAGGACACGATATGATCAATTTTCTAGAAGACGGGGGTGGACTGATTTTTATGGAGGGTGTAGAGATCATTTTGAACCACAACTCTTTTGATAGGTTTTGGGGATTTTTAAATCATCTGGTGGACGTGGTTAGTGAAGAAGAGAGTATTTTAGTCCTCAGTTTGGATCCTAGCACCCTCTCTGAGCAGAGTTTGGCACAGATAGAGAGAAAATTGGAACTCATTCACTGAAAGGAGACATGGAAAAAGATTTATCTCTTTTCCATAATGTCTTACCATGGAACAGCATAAACACTGCAAGATATGTGCCAAGCCTATACCTTTAGATGAAGAGTTCTGCTCTGAAAAGTGTAGAGACGAATACCAGGACCTTCTGAGCAGTAGAAAGAAGAAGCAATATATATTCTATGCACTGCTAGCGATATTCCTGATAATGCTGTTTCTGACAATTTACTGAAGGAGTTGATTTCAATGAGTAAGAAAGTGATAGTTGGAGGGACCTTCGACCATCTCCATCTCGGACACGAAAAACTGCTGAGGACCGCGCTTGAAGAGGGCGAAACTACCATAGGTCTAGTCTCAGACGAGATGTTGGAGGGGTGGAAGCCTGAAGTGGATAACTCCTACGAAGAGAGAAAAAGGAGACTAGAAAGATTCCTTTATCCCTACGATGGTTGGACTATAGTGGAGATAAACGATCCCTTCAGAAAAGCGGTGGAGGGCGATTTTGACACTCTAGTGGTATCTTATGAGACCAAGGTGAGGGGAGAAAAGATTAACGAAATGAGAAAAGAGAAAAACAAGAAAGCGTTGGAACTCATCGTTGTTAGTCCCGTTCTAGCCGAAGATCTTCTCCCCATAAGTTCTACAAGGATAAGAGAGGGTGATATAGACGAGGAAGGAAAGAGACTGAGACCTGTACGAGTATTCCTCGGCTCTGAAAATCCTGTTAAAAAAGAGAGTGTTAAGGAGGCATTATCTGAGTACTTTGAAGTTGATATGATTTGCGATGCTGTTGAAGGCATAGAAAAACAGCCGTTTAATGAGGATATCGTCAAAAGTGCAAAAAGAAGGGCAGTAGTTCCAGAAGGATTCGATTATGGAGTAGGTGTTGAAAACGGGATAGTACACACTGAAAAACGATCTTTTTCTCTAGAATATGTGGTTATAAAAGATCGTTTCGGTTTTACTTCAACGGGTCACGGTCCCGGGTTCCCCATACCGGAGGAATGGATCGGTGAATTGAAAAACGGAGTTACGCTAGGCAAAAAGATGAAAGCGATATTTGATGATCGCTTGGAGAAGGTAGGGACCGTAGGTCTGCTCACCAATGGTCAAGTGGAAAGAAAGGACTGTATAAAGTCGGCCTGTTCTATGGCTATGATACCCCGGTTGAAGTCCGAACTTTACCGTTGAATAGAGTGCCCCGCAAAGGGAAATATTTAATAATAAGTCCTAAGTATGCAGACAATACCTGACACTGAATATCTGGAGTGTAATAGCCTATGGCAACAGTATATGATGTTCCTCCGAACAAGCTGATAGAGGAAGTGAGTAAGGAGATCAAGAGCATGGATGGAATCCAAGAGCCCGAATGGTCTAAGTTCGTGAAGACCGGCGTTCATAAAGAGAAGGCTCCCGATCAACCCGATTGGTGGTTTGATAGAGTATCCGCTTTATTGAGAAGCGTTTACGTAAAAGGTCCCGTCGGTGTTTCAAGACTGAAGACCAAATACGGCGGAAAACAGAGAAGAGGACCTAAACCCGAGAAATTTGTAAAAGGATCCGGTTCGATAATAAGAGAAGGTTTACAACAGTTGGAGTCAGCGGAATTAGTAGAAAAAACCGATGAAGGAAGAATGGTCACTCCTGAGGGTCGTGCCTTTTTGGACGACACAGCTCACGAGATAATGAAAGAGATGGCAAAAGAAAATCCCGAACTCTCAAAGTACCTGTAAGTCCTCTATGGGTGGTTTAATGGCTGATGAAGATGAGTTGGAAGAACTGAAGAAAAAAAAGATCCAGGAACTAAAGGAAAAGCAAGCATCTGGAGAGGCGCAGGAGGAAGCTAAACAGCAGATGGAAGCACAAAAGAAGGCGATGCTTCGAAAGATGATGACTCCAGATGCAAGAGAAAGGTTAGGCAGGGTTAGGATGGCTAGACCCCAACTCGCGGAACAAATTGAGTCACAGATCATAGCACTAGCTCAAAGAGGGGGAACGGAAGGAAAGATCGATGATGAAACTCTTAAAAGGTTGTTAAAAAAGCTTAGCGGTCAAAAGAAGGAGATCAATATCAAAAGGAGGTAAAATAGATGTCAAGAAACAAACCAGGTCCTAAAAAACGCAGACTCTTGAAGAAGGGTAAACAGAACAAACGAGTTCCAGCTTGGGTGATGCAGAAGACCAATAGAAATCATACCGACAATCCGAAGAGAAGGAATTGGCGTAGAAGTGATATAGACGAATAAAAAGAGAACAGGTTGGTGTAAATAATGGTAGACACTGAAGAGAGGATCATGAATATCCCGCTCAGGGATGCAAAAAAAACCCCTTCCAGCAAGAGAGCGTCAAGGGCGATGAAACTAATCAGGGAGTTCGTGTCTAACAACATGAACGTACCTAAAGAAGATGTTTGGATCGATTCGAGCACAAACGAGGCTATATGGGAGCGCGGTATCAAGAAAACTCCCTCGAAAATCAAGGTGAAGGCTATAAAATTCGAAGATGGGATCGTGGAAGTTTCTATCCCGAGAGAGTGATCTATGCTGAAGAAATACGCTATCGAGTCTCATCCATATATAGGCGTTTTTTCTGCAGTCTCGGAAAAGATAGTGGTCATACCTCCTGCTGAGGATACGGACATTTTTGAGGAAGCTCTCGAGTGCCCCGTTGTCAAAACTACGATAGGCGGGACAAGGGTGAATGGTTCTTTGATGGGGATGAATTCTAGAGGTGCAGTAGTTTCAGACATTATTGAGGAGAGAGAGATAGAAAATCTGTTAGAACATGTTAACGTGACGGTGATACCTGATGCACAGAACGCTTTAGGGAACAATATCTTATTGAATGATAACGGCGCCTTGATACATCCTGAGATCGGAGATGAAGCTAAAGAAGCTATCAGTTCTGGGCTCGAAGTTGAAGTTAGAAGAGGCACTATAGCGGGCATAAATATGGTTGGATCTGTCGGCGTAGCTACGAACAAGGGACTTATCTGTCATCCTCACGTGAGCGAGGAAGAGATAAAGGATTTAGAGAATCTTTTTGGAGTGCCGGTCAGCAAGAGTACAGCTAACCATGGTTCTGGCTGGGTGGGCACCTGTCTTGTTGCGAATACTGCTGGTGCGGTGATCGGTAATTTAACTACTCCTATAGAGATGGGTAGGATTGAAGAAGGTTTAAGATATCTTGAGGATTGAGTGAAGTTTCTATTTTTACAGTGAAAAGGCCCATATCTCCGTCCGATCTGGAAGATCGGCCTTTATGAAATCGAGTTCCACCCCGAGTTTGTATTTTTTATCCTCTGGGTATAGTGATAGGAATGGCTCGATGGTCTTTATGTCCAAAGAGAGACCTCCTATCTTGAAGTGCATCGGGACCGCGATACTAGGTTTGATCGCCTCTATTGTCTTCTTTGCCTCTTCTGGACCTATGGTGAAATTTCCACCGACGGGTACGAATAAGAAATCCACCTCACCGATCTCTTCGATAGTTTCATTGTTCAAAAGATGGCCGAGGTCACCTAGATGGCAGAAAACGGTACCGTTCATCTTGAATCTGAATATGGTGTTCTCACCTCTCCTTTCACCCTCGTTTTTGTCGTGATAGGAACTGATTCCTTTTAACTCAATATCGCCTTCTTTCCACTCACCAGGTTCTCTAAAAATTTTGCTGTCCTCTTTCTCGACTTTTCTGACCGCGTTGTGGTCGTAATGATCGTGTGAAACCAGTATTATATCTCCTAGAACATCCGGCGGATTTATACCGATACTTATGCCGTCGTGAGGGTCCGTTATCAGTATCTTCTCTTCGCTACCTATCTCAAAACAAGATTGCCCATGCCAGCGGATCCTCATCTTTATTCTCCCTTTGGGTAAAGAACATCTATAGATTTAACCTTTTTGCAAAGTACTTGGTAGACGATATCCTCACTTATAAATAGGTGATCTATCTAATCCATATCTTGTTAGGGATTTTATGAGTGAAGAAAAAATAAAGCTGGTGGAGTACGATCCGGCCTGGTTGGAAAATTTTGAGAGATTGAAAAGTATATACTTGGAGTCGTTAGGGGATAAGCTGATAAAAGTGGAACACGTAGGAAGCACCGCTGTTCCAGGTCTCTGTGCTAAACCTCAGCTGGACATAGATCTAGTGATAGAAGACTATTCTTCTTTTGAGGATGTGATCCATGCTCTTGCCGAACTGGGATACGAATATCAGGGTGATTTTGGTATCGAAGGTCGTGAAGCCTTTGGGAGAGAAGACAGGCTGGCCCCCTGGGACGGATCGAACTCTAGAAAACAATCCCATAATCTTTATGTTTGTCCAAAAAATAGTAGAGAATTAAGAAGGCATCTAGCTTTTAGAGATCGTCTTCGCGAGGATGAGGAGTGTCGGAAAAGATACGCCGATTTGAAAAGAAGATTGGTTAGAAAATACCGAGATAATCGAGAAGCTTACACTGAAGGTAAAACAAAGTTCATCGAGAGAGTTCTAGAAGAGATAATGTGACCTCGATTTTAAGAACAGATTTAATAAACCGGTTATATCTAATCTATACTTATGACGCCTGAACTTGAAATACGTGAAATAGAAAAGACAGATAAGGATGAAGTCGTTGAGATGACATCAGGGATATGGGACGGCAGAGATTACATACCGGATTATTTTGATCGGTGGGTTGAAGATGGTGGGTTTATATGTGGGACAGTTGACGGCGAGATAGTCGCTCTGGCTAAACACACCTGGCATTCAGAAGATGTTCTCTGGCTTGAGGGTCTGAGAGTCCATCCGGACCATCGAGAGAAAGGGTACGGGCGAGCGATGATAGAAGGACAGCTAGATTATATCAACGATAATCTTGATTATCAGGCATCTAGATTTCTGACCTCAAATGACAACACAGTGGTGAAAAAAGTTGTAGAAGATCTGGGATTTAAACTCAAAAAAGCTTACGATTATGTTAGATTGGATGACGAAGATATTGAGGAGATGGAACCACCTTCGGATGAAGAGATAAAAGAGGTTCAAGTTGAAGATGAGGTTGAAGAAGTTACTGGTATGGTTCTGTCTTCAGAAGAACTCGACGACAATGAAGGTCTTTACATGGAGCATTGGACCGCTTATCCAATGGACGAAGACCTGATAAAAGACCGGGTGAAGAACGGTTATTGTTACGCGGTCCGAGATGAAGATACAGGTGAGATCGACGCCCTGATGTTCATGCAAGTTCACGATATCTATGGGAGTTTGAGCGTCTGTTTCGCCTGTGGTAGTCAGGAAGGGATGGAAGAACTCTTCAAGTTCGGCTTAAAACACTGTCTTGAAGAAGGATACGATAGATTAAGACTGAAGAGCGCTTCCGAGAAAGTGATAAACGCTGCAAAGGAGGTCGGACTCAGTCACTCAGATCATCACAACTGCACTCTAGTTTACGAGTATAAAGCTGACTGAGAGATATATTTCAGTCGAATCTCAATGCTTCAGCTGGAGAAACTTTACTAGCTTTTTGAGCGCTCGGTATCGCGGTGAAAAGCATGGCCAAATATGCTATCATCCCTATAACTAGTATAGTTCCCCATGGTATGTAGAATCCCCATCCCATCGGCTTGAATCCATCATACCACAATAGCCATCCTACACCTATACCGAGCAGTGAACCGAGAATTATTCCAGCTATAGTTATGAAAGAGTTCTCTATCAAAAAGACATACCTTATCATGCGTCTCTTGAAGCCGATAGCTCTCATCATCCCTATCTCAAGCCTTCTTTCATGAACAGCTCTCAAGCTGATTATTCCGAGACCCGCAATGCCTACGACCAAGCCCAACCCCATATAACCGCTGAAGAGGTCAAAGAACATGAATTGAGCGGTCATCGCTTCTCTGAAGAGTGTATCGATCACTATCGGTTGAAATCCATATCTTATGAATTCCCTCTGCATATCTCTTCCTAAATGGTCGACATCTACCCCTTCGATAACGCTGAAGAAGAAGAGACTATTGGAATCCGGGTTGAATTCATTTTGCGCTGTTTCTTTGGAGGTGAAAAAACCATTGACAATCATCTGGTCCATGAAACCTATCACCTTTTTCTCTGTAGGCTCACCATTTTTGTCTAAAAACGTGATAGTAGAACCCAATTCTACTCCGTCTTCTGTTGGCATACCGAATTCACCCGGATCGTTCGTGATTACAAGTTCAGCATCGTTCATCACAACTTCCCAAACCTCATCTATAGAATCATACTCGTCAAGATATTCCGAAAATTTAAAGGCGTTATTATCAACAAATTCTTGATCTACACCTATCACTGAACTTCTTCCTCTAGTACCATCTTCATTTATCGAAGTAACCATACCTCGAGACGCCGAATGGATGTATTCGAAATCATCTATGTCCAGATTTTCATTGTCTGTTATATCCTGTACTATATCATCTATCGGTCGATCCTGATCACTCAGACCGAGAATCTCATAACCCCCTGACTGTTCTTCTATCATCCTATCCAGGTTAGTGTTGAATATCCCTACGATCATACTCATGACGATAATGGCGAATATTATCAGGGCGAAGATGAACATGGTCATACCTGTTCTAAATCTCTCTTTCAAAGGGTGAGAAATTCCGGACATCACTACCGCTTTGGAACCTTTACTCGAGCCTACTATCTTTTCAAAGACACTGGTTATTATGGAACCATTGAGCATGATTATCATGACGCCAGCAGTTACCAGGAACAAACCAGAGAGTATGAACATCTCTATCCCAGTGGTATAGTTCTCAAACATCGAGAATACCTCTAGAGGTAAAAACCACCATATTATCAGGAAAATTCCAACAGTGGTATAAGCGGCTCGATCTCCAACCCATCTTCTAGCTATAGTTCCGATCCCTATTATAACGAGGGAGATTCCAGTTACGGGAAGCCACAACTGCTGAGACCCCGTTCCTGCAAAGGTCAATAATGCACCTAATACTAGACCTATTAGGGCTAGATAGAAGAGCTTTCTACTTTTCTTTGATATCGGGGGTTCTGGAATCTCTCTTATGGCTCTTATTATATTCAACTTAGATATACGTGTAACTGCAAATAGAATGGTTCCCATGGTTAGCAGGAATCCAGCTCCAAACGCCAAGATCAGGCTTTCCTGTGTAAAATGGAAATAAGATAGTAAAGACAACTCTCCTCCGAACGTGGAAAAAATATCTTCTAGGAAGAAAAATATTACGTATGCTAATCCTATACCTGTCAAAGCTCCAACTATTGAAGCTCCCCCTGCGTAAAATAGTCCTTCATAAGAGAACACACGCCTGAGATGCGATCTTTTCATCCCTATAGCTCTGCTCATCCCCATCTCGGGCTTTCTTTCCTCTCCCAACATCACGAATATGTTGATCGTCAAGATTATAGCTGCGACTATAACGAAAGTTCCGAAAATGAAGAAGAGATCTGTGAACACTGCCATATCCTGCTTGAAACTTTCTAGATTCTGATTTTTGTTTCCCTGGGCTTCCAACTCAGCATAGCTTGGGTCATCTTGTAGTATATGTTCGACATCTTCAAAAATTTGGTCGCTGTACTCAGCACCTTCTTCAACTCCAGCTATAGAAGTCACTCTGATGTAATTTATCTGGTCTGGAATCCCTAAGGCGTTTTGTCCATCTGTCAAAGACATCAATACTTTTTCGGTACCTCTAAAAGCGGCTCTACCTTCACTATCTACGATTTCAGCGATGGTGTACTCTTGACCCTGTGGATAGCCGATTGTAAATAAATTTAGATCCTCACCTACTTCAGCCTCTATTTCTTCCGCTAACTTTTCATCTATTATTATCTCTCCTTCAGCTAGATCGAATTCAATGGTTTGGCTGTCCTTATAGAACGGTCCGAAGGCATCACTTTCCTCGAAATCCATACCTATAAGTCTAGTATCAGATTTAGAAAGGCGTGAATCAGGATTGAAAACAGAAGTAGAACCGTGAACTTCGCCGATCACACCGCCTACATTATCGACTTCTAATATATCAGATTTCAAATTAAGATAAGTTTCGTAAGGAACAGGAATGAAAGTTCCTTGCTCAGTGGTATTGAAGACAGTAACGTCGGTTTTGTCCCATTCTTTATAGACCTCTCCTTCCACCATATTTTCCATGGTATCTCCAACCCCGAAGGAAGAAGAGATTATCGCGGTCGCTATCATCAGACCGAGTATGACTATCATCGTGTTTGTCTTCCTTCGGAATATGTTTCTGAAGCCCATTTTGAATAAGACTCTATGTCGTAAACCGTCTATCATCAATACAGCTACGACTACCACTATTATCAAAAGTAAAGGTAATATCATTTATTCATCCTCCGTTATTTCGATCCCTTTTTATAACGCCGCTCTCCATATGGAGGATCCTATCAGCCCTTTCCGCGACCCTATCTTCATGTGTTACCAAAATCAAGGTATGTCCGTTCTTCTTATTCAATTTACAGAGTATGTCCATGATCTTGTCCGAAGTTTTAGTGTCTAGATCACCTGTCGGTTCGTCAGCCCATATTATGTCTGGCTCGTTAACTATAGCTCTAGCTATCGTAACACGCTGCCTTTCTCCCCCTGATAGAGCGGAAGGTCTGTGGTCATATCTATGGCTCAAACCGACTAGATCTAATGCCTTTTCAGCCTGCTTTCTAGCACCTTTACCTTTTCCCGCAAGTAACAATGGAAGTTCTACATTTTCAACTGCAGATAAAACAGGAAGAAGATTATAGAATTGGAAGATGAAACCCATGTTCAAAGCTCTCATCTCCGTTTTTTGATTATCTGAAAGTTCGTTCATATCTTGTTTTCCTATCCAGACCTTCCCGCTGGAGATATCATCAAGACCTGATAAAGAATTCAAGAGCGTAGTTTTTCCACACCCTGAGGGACCCATTATGGCGACCATCTCTCCTTTTTTGATGGATAAATCTACACCTCGTAAAGCGTGGACCTTCACTTCACCCTCGTAGTACTTGTGCAATTTTTCTGATTTGATGATATCTGTAGTCATGATGTTCAATCCCCTTAAATCAGTATAAAAGCTAGACCCTTATAAATAGATGCTTGAGCCGAGATGAAAAAAAGTGTTTATATCTGAAGTAGTTTGTCCATTCTATCAACAAAGAGGTTCAAAAAAAGGAAGTCGATATTACTAGATAAGGTTCTAAACAAAGAAACTTATATCTCAAAAAGGACGATAGGAGTTGGAGAGGTGAAATGGAAAATATAATAAATTAGGATTTCTCGAAAGAAATTCTGATACTTGTTGGAACCATGTTCTGGATATCTATGGAAATCCTTAAAAACGAGATCACAGTCTACTATAATTCTTTTTTACTTCATCCATATCATAAAGCATCGGAGCTTCCTTTATTCTATCGTAGATGTGCTTCATCGCGAGGACGTCTTCTTCAGCGTAAGTTTCGAGTTCTTCCCAACAGGGCTCTTTTTCCCTATCCCGCATATACTCGGAATAAATTCTACCCACGTCTCCTCCATCCAAACCCACGAGTTCCTGTTGGAAATCTAACCTAGAGGCGACGCTATCAAGTTTTGAACACCTGCAGGGAAGGGCCGCGTGCCTATCTACCCAGTACATGAAGTCTATCTTTTCGATCCTATCCCAGATATACTTTCTCTCTGGAGCATACTCCTCAATGAATCTGCCCAGATGTTCAAAGTCAAATTTCTTTCCATACCAAGCTAGAAGAACACTGTTCTCTACAGTATTTTTTTTCAGATGATCGAGAAATCGTTTTATCACCCTTCCTTTTTCCCGTGGGTCTTTTTCTAAAAACCTATGATACTCTCCTTTTTTATCATCGTACAAACCGATGTGCCATATAATAGACGGTTTCAAAGAATCCGTCTCTATATCGATGAATATCCTATGTTTTTCCTCAAGATCGTTCTTGTTTATCTGATATACCTCTTTCTCTTCTATCGCTTTAGCAGAGCTTATCCATTTCGTGCTTCTATAGGGACCGATGCCTTCACACTGCAGCATCTTCTCAGGATTCACAACACACAGATCCCTGCGTGATTCTATCCCCATGCGCTCAAGTTCGGTGGAAAATCTTTTTCCCAGCCCAGGCACTGCGGAAAGGCCCACTTTGCTGGCGTTGAGCGTCTCTATATGTGGGCGTTCTCCAGTGATAACGCTAGGTATCTTGACATCCTCTAAACCCTCAGAAAGCCCGAATCCGTAGACCCTGTTTTTTTCATAGACAGGTTTTTTACCGGTCTCGATCTCTGTAGATAGGATGTGAAAATCTTCTAACTCGCTCTGGATCCTATCCAGAACAGACGTGTTGACCAGTTCAAAATCGAAGGTTTTGGGATCCATATCTTCTTTTATCAGGTCGGTGATCAGGACCACTTTTCCGCTATTTAAATCTCTAAGGTCCATGTTAGATAACGAGTCCTTATCCCTCACCAATAGTAGGATCTCGTCCCCCAAACGCCTCTCTTCGATTGTCTTAACATCATCCATATCTATAGATTCGTAGGAAAAGTTTTTCTCGATCGCTTTTTTCTCCCTAAGTTTCACTTTAGATGTAACTGTTATATCCGGTTCAAAGTAAGTCAAAATATCGTCGATATCGTCTTCTGAGTATCCCCATATCGCCCTACCGGGCAGATGCAGTATCTTCATCACTATAAAAGAGGTAGTCAAACCATAAAAGCCTTATCACTCAACGGGAATTTTGCTCTTGATGGACGGATCTTATCTTCGATCAGATTATCACGATTATCAGGGGCAGATCGTTTTCTCAACAACGATCCCAGAGAAAAAACCCGATCACCGCGAGAGCGAATTATTGGGTGCTTCACTCAAAGAAAGATTACAGGAAGAAGGGATCTCGCTCTACTCTCATCAAGCTGAAACCATAGACCTGTTCCTTGAAGAGAACAACGTATGTTTGACCACTGGAACCGCCAGTGGGAAGACGCTCGCCTATGCACTTTCCATAGCACACCTAATGCATCAGGAGCAAAGTTCTAAAGCGCTTCTTATATTTCCGACTAAAGCACTTACCAGAGATCAGAAAGAAGAAGTTAAATATATTTTCAACATGATGCACCAGGATATCGACCTGGGCATCTACGATGGTGATGTCTCTGCAGAGAGTAAAAGAGATGTGAGGAATAAAGCTGACCTCATACTCACAAATTTCAGCGGTTTGAACCTCTATCTTAGTCATCATGACAAATGGTCTACATTTTTTTCAGACCTTGAAGCCGTAATCGTCGATGAAGCCCACCATTATAGAGGTTTGCTGGGGATCCACGTCGCGTGGATAATCAGGAGATTGAGAAGGATCTCTAGATATTATTCAAAGGACCCTAGATTCATATTGACCAGCGCCACATTAGGTAATCCAAAGCAGCATTCGGAAAATCTCGTCGGTAAAAGATTCGAGGTGGTAGATAAAGACGGTAGCGAAAGAGGAAAGAGAGATCTGATATTCTGGAATCCTCCGAAGTTCCATGAGGAGGTAGGAGAAAGGAAGAGCACTCACCGAGAGAGCAGCGAGCTGATGGCATTCTTGGTAGACCAGGGTCTTCAGACATTGATGTTCGCGCCGTCCAGAAAGATGACCGAATTAGACGCACTTTGGACACGGGAGATACTTGAGGAAGAATTCAACAATAAGACCGCAGATGTGAGAGCTTATCACGCTGGACACTCAAAAGAGCAAAGGAGGAAAACGGAGGAAAAGATAAAAGAAGGAACCACAGACGGAGTCGTTTCAACCACAGCTCTCGAACTCGGGATAAACATCGGAGGTATAGACGTTACACTTCTTTCAGGATATCCCGGCTCTAGGATAAGTTTTTGGCAGCAGATAGGGAGGGCGGGAAGAGGAACTGAAGAAGTTTTATCTGTACTAGTACCTTTCAACAGCGCCCTTGACCAGTACATAGTGAACGAGCCGGAACATCTTCTCGGCGAACCCGTCGAGGATGCGGTTATCGATCTATCGAACAATCACGTTTATTCCAAACATTTGCTCTCCGCGGCCCAAGAATTGCCGCTCAGAAAAGAGGATGAAGAATTGTTGACCTCGAGGTTGAAGAAGGGGGCGGAGATGTGGAAAAAGGAAGGAAGTTTGGTCGGAGACCTAAAATTTGGATACCGTTATTTGAAAGATGATTTCCCACAGCAGAATATAGATCTTTATTCTATCAGCGAGGACACATTCGAAGTACAGATAAGAAAAGATGGCTCGCTAGAAAGTTTACCAAGAGTGGAGAGGAACAGAGCTTATAGAGAATTTCATCCCGACGCGATTTATCTACATCAGGGCGAGTATTATCAGGTCATAGAATTTCAAGAAGGCCCTCAACCTAAAGTGGTCTTAGAGCCGGTAAATACAGACTATTATACAGAGACCCTCAGAGATACGAGCATCTCGAACATAGAGGTAGAGAAGAGCAGAGATGCGGGCAGCTACAGAGCGTTTAAAGGAACAAGTGACGTGAGTATCCATCACTTCGCATACAGAAAGAAAAAATTGGCAAATGATGAAGTTCTCTCTACTAAAAGACTCGATCTAGAACCCGTGACCATAAACACGCATATCAGTTGGATCGAGATACCCGATCATATAAAAAGAGAGTTGTTGAAAACCGCTGATGAAAAGATAGGATCCGGGGAATGGGTGGGCGGTCCCGAGGAGTGTTATGCCAGCGGTTTACACGCTGCCGAGCATTCATTAATACATATGCTACCTCTGATGATGTTGATAGATGAGGAGGACGTAGGCGGTCTCTCAACTGCTCTTCATCAGGAACTCGGAAAGCCCGCCGTGTTTATACATGATGTTGTGGAGGGAGGTGTGGGCTTCTCTCACGACGCGTATTCTCGATTTGAGGAGTTGGGGGCAAAATCGGTGAAAAGGTTGGAAGGATGTTCCTGCGAGAGTGTGAAAGGCTGTCCCGCTTGCACATTTTCCTCAAACTGTGGAAATGATAACGAACCTTTGAACAGGCTATTGGCTGTGGATCTGCTGAAAAGATTATATGAAGTTAAGGATTGACATACTTCCCCGCCTAAAGTCAAAGGAATATAATTCCTTTTTTCATTCGGCAAGTATGCCTCATGAGTCGAGGGGATCTCCGAGATCGTTCCGCTGGTCTTGATGAAACAGAGAAGTTTCACGACGGAACCACCTCTGGACGTGTCATCGCCCTGTTAATGACCTCCGGAGGGACGTCGAGTCCCTCAGCAAGCCCTATATTCAAAGCTCCTACAGCATCTCTATGCGCTTCTACTCCACATTCTTTGCACTTATACAATCTACCTCTCCGGACTTTTCTTTCCGAACCACATCTCGGGCACTCGCTGCTTGTACCTCTTTCATCGATAAGTTTCAACTCAATACCGTAGTTCTCGGCTGTGTGTCTTAGCCGTTCAACTAAGTATTCGTGCGACCAGTAGTTGTGTATCATACCGTTCGCTTTACTGTTATAATCAGCGCCATCTCTTATATCGGTCAGATCACCAGCCACTATCGTATCAACACCCGCTTGATAACACCGTTCAACGAAGCGGTTCATTATCTTGCGTATCTCATCTCTGAAAACCCTTTTGCGTTTTCTGTACAAACGCTTCAATCGCTTGCTTGAATATCTATCGTTTTCTTCTTTCAATCGGCTCTGTGTACTCGCGATCTGCTTGTTAAAGAGCCACCATTTTGAAAGCAAAGGTCTGCCGTTATAAGCAACACTCGTGTTTTCACCCTCGATATAGGCGGTCACAGGATATATGACTCCGAGATCTACATAGGCTGTTTTTTGCCCACTTGGTTGATGCCGAGGCTTTACCTCGACCGATTGATAGGCTCTCCAGCAATCATCCAGCCCATCGTAGATGACTTCAAGTCTACCCTGCTTACCTTCCCAGTGAGGGTTTCCAATTATTTGACCTTTTACTCCAAAAGGCAGCTTTATCGTGCCGTATTCTTCTATCGTATAACAATCGTTCCTGACAAGTATCTTTAATTCTTTCCTGTCTTTATTTCTATCCTTCCAATAACCAACAGGCGACGGTCTATCGACCTCTTTTTTATTTTCCTTCCATTTTTCAAGCAGCGAAAAGAAAGACTTCCATGCAGAATCATTCTTGCGTATGATCTGCTGGGCGGTTGCACTACCTATCCACCCTTTGAATTCATCATAAAGCTCATCAGAAGACCAGTCAAAGTTTTTATCATCGAAGAAAGATTGTCTTCTTTTATAGGTCAGCTTATTCCAGAGTGTAGAACATCCCAAAGCTAAATCTTTTGCTTCTTGAGGACTATCCCACCTGATATTGAACCTGTTCGTCCGTTTCATCAAGACCATATTGACATCTATTACTGGTTATTTATAGGCATAGTGGGGGGGTCAGTGAAAGTGGCATTCATCCTCCGCCTGAATTACGAGGAATTGAAAAATTCCTCTCATGACGAGGAAG
>JBMCXO010000012.1:0-27537 GCA_048621055.1 Candidatus Natronoplasma sp. | reverse complement strand
TTTCACATAATCTCCGGAAACTTTGGAAAGCAAGAACCTCAGCTTGATAGCTGAGATCCTGCTCAAAAAAAAAACAGATTATCGAAGATGAGTAGGAACAATAATATCGAGAATTTATCGATTTTTATGAACACCTATTTCTCAGACAGGCTCTATTGTTCTTTTTTTCCTACTATTATCACGGTTATATCGTTCACATTAGTTTTACTGTCGAATGCGATGGAATCGTCGATGGATTCGAAGTATGTTTGTGTGTCATGCTTTTTGAGATGATCTTTTGGGTCGAGTTCGCACCGTTTTATAGTTGAAGTATCTCCCACCGCTCCAGCTTTATCCGTCCCGTCGATGCCATCGGAGTCTACGCTAGCAACGACTATATTTTCTCTATCCTGTATCTCTACAGCTGCGCTCAAAACGAGTTCGCGGTTGGGCCCTCCTTCACCTGTTTCTTCGTCTATCTTCTTTAATCTCACAGTGGTTTCTCCTCCTAAAATAACTGCCGCTGTAGGCTCGATAGGATTACCCGTATCCTGTACCTCCTTGGCTACACTCATAAGGGGCTTAGCCACCTCTTTTGCCTCACCTTGGTTCTGTGATGTGAGGATCATGGTGTTTAGTTCTTTTTTATCTGCGATCCTTCTTGCACCTTGCAGGGCAATCATGTTGTTTCCGATAAGAAAGTTGTTTACGTCCAGATCAATAGGAGTTTCTTCTACTTCATCTTTCAGTCCACTCTTTATATGATCTCTGATACTTGGGGAAACTCTCTTCCAAAGTCCGTATTCTTTTAGGATTTTTTCTGCATCCTCATAAGTCGACTCGTCCGGATATGTGGGACCTGAAGCAACCGAACTGAGGTCGTCCCCTACAACATCTGAGATGATCAGTGAAACGATATCTCCTTTTTTGGAGCATAGGTCTCCGAATTTTCCCCCCTTGACCATAGATACGTGTTTTCTAACGGCGTTGATCTCATTGATAGTGGCTCCAGATCTGATGAGGAGTTTGTTCAATCCCTTGATCTCCGACGTTTTAATGCCTTTTACAGGAGAGGTAAATAACGCTGATCCACCACCTGAAACGAGAAATATGAAAAGGGTCTCCTCTTTTTCCTTGACTTTAGATAGCAATTCTTTGCTCGCATCTATATTTATCTGATCGGGGTAGGGGTGATGAGCTCTTCTCACTTCAACGGGGCTTTTGTCTTCTTCTATATCATTATCGAGTTTGGTTATTATTAATCCATCATCAGGATTCAGCTCTTCACATCCTCTCGACATAGGAACCGACGCTTTTCCGATTCCCAATAAAACGATCTCATTATAGTCGTCACGTCGGAACGTTTTACCGCAGATTTTGATCTCTTGGCCGCGGACCTCTATATTTTTTTTGACGAGCAGTTCAGAGTCTGCGGTTCGAACACCTTCTACGATCATATCTTCGGCTAGTTGTCTCATGTCGCTAATATCCATGATGTATACAAAATCGCTTATAATATAAAAAAGGATGGATTCGCAATCGGAAAAACTAATAAGTTTATCTTTCATGCTATTCTATGTATATAAGTGTGATAGGAGGAGATGTGGGCTCTACTAGTGAAGAAGATTTGGATACGGCTGAAGTTTTAGGAGAAATTCTCGCTGCTAAAGAACACACATTAGTATGTGGCGGGAGAGGAGGTGTGATGAAAGCGATCTGTAGAGGTGCAAAAAAGAAAGGCGGAACCACCATAGGGATATTACCCTCTTCTTCTAGAGATGAGGCGAACGAGTACATTGATCATGCGATAGTGACAGATTTAGGTATCATGAGAAACAGTCTTGTGGTGATGAATGGTGACGTCGTCATAGCTATAGACGGTGGGTACGGTACGTTGTCCGAAATATGTTTCGCTCAGAAATACGGGAAAGACATCTTAGGGATAAATACATGGGAAGTAGATGCTGTAGATAATTTTGAGGATATCGAAGAGCTGATCGAAGAACTTGAAAAATTGGAATCGTAATATTTATTAGGATTATATCGATATCGTCTTCCGATGCAAGCGGTTTTGCTTTCGGGAGGATTCGGGACGAGGATGCGTCCATTGACTTATACCACTCCGAAACCACTCCTTCCCCTGCATAACAAACCTTTGATCCAACATATCATCGATTCTTTACCTGAGGAAGTAGATGAGGTCGTTATGGCAGCGAATTACAAGATAGATATGTTGAGTGAGTACTTCGAAGATGTTGATTTAGACAGGAGAGTTCATATCGTTGATGAACCTGAACCTAGAGGTACCGCTGGAGCGGTAAAAAATGTTGAAGATTATATCGACGATACATTCTTTGTAATAAATTCAGATATAATCTCTAGTTTAGATTTCCAAGATTATCTTGATTTTTATAAGCAGAAAGAAGGGATCGGAGCTATATCTGCTTGGAGAGTTGATGATCCGACCGAATTCGGTGTAATGGATATTGGTGATGACTCGAAGATCAAGCGTTTCCAAGAAAAACCTGCTCCTGGAGAGGCATTCTCTGATAAAATCAACGCTGGCCATTATATTTTGGAGCCTAAAGTTTTAGACAGGATACCAGAAGGGAAAAAAGTATCAATTGAGCGCGAGATATTTCCTGACTTGGTGGATGAAGGTCTTTTTGGTTATAAGTTTGAAGGGTACTGGATAGACTGTGGCAGACCTTCTAGTTTATTCAAAGCAAATCGAACGCTCTTGGATGAAAAAGGAAAGAAAAAACTGATAGGCGATAAGACCGTCATCGAGGGCGAATTAGAAGAATATGTGACGGTGGGTGATGACTGCACGATAGGAAGATCGAGAATAAACAACTCTATGATATACGATGGTGTGGAAATCGGTGATGGCTGTCTTATCGAAAATAGCATATTGGGATATGATGTTATTGTCGAAGATGATGTTACGATAAAGGATTCTATAATATCTGATGGTGTATATTTGGAGAAAAAAAGAGACGTGATAAAAGAAAAATTGAAACTGGAGGAGGAAGAGATATGACCGAGCTTTTTGGAACCAACGGAGTTAGAGGTACTGTAAACGAAGACATGAATACTGATTTGGTCATAAACCTTGGCAAAGCTATAGGTACCTGGATAGGCGAAGGAAAAGAGGTCGCTGTAGGAACAGATACCAGGATATCGAACTACATGTTGAAGAATGCGGTTTCTTCTGGATTGATGTCTGTCGGCTGCGATATCATCGATATTGGAGAAGCTCCCACTCCCGCTATTCAATACTATACTAGAGAAAATGCCGATCTTGGTATTGCGATAACAGCTTCGCACAATCCTCCTGAATTCAACGGTATCAAATGTATAAATGAAGATGGTACCGAACTGATAAAGTGGATGGAAGAAGAGATCGAGGAAATCTATTTTTCAGAGGATTTTGAAACTGTGAGGTGGAGCGAGGTAGGTGAAAAGAGGAGAGATGATCCTCTCAGACTATATTCTGAAGCTATAGAGGAGAAGATAGACAAAGAAAGCGTATCAGAAGCCGGGCTCAACGTAGTGTTAGACTGTGCAAACGGAGCCGGCTGTTACGTCACACCTTACCTTTTGAGAAGGCTTGGTTGTGGTGTTACCACTCTCAATGCTCAACCCGACGGTTCTTTTCCCGGTCATAACAGCGAACCCACCGAGGAGAATCTGAAGGACCTCATAGAGCTGACATCTTCGGAAGAATTCGATCTTGGCATTGCGCACGATGGAGACGCGGATAGAACGATATTCATCGACGAGAACGGCGGATTTATCCACGGAGACAAGATATTGACATTGGTTGCTAAAAGATTGGTGAAGGAGAACGGAGGAGGCATCGTGGTAACACCAGTCTCTTCGTCTAGCAGCGTTGAGGATGTGGTCGAACAGAACGACGGCAGCTTGATTTACACGGCGGTGGGTTCTCCAATAGTCGCGAGGAAGATGAAAGAAGAAGATGCAATCTTCGGTGGTGAGGAGAACGGCGGTTTGATCTTTGCGGATCATCAGTATTGTAGAGATGCCGCGATGACAGCTGCTTTTATCATAGAGATGATCGTGGAGGAAGGACCTCTTTCTGAACTCGTGGAGGATCTACCTCACTACTCTTTAGAGAAGAAAGGTGTATACTGCGAAGAAGAGCTGAAAAAACCTCTCCTTGAAGAGTTGAAAGAAGTTTACAGTGACGAGGATATCGATGACACCGACGGCCTGAAGATTTACTATAAGGAAGGTTGGGTGTTGATCAGGCCGTCAGGCACTGAACCTAAATACAGGATATATGCTGAATCTCCCGATAAAGAGACAACTGAAATGTTGGCTGAGGAACACCGGGAGAAGATAGAAGAGGTATTAGAGTCAATCCGATGATCGTATGACACACAGAGTAAGTCATGAAAAGTTTTAAATAACTTGCCTCCGCTATTTTGTTTGTCGGACGTTCTGTCGGACGATCTGACACAATAGTGGGATATAATGCATCTGAGAAGAAAAAAGTATCGGGATCCTGCGACTAGAAAACTTCAGGAAGAAGGATTATTAAAATTCAAGAGACAAGATAGGCGGGGAAGCACTCTTAGAAAAATAAAGGAGTTCGGTAAGATAACGTATGATTTTTGGAGTGGTGTGAAATATATCGTTTTTTTATCAGCGCTACTCTGGTGGATTCCTTTATTTGGACCTATGCTTGCCGGTTACGTTGGAGGTAGAAGAACAGGTGGACCCAAAAAAGGGATATTCGCATCGATAGTCGGGCTTGGTATAATTGCTGCCGTCTATTACTTGCTCACCTACGGTTACGTTTACATGGCGCTAGAATCTGTATTAGAATACCCTGATAAGATCATCGCAATGGCAACAGCCCATTCATTCTTTGGACCCTACCTTGTATTCTTTCAGCAATACTGGGCTACATTCTTTGAGAGAGTTTGGACCGGAGTACCTTTTGGATCAAACAGTTATATTTTAACAATTATATTCGCTTATATCGGTGGAATAATCTCTTATGAAAAGAGGAAAGAATTCACTGATGGGGTTAGATCTTTAGATAGGGTTAAAGACGAGTTGTCTTCCATTCATCGATATGCTAAGAATCCTTTGCAAAAACAAAACTCTGATTCTGTTAATAGGGGCTACAGTCGTCTTAATGATCTTAGATCCGTAAAATACCATGGGCAGAGAATAGGACAAAGAGGATTTGCAGAAGATAGTGATAGAAACAGATCTAATCAGAGGAGATCGTCAAGGGAAAGAAGGATGAGGGATGAAATAGAAAATGTCAGACAGAATGGTGGTAATAATCCATTCAAAAGTGAAAGAGCTATACCTAGAAGTGAAGTCAGGCATCACTCTAAATCAGCCGGTGATGATTGGGAATTTCTGTAAAATGTATGAGGACTGATGAACATCAATTCCTATAAATCATCTTTCCCGTTTATCAGTATACAAGGGTAAATTTTAATAAAAAGTGCCGGCTACACTTAAATGGGATGAATTCACCACTGAAATCGAGAGGAACAGAGGATGAAGCTACTTTCGTTGATAGGGAGGAAGAATTGAAGGAATTGGATCACTTCAAAAATAAAGTTTCTTCTGAAGAAGGAAGATTCGTACTACTAGGTGGCGAAACTGGAGTCGGTAAGACAAGATTGGCGCAAAAATTTTTAGAAAGATGTAAAGATGACGATTTCGATGTTTTCAAGAGTAGATGTCTTTACTATGAGAGTACTGAACCTTATCTCCCCTTTTATGAAGCTTTAGAAGAGTATTTCGAAGAGGAAGAGGAGGAAGATTTCGGTCCCGGATTCGTAAATCCAAATTTTTCTCCTTCTTCGAAACCCGCGCCTATGAGTATGATAGGGCGTACTGACAGATCAAGTGATGATAATATAGATATTTCTTTTACAGATCAGCAGGAGATGATGTTTAACAGGGTTTCTGATCTATTGATCGACCTATCTAAAAAAAGTCCTCTGGTATTCTTTATGGATGACCTTCAATGGATCGATAAGTCCTCAGCTCAGTTGATGCACCACTTGGCGAGGAAGGTCTCTGATAACAGGATACTTTTTTTTGGAGCTTATCGTCAAGATGAACTCAAGTATGTAGAAGAAGATCTTCCTATGAAAGAGACGTTGAGTAGGCTGAGAGAGGAGGATACCGTGAGATTGATCGAACTCTCTAGATTGGATCAACCCTCTGTTTCTGAGCTAGTCAGGAGTTACATAAACAGAGACGATCTCCCTGAAGATTTTATCTGGACCATCTATAGAGAGACCGAAGGCAATCCATTTTATATTGTTGAGATCCTCAATTCGATGATGCAAGAAGGTGTGATAGAACCCGATTCTTATGATTGGGATCCAGAGGAAGAACTATCGAATATATCTATTCCTTCTTCTATTATGGATATGACGAACAGGAAGATCGAAAGGCTGGATAGAGACGAGAAGAAAGTACTTTACTTCGCTGCACTGCTGGGAAATGAGTTCAATTTTGAGATACTAGAAAAAATAATCGATATGGATGTTATTTCTCTTCTAGATATCATTGATAGGCTGATGGATCAAGGTATAATTGAGGAAGTTAAAGGGACATCGGATGAAATATATAGATTTGACCATCTCCAAACCAGGACTGCACTGAGAGAAGACATGGCTAGGAGTAGAAAAAGAGTATCACATCAAAAGATTGGAAATGCTATCGAAGAATTCTATAAAGATGAAATTGAAGATCATTACTATGAACTGAGTATGCATTTTTATAAAGGAAAAGAGTACGAGAAAGCTTATGAATATTCAAAAAAGTCCGGTGAGAATTCTCTTCAAAGTCTTGACATCACAAGGGCTATAGATAATTTCGAGAAGGCGTTGTATTCTTTGAGAAAAAGCCGTGGTATAGAAAATGCCGAAGTCAAGGAGATGGATCTCCTCAAAAGGACTGGGAAACTTTACTTTGATATGAGTGAATGGGAAACTTCTAGAATCGTATATGAGGAGTTGAAGAATAAAGCAAAAGAGGCAGGTGACAAGAATATGAGAGCGCTAGCGATGAGGCGCTTGGGCCACGTTTACAGGCAAATGGAAAATTATGAAGAAGCTGAAGATTACTTCAGGAGTTCATTAGAGATCGCTGAAGATATGGTTGAAGAAAAAGAAGGAATTTCTGAATGCTATCGTGGTCTAGGATACATCCGATGGAGAGAGGGAAAACTGGAAGAATCACAGGAACATTATGAAAAGGCTATTCAAAAAGCAAAGGAGGAGGGAAATAACAAAGAGTTAGCACTCAATTACGTTGATATAGGCAATGTTTTTGCCTGGAGAGGAGAACATGAAAAGGCTATGCAGCACTATAAGAAAGGCCTTCCAATATTGGAAGAGAGAGAGGTCTATGACAAATTAGCTAAGGTTCACAACAATATGGGTGACCAACATCTTGAGAAGGGGGGATATGATAAGGCGATCGAAGAGTTTGAAAAATGTATTGATTACGCTCAGCAGATCGGAAATCAACAGTTCATCGCTTGGGGCTCTTTCAACGCCGCGGAGGCACTGGCAAAGAAAGGGGATACTGAGCGGGCATTGGAACATCTGAAAGTTGCAAAAGATAAGATAGAGAAATTGGATGAAAAGATCGGTCTCGCTGGGTTGAAAAGGGTCAAGGGCATGATCAAAAGGAGCGAAGGAGACCTAGACGGTGCAATAAAGCTGTACAAGGAGACTGAAGAAGTGATGAAAGGCTTCAACGTGCCGTTTACAGAGGCAAGAGAGAAGGTAGAACTCGGGAAAGCCTATAAGGAAAGGGGAGATTATGATGAGGCTCGAAAATCTTTGTTAGAGGCTAAAAAGAATTATGAGAAGGTCGGCGCCGGAAAAAGATATATTGAGGAGATCGAGGAGATAATGGAAGAATTAGATGAGGAAGATTGATATTTGACGTTTTTAAAAAAAAGAAAAAAGGTTTTGAAGTTTAGTTCACCATTCTTGTTCTGAATCTATCTGTGTTTCATCACTCTCAGGTTCGTCGATCGTCTCTTCTTTCTGTTCAACTCCGCTCCATTGGTCTTCCTGTTCGCCCTCTTCGATGAAGAATTCCTCTCCTCCTCCTACTTCTTCTTCCTCCTCAGTAGGCATCTCCTGTGTCTTTATTGGACTAGTTTTTCCAGACTTTGTTCGGTAAAACGCTAGGCTAGCTATGATCAAGGCTATTATAATTAAAATCGACATTATCGTTCCGCTTAAACTAGCGTTACCGATGACTCTTCTGTTACCCCACCATGGATCGCTGTCTACCTCTATGATTTCGCTGTTTTCGGCTTCATGGACAGTAACCCCTAATATGTGGTCACCATCGTTCAGTTCCGGGATCGTTAGAGTTATGGTCCCTTCAGTTTCGTTGGTGCTGAATTTGTATACTTCAGGATGGCCGTGTATTTCATAACTCACTCTGACCGTTTCAGGAAGGGGAGTTCCGTCTCTAGAGACTAGTTCATAATGTATCTCTATCTCATCTCCTGGCTCGTAAACCCCTGTGGTGTAATCGGAATCGGTGACTATCTCTATATTGAGATCATATCCTGAGAGACGATATATATCTTCGCTGGTCTCTATACTTGTGCCACCTTCGGTAACTGCCTCGAGTTCCACTTCATATGATTCTGCTGGGTGCTCAGGTATAGTTACTTCAAAAATACCGTCACTAGGAGTCCCCGACATGATAAGTTCATCAGACGGGTCTAAAATCCTGTATTCAAGTGAATCTATCTCTTCTTCTATACCATGGAACTCGTATTCAAAGATTATCTCATCCTCAGCTTCGTATTCCCACTGGCTTGGATTTAGAAGTATTTCACCTATCGATACAGGGATATGGGTTGTTGCATCTCCATAGGCCTCTGTGCCTAAAGTCGCTTCGACATCCATGAATAGATACCCCTCGCTAGATGGGCTATAATCATCTGGAACGGTGAAGTCGATCTCTCCTTCGTCGGCGAAATCTTTATCTAAAACTCTTTGATTGGAATATAGTCTGTATTGTACGTTTGCATCCTCAGTAACCGTTTCTCCTTGATGAGTGACCGTATAAAATACCGTACCTTCTTCACCGGGATAATATGGATTCTCCCCTTTATCGCGTTCCAGCATCACCGACAGTCTTTCGCTTTCTTCTAAGAGTTCAAAATCGTCTTCGTCCTCATCCTCGAGCCCATCCAATGTAGCATTTCCTAATACGAAGTAATCTCCAGGATCTCTATCAGAAAGATCCATAGTCAGCATATAATGTCCTCCTCCATCGGTCACCACAGTTCTTTCATCGACTTCCTCTCCGTCATCATCAAGCAGTTCGACGTCTACTTCGACATTCGCGGCGTAATTGGAGATTGAAACCGGAGGTACACCAGGGCTATATGTTGCCTCAGTCTGTATTTCAACATAAAGCGTCTGTCCAACAAAATATTCATCAGAATCTACGTTAAGGTCTAAACCCAGATCACCGACATATCTCTCCTCATCCCATTCATCTTGAAAATCCTCTTCGGTATCATTGGCCCAAACAGTGATATCGAACTCCGAATGGACATCGGCGTCCTCCGGCAGAGTGAACTCGAACTCGCCGAACTCGTCTTCGATGCCATCTCCAGTCCTAATTTCATCTTCTCCATCTTCTGTTTCATATTCCATCATCCATTCGACATTTATATTGTTAGCTTGGGAACCATCTAGGAGATTTTCTACTGAGTAGTATGCCTTTACTTCCTCGCCAGGATGATAAACATCTTTATCTGTTTCTACTTCTAAAGAATACTTCTGAATTTCAAATTCCATAACTTCGAGTGTTTCTCCAGTTTCGGTACTGTTCACTACCACATAATAAGTGCCGTCCTCTTCGTCTTCAGGTATGATGTACTCAGTACTCCAGAACTCGTTAACCAATTCTTGGTCTTCCCACAAAGCTCCGTCCATTAATCTATAGGGTTCCTCCAGACTGTTTAATATGGCTACATCTATGTTTTGGGGGTAATCACTCTCGACTTGCAGACGTATCTCCTGTCCCTGGGTATAAATATCGAGTTCGGGTTCTATAGATACGCTGAGGTATATGTCCAATACTGTAAATGTGTCATTGGCTAGTTCGACATTTTGTAAATCTCGGATAATCAAGGTAAAATTACCTTCTTGGTCAACATCGAAGCCACCTGAAAAAGAGCCGTCTTCTTGATCTGCCTGTTTTCTTTTAACATAATTTTCTTCACCATCGTGAATCAAAAAGACATCAACATGATAGGGATGCTCTTCGGGAGAATTATCGTGCTGATCCTTTATTTCTCCGGAATAATATATAGTTTCTCCGGCAAAGAATGTATCTTTAGGTGTTTCATGATCATCCGCTGTTGTCATCACAGTAGATCCTTCAGTAAAGTCTTGTTCATAGATATTAACGAAGTATGAATTGAAGTCTCCGTCGGTGTCAGATATCGTAAGATTGTATTCTCCCTCACTCATACCGGTTAGATCGAAAAAGACATCTTCATCGGAACTTATGTAGTTCCCGTTATTATCTGTTTCTACGTTTTCCGAATCCATCAATGATCCTTCGTATCTTAATTGAACTTCTAGAGTTTCTTCGATCAAGTCTGACTCTATCGTAAAGTAGAGTTCTGATCCAATAGGAAAATTATCGGTTTGAACCTTATTCTCATCGGTTGCATATATCTCTCCGTCTTCTCCTTGTGCTCCGACCTCACTAGTAAATCCGATCACAATCCCCGAGGTCACCAGTAGAAAAACAACCATATAATTCAACACTTTTTTTCTTTTCATATTCGATTCCTCCAAATACAGTGTATTACAACAAACTAATTAAACTGGATATATATAATTTTAATCTTCAAAAATCACCGATCGAACGATTTTTTCGGTATATCTCTCGAAAGGACCTATTATCCTATCAAAGAGGAAGTCCAACTTTCCTCGAGATGCGGCCCAATATGCGATGACCGCTACAGCTATACCCGCGGGAATATCCAGTAACCAATGAACTCCAAGGTAGATTATAACGAAGCCGGTCAGAGCAGTAAAAACGAATCCAAAAACTGCTAGCCTTTTTGCTTTTATCCTGTATAAAGCGAACAGGCTTATGGTGAATGGTATACTCATGTGACCGCTCGGCATGCAGTTCACCTGTCTATTTGTCAACTGTATCAGGGCATCGTACTGAGGATGCATGTAAACAAGAGGTTCGACGTCTTGCGAAACGTCTGAGGTGACTATCAAATGGATCAACAAATATCCAGGGATTATGAACATATAATTCACCGCAAGAGCCTTCGAGAACTCTTCTAGCAAGTCCGATTCTCTTCTCAGGATTAAGAACACTGGCATCATAGACAAAAAGAAGGAAAGACCTAAAACGTAAAATATAGATGAGGTATGGATGAGGATGGGATAATCCAGAGTCTCCTGTAACCAAACGATATGTGAAACGCCTTCAACCCTGTAGAACCAGTCGGTAACTCTAAAACCGGGTTCATATAGATCTTGAATCAGGTTCTCGACCTGAAGAGCTAGAGCTACCAGTGTCATTATAAAAAGTCCCCCTCTAGAATCCCATAACGTGTTCTTCAATGAATGTAGATCGATCTTTTTGTGTTCGTCGAAAAATAAGACTGATATGAGTATGAGTAGGATCAAACTCGGAAGGAACCAGAGTGTGCCTTTGTAAAGTGGGTCCATGATCTCTACCCCTCTAAAAAAGAACAGGTATAAATTATTTATTAAAATTCATTTAGAACTGGAATATCGAATTCACGGAAAGACTTTTAGCTTTCCGGCTGTAATAGAAAATAGATGTTAGGGATCCCCTCATACATCGAGTCTGATAAGTTGGAGAAAAGGGCGTATCAGGTGAAAATTTTTGAAGATATAAAGGAAAAAAACTCTTTGGTGGTCCTTCCAACTGGACTTGGAAAGACGATAATCGCGGTTTTCTTGATATGTTGGAAGCTCGACAAGAATAAGAAAGCTTTGATGATGGCCCCCACTAGACCGTTATGTAAACAGCATCTTGATTTTATACTTGAAACCACCTCTCTCGCAGAGAACGATGTTGAATTGTTGACAGGCGAGCTTTACTCACCTAGAGAGAGGAAAGAGATATGGGGTGGAAAAACAAAAGTCTTCATCGCAACACCTCAGACCGTTAATAACGATCTCCATGAGGTCCCCATCGATTACATCGATCTGATGGTTTTTGATGAGGTCCATAGAGCCACGGGAGATTATGCTTATGTGGAGATCGCAAAAGCATGTAAAGAAAAGATGCAATTTTTAGGTTTAACGGCCTCTCCGGGAAGTTCATACGAACAGTTGGTCGAAGTGTGTGCGAATCTTGAAATAGAGAATATAGAAGTGAGAAGGGAGGTAGATGATGACGTTGAGCCCTACGTTTCTGAAAAGATGATAGATTGGATCGAGATAGAAAAGAGTGAGGAACTACAGGCTTTAGAAAAATGGTCGAACTCTATTTTGAAGGATTTTATCGACGAATTGAGTGATTACACTAAACAAGCGAGAAATCTGAGTCCTGGTAAAATAGGCAAGTCCGTGTTAATAGATATACAAGAGAATCTCAAGAAGAGGATCGATCAAGAGAACAAGGGTTATCTTTTCCATGCTCTTTCCCTTGCCTCAGCCTCTATAAAGATATCTCACCTTAAAGAACTGATTTTAACACAGGGTATCGATGCCGCTTATAGTTATCATCTCAAGCTCTTAGACGACGAAAGCAGAGCCGCGAAATATATAACCAAAAGGGACGAGTTCGATAGATTAGGAGAGAAGTTGATGGATCTGAAGGCCATGCCGGTAGAGATAAATCCAAAATTGAACGAAACCAAGAGGATATTGAGAGAAAAAAGGAAGAGTGGAAACGCGATCGTTTTTGCTCAATACCGAGATACTGTCGATTATTTGGTTGAAGAACTGGAACGTGTGAAAGGTATTTTTCCTTCACGACTTGTGGGACAAACTGATAGAGAGTTGAACGAGGGTATGAGTCAGGATGAACAGGGAAATGTTTTGGAAGATTTTAGAGACGGTAAAACGAACGTCCTAGTTTCTACAAGTATAGGTGAAGAAGGCCTTGATATACCGTCCACGGAGATGGTCATCTTTTATGAAGCCGTCCCGTCGGCGATAAGATCCATTCAGCGAAAGGGTAGAACCGGAAGAGATGGGAATATAGGTAGAATATATGTGCTCCTTACCGAAGATTCTAAAGATGAAGCTTTTTATTGGAAAAGCCGACAAGAAGAAAAGAAGATGTACGATCACGTATACCGCCTTAAAAGGGAACTTGAAGAAAGCGATGATCCAAAAAGTAAGATCCGGTCGCTGAAAATGAATTCACATTCTTGTCAGAACAAATTAGAAGACTTCTGACCAGACCTCTCAAAAAGATTTAATATACACCACTCCCAATCCATCTTATAGTTAATGAACCTGAAATTGAGGAGGTATAGAAGACTTGAGCGATCTGACCCCGATGATGGAACAGTATTATGAGATCAAGAATGAGTATTCAGATTCTATAGTCTTCTTCAGGATGGGAGATTTCTACGAGATGTTCGACGAGGATGCAAAATTAGTTTCTAAAGAATTGGATATCACTCTAACTTCTCGAGATAAAGATGGTGATGATCCTACTCCTATGGCCGGAGTCCCATATCATTCAGTTGAAAGCTATCTGCAGCGGTTGATAAAAAAGGGATACACTGTCGCGATCGCGGAACAGACACAAGACCCTGATGAAGCAACTGGTATAGTTGAAAGGGAAGTAGTGAGAGTTGTAACTCCAGGTACTGTAGTGGATGACGGTATGATAGAAGGTTCAGATAATAATTTTCTCATTTGTATATATGCTGAGAAGAACGGCTTAGATTCTAAAGATGAATATGGTATTTCAGTAGTAGATGTTTCTACAGGGGATTTTTTCGTTACCGAACTTGAAGGAAAAGAGAACTTGTTCTCGGAAATACTAAGATACGAACCGACCGAGTGTATTCTTCCAAACTCTCTCTACGATGACGAACAATTTTTGGATGAGTTGAAACGGGAAAACGAGATGATGATTCACAGCCATCGCGAGGATGCTTTCCATACAGCTAAAAGTGAATTACTATCTCATTTCAGGACCAATTCACTTGAACCACTGGGTCTGGAAGGGAAAAGTAGAGCGGTGAAAGCCGGTGGGGCCGTACTCGATTATCTCAAGGGGACACAGAAGAGAACGATGGATTACATCAAACGTCTACGATTTTACTCTTCAGATCAGTATATGACCCTTGATGCCACAACATTAAAAAATCTCGAAATTTTTCGAAGCCTGCGGGAAAGGAATAAGGAAGGTACTCTTTTGAGCGTTCTAGACGAGACAGTAACTGCCATGGGCTCAAGAAAATTGAGGAATTGGCTCCAACAGCCTCTTTTAGATTTAGATAGGATAAAATCAAGACTTGATGCAGTTGAGATATTGACCGACAGCATATTTTTGAGAGACGATATCCGTGAAGAAATGGACGGTCTCTACGATCTAGAGAGATTGATCAGCCGCGTTGTGTACGGCAACGCCGACGCTAGAGATCTTCTCGCCATCGGAGACGCCCTGTCAAAGATACCCTCGATAAAACAGATGCTCAAAGAAAAAGGAGTCGAAAAGAACGGGGAAAGTAAGCTAAAAGAGATATTTGAGCGAATCGATACTCTTGAAAAGATAAGGGAAAAGATCGAATCAGCGATAGTTGAAGATCCACCTGCAACGGTCAAGGAAGGCGGGGTAATCAAGGAAGGTTTTGATGAAGAACTCGATGAACTGAAGAGTAAAGCTCAAGAAGGTAAAGAGTGGATAAATTCTTTAGAGGAAGAAGAGAAAAAAGAGACCGGGATAGGAAAATTGAAAGTAGGATATAACAAGGTTCACGGATATTATTTGGAAGTACCGAAATCAAAGACAGATAAGGTCCCTGAGCGTTATTCAAGAAAGCAGACATTGAAAAACGCTGAAAGGTATTATACTGAAAAGTTGAAAAATAAGGAAGAAGAGATAATCAGCGCTGAGGAGAAGATGGAGGCACTCGAATATGAGATATTCAAAGAGGTGAGGGAAGAGGTAGGGGCGGAAGCTGAGAGGTTCCAGGAGACCTCGAGAGCGTTAGCTGAACTTGACGTTTTAGCCGATTTTGCACATGTGTCCCTCAGGAACAACTACAACCGTCCTGAGGTCTTTCCAAAAGGGAAGATCGAGATAAGGGAGGGAAGACATCCTGTGGTGGAGACAACTATAGACGAGAACTTCGTTCCTAACGATGCTGACCTCGATGACATGAACAATCAATTCTTGATCATCACCGGCCCAAACATGTCGGGAAAATCTACCTACATGCGGCAGATAGCCCTGATAATATTGATGGCCCAGGTCGGGTGTTTTGTTCCCGCTGAAAAGGCAAAGATAGGTGTTGTAGATCGTATATTTACCCGTGTCGGAGCCTTAGATGACCTTACGAAAGGACGATCGACCTTCATGGTCGAGATGGTCGAACTCGCAAATATACTTCACAGCGCGTCCGAAAACAGCTTGATATTGTTGGATGAGATCGGTAGTGGAACCAGCACTTTCGATGGTCTGAGTATAGCATGGGCAGTCACTGAATATATCTGCAGGGAGATAAATGCGAAGACGTTGTTCGCGACACATTATCATGAGATAACTGAGCTGGAGAAATCCCTAGATACGGTGAAAAACCTTCATGTAGCGGCGAAAGATGCAGGCGGTGAGATCAAGTTCTTGAGAAAGGTCAGGGAGGGGAGTACTGATGAGAGTTATGGTATCCATGTTGCCTCTCTTGCTGGACTTCCAGATCCTGTCGTTGAGAGATCTAATGAAGTTCTGAGTCAGATTGAGGAGGATCACACCATAAAGATGAAAAAACACGAAGGGCCGAAATTTACACAGATGGTTTTCGATCCGGAAACCGAAGAAGGGACAACATCCGATTCTCATCCTGTCGTGGAGAAGTTGAAGGAGATTGAGGTGGAGAACATGACGCCTATGGACGCGATGAATGAACTCTGGAAACTTAAGAATGAGGCGGAGGAGGATTGACCTTGGGAAAGATCAATATCCTTTCGAAGAAAACGGTTAACCAGATAGCTGCCGGAGAAGTCATTGAGAGACCGGCATCAGTAGTTAAAGAGCTGATAGAAAATTCTCTAGATGCCGGAGCAAATGAGATATCAGTGGAAGTGGATGAGGGAGGCAAAGAGAGGATTAAGGTGAAAGATGACGGTTTTGGAATGACTAGGGACGAAGTAGAATTAGCTTTTCAAAAACATGCTACAAGTAAAATCGAGGAGATCGAGGACCTAGACGATCTTAGCAGCTTAGGTTTCAGGGGAGAGGCGCTGCCGAGCATAGCCGCAGTTTCGAAAGTGACGACTCTGACTAAACCGGAGGACCAGCTCGAGGGGACGAAGATAGTTCTACACGGTGGTGAAGTCAAGAAGATGGAGGAAGCTGGTTGTGCTGTAGGTACCTCCATTGAAGTAAAGGATCTTTTTTACAATACGCCTGCGAGAAAAAAGTATCTTAAGAAGACTAACACTGAACTTTCACATATAAGTGAAGTCGTGACTCGTAACGCTATAGCCAATCCTGAAGTAGAGTTCTCTCTCAAACATAATGGAAACGAACTAACTTTCGTTCCTAAATCTTCTTCGATGCTTGAGAACATAAAGTCGATCTATGGTGTGGAGATCGCGAAAAAGATGATCGAGGTCGAAAAAGAATTGGAATATTTTACTCTTAAGGGTTACGTGAGCAAGCCCGAGATCACTCGATCGAATAGAAAACATATTTTCACTTATGTAAATTCTAGATACGTGAAGAATAATGTTCTGAAAGACGGTATCGTTGATGGTTATGAAACGCTGCTTAAGAAAGGAAGATATCCATTAGCTTTTCTAGATATAAACATAGATCCTGCAAAGATCGATGTAAACGTCCATCCGACCAAGACAAAGATACGATTTTTAGAAGCGGAAAAGGTTAGAGAGAGGATAGCTAGAGCTGTGAACGAGGCACTTTTAGAGGAAGATCTCATACCCGATAGATCAGCTGAAAGCAAGATGGAAGATCTAGTAAATGGTTCTGATGAAAAAAAATCTGTTGATGATGCAAAAGAATCAAAAGACAGACAATCGAGACTGGAGCTGGAAGAAAAGAAAGAGGTTAAAGAATCTAAACTTTCTCATATGAGCATCGTGGGTATCCTTAAAGACTCTTATATTGTTGTGGAAACACCATCCGGCATGGCTATCGTGGACCAGCACGCTGCTCACGAGAGGATAAATTATGAAGAGCTTAAAGACAAGGCTAAAGGTGACCTTGAAAGCCAAAAGCTCGTTTCGCCAAAGACGATAGAATTAAAACCAGAAGAAGCAGCCCTGCTGAGAGCTAATGAAGAACTTCTTGAAAGTCTCGGATTCAAGATAGACCATTTCGGAAAGACCACTTTTAGGATCAGAGCTATTCCCGTGATCTTCGGAGAGGTACAGGAAAAAGAAGTACTGCACTCTATACTTGACGAAATCGGTGATTGGAGTACCAATTCCCTTGAAGATAGGCGTGAGGAGATGATTAAGTACATGGCATGTCATGATTCTGTAACCGCGGGAGATAAACTCTCTATAACGAGTGCTAAGCGATTATTGGAGGATCTAGGAGAGGTAAAGAATCCATATACCTGCCCTCATGGAAGGCCAACGATAGTGAGTTTCGCTGAAAAGGAGATCGAGAAGTGGTTCAAACGTACGTGAAAGGTCAAGGAAAAATTTATAAGAAACATCTCTGTATGAACATTCCCAGTTTTGAGTTTTGAGTTTCAAATGCAAAACAGCGGGGTAGGATAGCCAGGATATTCCGTCGGGCTCATAACCCGGAGATCGGTGGTTCAAATCCACTCCCCGCTATTATACATCTTTTCTCTCCTTGGAGAAAATTTAACTAAGGGTTATCTATATTGAAGATTACGATGAATAAAGAAACTAAAGAGGAGTATTTGGAGACACTATACAAGTTATCCTTAGAAAGTGAAGATAGAAAAGTAAAGACCGGTGAGATCGCAAAGGATCTGAGTGTCTCTTCCCCCTCTGTAACAGAGGTACTGCCCAAGTTAGAAGAGGAAGGTTATGTTGTTTATCGGCCTTACCATGGGGTGAAATTGACTGAAAAAGGTCGAAGAGAGGGCATGAGGATCGTCAGAACACATAGGGTATTGGAAGTTTTTTTAGACGAGTTTTTCGACATATCTGATGATAAGATGCATGAAAAAGCCTGTGAACTCGAGCATATCTTTGATACGGAGATGATAGACGAGATCTGTGAGAGGATGGGCGCGCCTTCGGTCTGCCCACACAGTAATAAAATACCCTCCTGTGCAAGGAATGATTGCCCTCTGGATGAAATAGGCTGAACGGGAATTATATAAAAAAGCTAGAAATAAAAAGATATATTAAGCTCTTGAGTATTAATAAACCAATAAATGGGAGTGAACAATATGGATAGAACAAATGAGTTATATGAAAGATATTTAGAAGTATATGATGAGGATGAAGAAGACGATAAACTGATGGAGAAGTTCAAAGATGAGTTTCTGAGAGATGAGATGGAGGATATACTAGAAAGTTTTGAGATCGAACTAAACAGTAACTGGGTCAAGGACGATATGGCCTCTCAGATGCTGTCTACCGAGTTATATAAGAGAGTGAAAGATGCGGTTGCAGAAAGTTCTGAAGAGGAGGACGAAACGGTCGAAACAGGATCTAAAGAACCTTCTACATCAGCTAAACTTTTCGGAGACTTCGATATAGGTGCACCAAGCTATATAAAGAAATTCTGGAAAGAGATGCAGAAAGAAGTTGATAAAAATTTGAAAGATATCAAGATCAGTCCTGAAAAGTACTGGTTAGAGATCGAAAAGATGTGGGAGGAACAATCTGAAGTTATTAAGAAAAACATCGAGATGTTGGCAAAAACGAAGTTGCCCGAGGAGGACGTGGAAAATCTAAAGAGCGAATGGGAGGACTTCACCGAAGAGATGAATTTTCATCTGAAAGAGATTCCTTTAGAGATAGAATTGAAAAGAGAGTCTATCAGTGATATAATAGAAGAGCACACTAAAGAAAGCCGAAAGATCATGGCAGATCCTGAGAGAAAGATCAGGGACCTTTATCCATTGTGGTTCGATATGATCAAAGAGGTCAGAGAGGAATTGGAAGAAGGACGAAACAGGCTCGAGGACAAAGAAGAGGAACTCAGTGACACTTGGGACGAATTCTCAGAGAGTATCACCCACGAATTAAGAGAACTCGCTGAGGATCACGACGAAGCTAAAAAGTTGTTGGATAAGTGGGATCTGATCTCTGACAAATTGGATAAGAAGATGGTAAAGATACCCGAAAAACACGATGATATCTATAAAGAATTCTGGGAAAGTCTGGGTAGGAAGAAACCGAAGCTGGCGAAGAAGATAGAGGAATTCACTGAGATCACTGAGAAAGACTATATGGATAGGATAGAAAATGTTCTAGAGCCAATTCGGTCCACTTATGAAAAGATGATGAAACCTAAAGAGAAGGACGAAAAAGAAGAGATAGAAGAGTTGAAGGAAAGGATATCTGAACTAGAAAAAAGGCTCGAAGAGAAAGACTGAAAAATCTCTTCCAATCTTGTTTTTAATTATGCTAGAGTTATTAATCAATCTAATTTAGGCTGTCTATATACTTTAGATATCTTTATATAGTTCTTTAACGTTAATAGATTGGAGGTATAATTATGAAATTGAAATTAGCTGTATTGTCCTTATCTGAGAGATTGAAGTGGAAAAATTGGCCAACCTGGTTTAAGGGCTTCTTTTTATTGTGGCCTTCTCTTGGTCCAGTCTATTTGTTCCTCACTAGAACACCGGCACCTACAGGGGGTGAAGCAGAATTGAATACAATAATGACCAATTTGGAATATCAGAATTATTTCATCGTGGTCTTTATAGGATTCTGGTCTATCAACTTGGTCTTGCTCGGAATGACATGGATAATCGGCAGTTTAATATCTGATGGCTATAGAAGTTACTTGAAAGAAAAATCAAGCGTGAAGATGAATACTTCATCGAAAGTACAATATCCTAAACAAGTAAAAAAACAAAGTAGAAGATACCCTGTCCTTGTCAAGAAAGGAACAAAAAAGAGTTCTTCTGCTAAGATCACTAAGTGAGCGAACAAGTTTGAACCACTAGAAAATAAAATCCTTTCCTTTTTCGATTTTTTTTGAGATCAACAACAATTAATTAGTCTATATTGAAGAGCCTTAATTGTATAATGAATGCCTGTTTAAGTAGTAGATGATGTTGAATTACACTAAATTTTGGTCTACTGGATAATTTATTTTAAAAAAATCTTAAAATTGCTATTATTTGAAATACCTCACGTTCATATTTTCATTATCTTAGTAAATAATCGTAATGTACCGTTATTTCTTAAATTATATTTAGAATATTTAGATTAGGTTAATTATTGATAGTTTAAGAAAGTTATATATACTAGTATCGCCTTTATATAGTTGGTGAAAAAATTGAAACAATACGTATTAGTGCTGTTGATAGCGAGTTTTCTTGCTATAAGCAGCCTAGGAATTGGCGTAACAGTGATCACAAACGCCTCTGAGGAGGACAGCGAAACGGTCACTATAAATGAGGACTGTGATTATACAATCACGGTCTACAAGAGAGATTATGTGACCGGTGAAGGGCTAGAGGATTGGAGTTTCAGTCTTTATGTGAAAGATGGAAATTCCTGGGCAAATAAACCTTTAGCTGATGGAACAACCAACGAAACTGGATACCTGATATTTGAAGGATTATGCAGTGAACAGCATTACAAAGTACAAGAAGAGATAAAAGATGGTTGGACCTTTATGGGATCAGAACACTACTACGAGAACCACGAAACTGATGTAGAGTATAAGTATGATGAAGACGGAACACACACATTTTCGATCCAGGATAAGGGTCAACAGTTGAATAACGTAGTAGTCACTTTCTATAATGTCGAAGATACTGATGAAGAAGAATATGGAGATATATCTGTCTTTAAATTCTACGATAATCAGGAAACTTTGGGGTATGAACCAAACGATGGTGATCATCCGTTAGAAGACTGGCACTTTGAACTCTTCAAAAAAGTAGATGGTGTCTGGGAGTCCATGGAAGAAGGATGGACCAACGATACTGGATACTTGATCTTCAGAGGATATGAACTAGAAGAAAACTATATGGTTACGGAGTACCTACCAAATGGCTGGTATAACACCTATACAGAACAGAAGGAAGAATCTATCATTCAAACATTGAGCTATGATATCGTAGATGAGCAGATCTCTGAAGAATCGGTGACGTTCACACCTTACGGTGATTGGCATGTGATGTTCGGCAATGCGATGTTAGATGGTAGCATAACTGTCCATAAGCTTTATGAGCAGGATGAAAGTGGACTAGAAGGCTGGACGTTCAATCTATGGAGCACGGATGATGAAGAAAAAGACGAGAATATAGCTAGTGGTACGACTGATGACGAAGGACAAATCACCTTTGAGGACGTATATCCTGGAGAATACATAGTTGAAGAAGAACTCGAAGATGGATGGTACAACGTGACAAGAATAGAGCAAGAAGTTACAGTCTATCCGGGAGAGAACACGGATGTATGGTTCTTTAATGACCTGTTAGACGGTAGTATAACTGTCTATAAGTTCTACGACTATGAAATGACCGGGGAATACGATGAAGAGATCGATGATTTGTTAGAGGGCTGGACATTTAACCTGTGGACTGCAGTTGACGGAGATAAAAATCAAGAGATAGCTGGTGGTACCACCGATGTAAACGGAGAATATACGTTCGAAGACTTGTATCCTGGAGAATACATAGTTGAAGAAGAACTCCAAGATGGATGGATGAACACGACGGACCTACAACAGCTAGTTACTGTTTATCCCGACGAGAATTCGGAAGTATGGTTCGGTAATGTAGAAGAAGAACTCTTTGGAGAAATAACGGTCTACAAGTTCTATGATTCGAACTACAACGGTGAATTCGATGACGAAGAAGAAATGATAGATGGTTTCATGTTCCAATTGTGGGCAGCTGATGAAGATGGCAATCCGACAGAAGAGATTGGTGAAGCTGTAAACACGATGGAAGGCATGTACACTTTCGAAGAACTAGAACCGGGCAACTACGTTGTCCAAGAGATCATTCCAGAAGTTGGCGAAGACGAATGTTGCTGGTTATCCACAACCGATTTACTACATCATGTAGAGATAAAAGCTGAAGGAATGTACAGTTTGTGGTTCGGTAACGTCCGCGGTGGAAGGATCGAGGGTATGAAGTTCCTCGATATCGAAGCTGATGGATATTTCGATGTTGGATTGGACAAGCCCCTGATGGATTGGGAGATCAACCTATGGACCGTAGAAGATGGAGTGCCTGGAGAGATAATAGAAACCACAGAGACAAACAGGGACGGAATGTACTACTTCAACTGTGTGATGCCTGGTGAATACTTCGTTCAGGAAGAGATGTACGAAGGTTGGTATAACAACACTGCGGATATACTGCACGTGTATGTAGAACCATGTGAAACAACAACCGAAATAAATTTCTCCAACTGTATGTTCAAGGAGATATACGGTATCAAGTTCTACGATGAGAACATGGATGGAGAATTCAACGAGGAAGATTGGGTTCTAGAAGGTTGGGAGATCAACCTATGGAATGAGATCGACGGAGAACCGGGAGAGATAATAGATACGTTCTTCACACAGCCGAACGGATATTACTTCTTTGATGGCATAAAAGTAGGGACTTACTATGTGCAGGAAGAAGTACCATATGGATGGGATAACACCACAGAATCCATAGTGAAGATCGAATTTAACTGCTGCAGCCCGAAAGCCATAATCAACTTCGGAAACTACGAGTTCCCGGAGATAACCATAAACAAGTTCAATGACGCAAATATGGATGGCGTATACAGCATTGAAGACGGTGATTATCTACTAGCAGATCAGACTGTAAATTTCGATGTACTAGGCGAGTTCGAAGGCGTACAGATATTCGCTCAGACCTACGGTGTAGATGGATCATATAACTTCCTTGTACCAATCGGAGATTTCAACGTCACAGAGATGCTTGACATAGGATGGTTGAACACAACTCCTTTATGGCAAGAACAAACACTAGGACCTGGAGATCACTGGGAAGTTTGGTTCGGTAACGTACAGTACGGTGATATCGAAGTCTACAAGTTCTACGACTACAACATGAACGGGATGTACGACAAAGGAGAAGAGATGTTGGAAGGCTGGACATTCAACCTATGGAATACAACTGATGAGGGGCAACCAGAAGCTATAATCGCTACAAATGTAACTGACGAAGATGGTTTAGCGATGTTCGAGAGTCTAGAATCAGGATTGTACGCTGTTCAGGAAATCGTCCAAGATTGTTGGTTCCCGACAACAGAGGATATCCAATATGTTGAAGTCGAAGCTGGTAATACCTCAGAAGCCTGGTTTGGTAATGTACCCGGCGGATCCATAGAGGGCTACAAGTTCTGCGACTACAACATGAACGAAAGATTCGATAAGATCGAGATCGGTCTAGAAGGATGGGTCATCAATCTGTACGAGTATCATGAAGAGAACGGTGATGAGGAGGAGATACATTCAATGCACGAACCATACATGACGACTGAGACAGACGAAGACGGTTACTACAACTTCTCGTGTATCAAGCCGGGAATGTACATCCTTGAAGAAGTTTTACCAGAAGGATGGTATAACACCACACCGTACTACTATGAGATAGAAGTACTGCCTGAAGGAGAACTATGGTACAACTTCGGTAACTACAGACATGGTGACATAGTTGGACTCAAGTATTATGATTTCGACATGAACGGTGAATTCGATCCGGAAGTTGGAGACATCCCGTTAAGAGGAAAGACAGTCGAACTGTGGGAAGCGGACGTTGAAGGTAACATCATAGGAGATGAACCGATAGCTATCACTGAAACTGACGAACACGGCTACTATATCTTCGAAGACAACGATCCTGGTGACTATGTAGTCTATCAGCCGAAAGCTTGCTGCGAGTGGGAACACACCACGCCCAGAGAAGTACATGTGAGGTTGGGTTGTGTCGAAGAAATCGAAGTGAACTACGGTGAATACCAGCTGTCTAGTATAGATGTTTATGTCAAAGGTGGTATGGAAGGAATAGGAGTTACGATTTACGAATCCGATGAAGATGGTATGGAGGGTTCCGAAGTCGAGTCAGGCGAGAGTGGAGATCACGGATGGTATATCTCTGAACAATTAGAACCTGGATACTACCTTGTTGTGCTAGAAGACGGACAGTACGAGCACGTACAGTTGAGAATGGGTGAACAGGTCGAGTTCGAATACGAAGAAGAGATACACAGTGAGAACTCTATAGAAGCAACCTATGCAAAGATAGAGTGAAACTACACAACTAGAACAAAACAAAAACCCTTTTCCTCTTTTTAATTTTTAAATATATTTAAGATTATTCTATATTGAACTAAATATTAAAAAATCTTCCTATGCAGATAAGTATTTAAAGTAAGACTTGAATATCAGATAATTAGGGAGGTAAATATGACCTCAAATCAAATTAAAATTGAAGATATAGATGAAAATATATTGGAAGACCTAGAATGTTTATGTATACCAGAAGAAAAATTGGATGATCCCTTCTTCGTCGAGGGAAATTTTCTGTGGAAAAAATGGGTCATCAAAAACATGAGTAAATTCGGATCTATCGGAAAAGTAGCTTATCTAGATTCAGAGAAAGTTGGAATGATCCAATATATTCCTAAACCTGAGCAGAGAGTTGTCGAGATAAAGTGTACTTTTGTTAAAAAAGATAAAAGAGGTTTGGGAATAAGAAATTCTCTATTGAAAGAAACTATAAAGGAATTCGAAAGGCCTAAAAGATATTTTGAACATCAAACAGCAAAAGCTTTAGTAACGCTTCCTTACCCCTCTCCAAAGCCCATTGAGAATGCAGATTTTTACAAAGCAAATGGATTCAAAAAACTCTCTGAAGATCATAAGCATCTTCTCTATTATCCTTTAACCGATGAATTTACAGAAAGTGATTTCTTGACGGAGGAATCTACCAATCTTCCTATCTATGAATTGGACAAGAATAAAGCGCTCATACTCTGCAATTCACACTGTCCGTACTGCGTTGAAGAGATGATGGAGGCCTTCAAGCAACTGCGCAAATTGGATACCAATATGCCCATAAAGCTTGTCGTCTCATTCGAAGAACCGAAAGAATTCACCCGTGTATTTTCGATGCCATTATGTGTGGTGATAAACGGTGAGTCTATAGGATTTTCCCTAATGGAAAATGAAGACTTCTTGAAAAGGATGAGAGAGGCTTTAGGCTCTACAACCGATTTAGTCAACCACAAGATAAAAGCTTGATCTACAAGAAAACAGAGGAACGACTTCGACATCTCTAAGCTGTCAAAAGCACTGCTACGATACCTGTCAAGAAGATTCCATCGAATGTACCAGCTCCGCCTATACTCAACGTTCTACTCCCCATACTGATAGTTTTTTTCAGATTTAATATGTCCGCTCCGATGATAACGCCATTCACACCTGACACGTAGGCTATAGCCTGTTGAGGAGATCCTGGTAAAAAGAAAGCGATCAAAGCCGCTACTATGGGAGGGATGAGCAGAGGCATACTTATCCCTACTCCCTGAATAGGACGAGCTAACTTATAACAGATAGCAGCCATAATGCCTATCCCAACCAAGTACTGCCACACTAGATGAGGATTATTGATGATCAGATATACTGATATCAAAGCTGGAATGATCGCTCCACCGAGGTTTACGGCGATGGTTGACTTCATCTCTTGATAAGAGAAAGAATTCTGCGGATATAAAAAGTCTATAAAGAATCCTGACTGAGGGATATGAACTCGCTGCCTCACTTTAACCGAATAAACTGGTATATTCACTACGCTTCCTATCAGTGAAAAGAAGAACAGGAAAAAGGTTTGCCAGGGACTAAAACCCAACATCCTGAAGGCTCCGCTGATGATAAGAGGAAGTATCACTATTACTAAAAGGAAGAGAAGAAAAAATATCGTCGCTAAGGGAAGATTGATGATCCTTTTATGATTCATCCAATCGATGAGACACTAGAGTGATTCATATATTTTTTCCCGTCAGATTCTCTATTCAACTGGAAGCTTCTTCTTTTCTGAAGTAGTTCCGCTTCCGGATCCACTATAACACCGTACAATCCTTCTTCTTTTACCAGTTTCTTTATCATCTTTATCGATCTAGACCTTAGCCATCTTCCTTCTTCCTGACTCATCTCTTCGTCTTCAAAAAGAGGCGATGGAGCTACAGCGCCCAAAAAGATAGTCTTTCTATCCTTGAGTTCTTCTTTGGCCTTCTCCAGCAGATCTATGTATTGATATGCAGTGAACGTTCTCGCCATCATTATTCTTCTCAAGATCTCTTTCTCGTTCAAGCCTTCACGCTTACATTCTCTAACGATGAAGTAAGGATTTACGGTCCTGCTTCCATCCATGATAAACGCTTTTTTCCTTTCAGATGCAACCACCTGAACAGCTAATGAAGAAACGGGTCTGTGGTCTAAACCTTTGATCATCTTCAATCTTCCCTTTTCTAAATCCTGTTCGGCTTCCATCGCAGACTTATCATCTGTATAGGAGTATTTATAAGAATAAAGAGGGGATGAGTGAAAGTGGTCGTTTATTCGACAAAATCGATGAATATGTAGCAGCATCGCTGTATCTACCTATCATGGTTTGAGGTCCGCTGTAAAATCTTTTCAGTGTGTTTCTGATTCAACTTGTTCTTTTCTAAGTTCATTTATCTCTTTCATTTTTTGATATGAGAAGTGATCTCTACCCGAAGACCTCTCAGCTTTACTTTCCTCTACCATATCGTTCAAATAATCCTTAAATTCTTCAGGCAGTTCTTCAAAATCTGGCTGATCTTCTCTTTCATCTAGGGATCTCCTTAGTTTCATAGCTATCTTACAGCTGGCGTACCATATTCCATTAGAGAGGTAATATTTTTTACAGATTTCATCATCCTCTCTATCGCAGGTTACGTCGATCACCTATATCTCCCTATAAGTCTATTCTTAACGAGTCTATAAATAACTTCTTCCGATAATTATCACAAAAGACCACTCTTTTAAATAGAGGATTTTTTTCACATCAAAGAAAAAATTCGTCGATATCGCGAGTAAAAAAGGAGAAAGAGTAAATGCCTTGCAACCAAACCAATCTCTTTAAATCTTCCAAGAACCAATGCGAATGAAAGCGCCCCGGACGGGATT
>JBMCXO010000011.1:0-27553 GCA_048621055.1 Candidatus Natronoplasma sp. | reverse complement strand
TTGTACATGATGGTCGGCGATATCGGCGGAGATGGAGGCACTTCAGTGGCAGGCAAGATAACTGACAGAGAGATCGACGATACCGACGAAGTAGCTCAGTTCGAGTTCATATCCCTGTCGACGCCGAGCAGTGCTGCTCCAGAAGATCTAGAGATAACGGTGCTTGGAGATGAGGTAGGAGGAGCAGACACAGATGAAGTAACTATCTCCGGAGATGCCGATGGGATCACATGGACCTTGCTCGACGACGATGAAGTCGCAAGTGGAACCAGGTTCGATATTTTTACTGAGATAGATGGTGACCCAGAAGACATCGAAGAAGTCGTCATCCGTATAGACGGATACACAGGTACCATCTCTTGGGAAGCTTAAAACAACACTCGATACACACAGACACAGCCAAAACCCTTTCCTTTCATTTCTATCCTTTTTTACTTTTCATTTTTGATATGGCCATATTCACTAGTTAAAAATAAAATATAGCTCAACCCATATACATTAAGGGAACTTAACCCCTTATTTATAGTGATCGAAGAGTCCCTGCAGGACTTAACCTATGAAGAGATCGAATAGAAGAGGCTGTGTTGCCAGTCACCGCAACCATCTTGCTGGTCGCGATAACCGTAGTTCTAGCCGCTAAACTCTACATGATGGTCGGCGAGGTCGGTGGAGAGAGGGTAAGCTCGCTCACCGCTAGGGTAAGTATAGAAAAATACGACTGGTATGAATCGGATGGCATATACGTGTTGGACTTTGAATTTAAAGTCAACTCGATGTCATCACCCAGCTCGGCAGACGTAGAGGACATCGATATCCGAGTGCTTTATGAAGATGAGAACGGCGATATACGTGAAGATATCATAGAAGAGGCGAGAGAGGAAGGCAATTGGAGATGATTGTTGAATGGTAAAGTCAGAGGCGAATCAACATTCCGCATCAGAGGACTCGAACTGGAGCACTATGAAGACGAGGATGAAACTTTACAAAGAGTTGAACTGCGGATAGACGGTTACGATGTAGTAAAATCTAAAAATTTCTAGAAAATTACTGAGCTCAGCTCTTGGAAATTAATAAAACAGCTAAAACCCTTTCCCCCTTTTTACCAATATTTTCTCCCCATTGCACTCATTTTGACCAATAAATACTTTATATCCTCCCTATATTATTAGATACGGTGGTTATATATGGCAAAAAAGAAAAGAGGTTCCGAAAGAAAGAAACACGCCGGCAAGAAGGCAGATAGAGCAGATCAACTAAAAAAACAGGCCAAATATCAAAAGAAGGCGGCTAAACAGGAGAAGAAGATAGCGAAGTACGAACAAAAGATAGACAAATACAGAGATAAGATAAAGAGTGCGAAGAAGAAGAAACAGAAATACGAGAAGAAGGCCCGGAAAGCTGGTCCAGGTAGAAGCACCCCTTGAACAGTAAGAATAAATCAGTGATAATATGTCAGAAGAAAGATCCTCCTCAAAAGAGCTAGAGAAGAAGGCAAAAGAAGGGAAGCAAGAGGCCAAGAAGCTCGATAAAGAAGCAAAATATGAAAGAAAAGTTGCAAAGATGGAGAACAAGATACAGAAGTACGATGAAAAGATAGAAGATCACGAGAAGAAGATCGATAAGCTCAAGGAAAAGATAGCCAAGGCCGAAGAAAAAAGAGATAAATATATGGAAAAGACCGGCGAGGATTGAGATCTAACATCTAAGTTCATCCAGTATCTTTTCGGCCATATCCGCTCTTATTTTCCCCTTTTCTATCATCCTTTCAGCCACTTTTTCAACTTCACCACCTTCGTGGAAGACTGAGTTAAATGCATATTTTCTACATCCCTCGAGACCATAAGAAATAATAACTATCCACCCGTTGGGTTATAACGATGTGGAATCCCGAAAAAGAAAAAGCATTCATAAGATCAACTGATGCAGTTGTATGGGCAACTATAAGCTGTAAACGATGCGATTATAGGTATGAAGCCTTCTTTAAAAAAACTGAACCTAAAAATTGTCCAAAGTGTGGAGGAGAACTAGCTAGCACAACTCCACAAGGAAGAAATTCTCCCGTATCTGTTTTTACTGAAAAATATGCCTCAGAGATCTTTGAAGAGGCCTTACAAAAAGCAGGATATGACGATTTAGAAGTAAAGAGAGATATCGTTTGCAAAAGTCTCGATCTTACATCTCGGTCTGCTGCCGACATGGCTATAGTAAAAAAAGGGATCACAGGTAGGCTATATGAACCTGATCAAATCAAGATAGTTTTTGAAGTGAAAATGTCCTTGATATGGAACTGGGAATTATCGGATGATGGCGAATTGAAAATGGTGGCCGATTATGATAAACATCATGGTAGAGGTTCCATATATAGAACGGATAGTATCTTGAAGGCGATAGGGAAAGGAGCTATATTTAGAAGTCACTTCAAATCAAATGATATCCCCTATGTCGTAGTTGGAAACAGCCCACCTCCTACTAGTTACCTTGATAAGGTCGATGGATCTGTAAGAGCGGGGATCGTTCAAAGATTCCTTTCTTTAACTCCGAACCCCCTTGTGATGGATGTATCAGATGAGTTGCAGAGAAACCCAAAAGAAAGCGATCAAAAAGGTTTTTTGAGAATAGACACTGTTGATGAACTCAGTGATTTTGTGGACGATTTATTAGAAGATGAAAGAATTTTCATTGGTTCAATGTTAAAAAAGTCGAGATTAGGTAAAATTATTAAATCACTCGACTTGGATAAAGACCATACAGATATAGGAGAAGATTTCTTTAAAAAATTATATGACGTGGAGGGGGTATGATCGCTAGGGATGATGAAACTCATAATGGCACAACTACAAGCTCTTTTGGAGTGTCTAGCAGGGAAAATCACGATTCAAGTGTGTTTTATGATAGCAGCTTATACGATGGAAAAAGAGTAGAGGATAAAAAATTTGAGTTTATAGAAAACGAAATACCCACCAAGGATCTGAATAAAATATTCTGTAAAAGTAGTGAAAATATGGAGGAATTACCCGACAATTCAGTTCATCTCATGGTAACTTCACCTCCCTATAATGCCTGCAAAGATTATGATGAAGATCTAACTCTCAAAGAATATATTTCCCTATTAGAAGATGTATTCGAAGAAACTTATAGAGTTTTGGTAACTGGAGGAAGGGCCTGTATAAATATCGCAAATCTAGGTAGGAAACCATATCTACCTCTCCATTCACATATAATCCGGATTATGGAAGATATCGGCTTTTTGATGAGGGGTGAAATAATATGGAACAAGAATATCGGTGGGGGAACAGCATGGGGAAGTTGGAAATCCGCAGCAAATCCCGTGTTGAGAGATAAACATGAATATATTCTTGTTTTTTGTAAAAATACATTTTCTAGAAAAGATTCTCGGAAAAAGGAAAACACCATTTCGAAAGATGAATTCTTAGAATTTACAAAAAGTATTTGGGACTTTAAACCGGAGTCTGCTAAAAAAATTGGTCACCCTGCTCCTTTTCCTGAAGAACTACCTTATAGATGCATTCAACTATTCTCTTTTAAAGACGATGTCATATTAGATCCATTTATTGGGTCTGGAACTACTGCCATTTCCGCTCTAAAATCCGATAGAAAATACGTTGGTTACGACAACAACAAAGAATACGTTGAAATGGCAAGAGAAAGGATAGAAGAATATTTGAGTCAAAAGACCTTAAAAGATTATTGATTGATAAACAAGGCCGAAGAAAAAAGAGATAAATATATGGAAAATACTGGCGATCGATTGGGTTCAGCAGGTTCTTATTCTCTCAACTCTTCCAGTATCTTTTCGGCCATATCCGCTCTTATTTTCCCCTTTTCTATCATCCTTTCAGCCACTTTTTCAACTTCATCACCTTCTGCACCTGCCTGCACCGCCACGTTCTTCGCGTGCAGTCTCATGTGTCCTTTCTGTATTCCCTCAGAAGCTAGGGCTCGTAAAGCCGCGAAGTTCTGAGCGAGGCCCACCGAAGCCATCACTTCTCCCAGTTCTTTAGAACTTTCAACACCTAGTATCTCCAGGTTAGCTTTAGCTCCGGGATGCGAAGATGTAGCTCCACCGATGACTCCGACGGGCACTGGGATCTCTATACTGCCCGCCAAGTCTCCATCTTCAGTTTTTTCCCAAACCGTTAGAGGAGAGTAGCCTCCACCTGAAGCTGCATAAGAATGAGCTCCCGCTTCAACAGCTCTGGTATCGTTACCTGTGGCCATCACTACAGCAGTTACACCGTTCATCACTCCCTTGTTGTGAGTCGCACACCTGTAAGGATCGATCCTAGCAAATTCATACGCCTGAATAACGCCTTCTACAGTATCTCTACCTATCTCTTCTTTATCCCAGACAGCTCTCGCTCTAGCCAACCTTTGATCCGCCAGGTTGGATAATATCCTTAAATAAACGTTACCGCCTGTCAACTCTTCCACTCGAGGCGCGACGGCTTCCGCCATGGTATTTACCGCGTTAGCTCCCATAGCATCTTGACAATTTACCAAAAGATGCACCACTAGATAATCTCCGAATCTGCTCTTCAACACCCTACATCTCACGTCTTCTACACCGCCGCCGTGTTTCACCAAGACAGGGTCCTGCTCCTCAGCGATTTTCATCAGCTCATCTTTTTTTTCCAACACTTTCAGTTTAGCAGAATAAGCGTCGGAAAGTCCGGTCACTTGGATCTGACTTATCATCACCGGCTCGGTAGCTTTGGCAAAAAACCCTCCGCTATTACGAGCCAGTTTCGCCCCGTAGGAAGCAGCAGCGACCACGGAAGACTCCTCGATAACCATGGGAACGAGAAAGTCTTCATTATTTATCTTGAAGTTGGTCGCTATTCCCACTGGTAGTTCGTATGTTCCAACGACGTTCTCTATCATCTGGTCCGCTTTCTGGTTGGAGAGACCTTCTCCGACCAGATGGTCAAGAGATTTATCTGCACCAGAGTTCTTCTTAACCAGCTCAACTCTCTCTTCGAGCTCTTTCTTGTGAAAACCTTCTAAACGTGAAGTTTTTTTTGCCATCTGTGATCATCCTTATAAGAGACTGTACTTATAATAAAATTTGTTGTAAATGTAAAAATGAAGACAGCAAAACATTTATTATCGTATCCTCCTTAGAACAGTTTGATAGTATGATAAGGGAGTGCGAGGAACACGGTTATTATCGTAATGAAGAGTGTCCAGAATGTGATGAAAGAGGAAAATTTATAATGAGTGATGAGGAAAGTAAAAACCTCGGCAAAACGACCGCTGGTGTCCTACGCCATTTTCCCGATAAGTACGGATTGGAGATGGACGAACAAGGATGGATCAGCCTCGAGCATTTTGTCAAAATCCTGCGAAACAGGCAGAAGAGCTTCCACTGGGTAAGGAGGTATCATGTAAAAGCATTGGTCGCCACTGACGAAAAGAGCAGGTATGAACACAAAGACGGTCAGATAAGAGCTACTTATGGACATTCTATCGAAGTCGACCTAGACCTTCCCACGGAAGGTATACCGGATACGCTGTATGCGCCCACTACAAAAAAGGAGAGTGAACTGCTTCTCGAAAGCGGGTTGCACCCTTCAGACAGGACATATGTTCATCTCAGCGGCACTTACGATTCCGCGGTGGAAGCTGGCGCAGTGAGATCTAAAGAGCCGGTGATCTTAAAAGTGGATGCAAAGAGCGCTATAGAAGACGGAAACGAGATAATGGAAGCTGGGAAAGACGTCTATATAGCGAAAGAGATAAAAGCCGAATATCTAGAAGAACATGAAGAGCAACCCTCTGAAGAAGAGGTCGAGGAATTCCAAGAGGACGATTGAAGGAATTTTTTTTCATTCAGGATTTATTGTAACTACGTTATTCCCTCGCAGGACTATGGTCCCTATCCTCCTATGCTTATCTTCCTTCTTCTCTTCGGAATCTTCAAGGACTAAATTCATGTGATCGTCATATCCTATCAACTTACCCTCTATGGTACTCCCGTCTTTTAACAAAAGTTCTACCTTCTCGTTCAAATGTTCGTTAAGGAAACCTGATGGCTTAACCATATATACCGTGATAGGATTTTCCTTTTACTATTTCAAGTATTTGGTCAAATCGTCCAATTTTTCTTCTATCTCCGCTTTCATCTCCGCCATATCTAACCCGTCATAGATTTTCAACGCCTCCTCTAGATTCGTCTTTGCTCCATCCATATCACCTTTTTCCCTTTGAACTTGAGCTAACCTATAGAGCGCTTCTGCTTGTGATTCTGATAATCCTAGTTTACTGAAAATAGTTAAAGCGTCTTTCAATACTCTCTCGGCTTCAGCGACCTCACCTTTAACAGCTATCGCCCTACCCAAGGTCAGCTCAACTCCCCCCTTTCCGTGTTCGTCTCTCACCTTTTCGAACAGCTCCAAAGCAATCCTCGACTTCTCTTCTGCCTTTTTAATCCTACCATCTTCAAGATATATCTCACCGAGATTAAGCGAACTCCAACCCGCGAAGTCGAAAAATGAGTTCTCCAAAGCCTCCTTCTCTGCCGCTTCTAGATACTTTACCGTTCCGTTTTTCTCTATTTCAGACAGTATCATACCTACCTCTAGCAGCATGTTAACCCTTTCATACAACATCTCAGCTTCACCGAAAACCTCTGCAGCTTTCTCGTAATATTCCAAGCTCTCTTCGTAATCTCCCGCATCGACGTGTAGGTCTCCTAACTCTCTATAGACGCTCGCTTTTCTCCATCCTTTCTTGAACATCTCCAGAGAATCTTTTAGATAATTCATCCCCTCTCTATGATCTCCTTTACGCCAGGCCACTATTCCGGCTAGTTTTATCCCTTCGCCTTCCATCACTATGTCCCCTGATTCTCTAGCCAGTTTTATCATCCTCCTGGCATTTTTTTCAACTTTGCTCAATTCGCCGAGGAGAAGATACAGCTCAGCTTTAGCTTGCAAGGAATCGATGATCATCTCTTTCTTAACGAACTCTTCGCTTATCTCGAGCATCTCGTCAAAATGATCCTCTGCTTCCTCCAGATGATTTAGATTCACGCAGACGTCGCCTAACCTCTTCAACACTTCGTATCTGCTACGAATCTGTATCTTACTTTTGCTTTTTTCACGCAGTTCCTTGAGCTGTTCAGACAACTTTATCTTTTTTATCTCGTCGACAATTTCCTCAGCCTTTTCTACCCCGCGTTCTTCTTTAACCTTCTCAAAAATGTGATCTTCCAGTTCCTCTACTCTATCCTTATTAATTCCGTCTTTTTTTCCATCCAAAAATTCTTCAAGTAACTCATCGCTACTAGCTCCTAACTCTCTTTCTAGCAAATCTTTTATTTGTATTCTCATCCCGCTCATGATATCATCACTAAAAGATAAGTAGAGGTCTCTCAGATCCCTTGATCACGTATCTACAGCATATCTTTAAAGGACTCCACTAGCTCAGGATATTTTTCGCCGACAGCCTTCAATATGGCTTCGATGCTCATATCTTCTATCTTCTCATCTGAAAGTGCATCGATCACCATATCGAACTCATCGTCATGGAGTTCAACAGCCTTTTCCTTGGCCATGTAGTTTCGCCAAAGCTTCTCTTCGAGTCTCTCCCTCCAAAGGTCTTCATACTTCTGTAGAAACTCTTCAGAAGTATCGTTCTCCTCAATAGCTTCGGCAGCAACTTCTCCAGCTATCTTAGCCTGTTTCATACCGTTTGCTATACCTCCACCAGTGATCGGATCGACAACTCGTGAAGCGTCTCCAACAAGCATCAGTGCATCTTTTGTCACTTTATCCGGAGGCGCACTTACTGAAACTCCACCCGAGACCATGTCTACTTCTTGCCCCTGATCCAACCAATCATTTTTCTCGATGAACTCATCAAGATATTCTTTTGGCGACTTGTTCCCGTCTAATTGGGAGAGTTGGATCCCCATACCTACGTTGGCGGAAACATCATCTTTGGGGAAGATCCAGACATACCCACCGGGTGCATCACTTCCCAGATAAAAGTGAGTGTGCTCATCATCGAAATCTATATTGGTCATCCTATACTGAAAACAGCTCATTATGTCTTTAGGAGTTAAAGAATCGTAAAGCCCAGCCCATCGACCTATCTGCGATTCAAAACCGTCGGCACCTATAACCAAATCTGCGTGGATCTCAAAGTTATTCCCCATCCTTCTGGCTTTTACTCCCTTGATGACTCCTCCTTCTTCTATCACGTCAACTGCGGAAGTCTTCAACATGTACTCGACTCCCTCTCTGCTCGCTAGGATAGCCATCTCTTTATCGAAAACGTCTCTTTCTATCACCGCTCCGACTTCATCTCCTGCGATATCTTTACCCAGGATCATGTTATGACCGCTAGGCGAGTATAGTTTTGCTCCAACGACCTTCTTATTGATGAAATGTTCTGTTTTCTCTATCTCTAGCTCGTCGAGCCACCCTGTTGAGATGCCTTCAGCACACCTAACAGGAGAACCGATCTCCTGCCTCTTTTCTATCACCATGACTCTACCGCTGAAATTCTTTGCTGCGAATCGTGCCGCGGTATTACCGATGGGTCCTCCACCGACCACCAGTATATCACATTTCAATATGTCTCCTTCTTCGGGATCCACTTCAATCACCTCTCAATTCTAGCGCGCTTATAGGGCAGGCTTTCACGCACGTTCCACATTCAACGCAGCTCTCGTCTACCTCTAAGATGAACTCCCTGAGGAATAGACTGTTCTCAGGACAACTTCCCACACAGGCGCCACAGTGCATGCACCTGTCATGATTTATCTCTAAGCTCATCTCTCGTTCCTCCACTCTTCAAGCGGCACAGAAAATTTTTTCTCTACTTCTTCTCTATATGTGGGTCCTCCATTGTAAGCGCAGAAAGGAATTATCCTGCCGTCGGGAGTGGCATAGTGTATCACGCATCTTTTAAGCCTTTCAAGATCGTAGTTGTAATCATCCTGGAAGTGCATCCCACCTACGAACATGGTGCGCCAGGCGAATTTACCTACCGCTTTTTTATCCCCTTTCGATATGACGTCTTCCATTATCTGTGGTATGGTAAAACCGCCGGGGAGTTCTTCGTCCTTAAGGTATTCTCCGAAGTGCTTTTTGAAGTTCTTCACCATGGATTTTCGTTTACTCTCCTCACTCTTCAATTTACTGCCCACTTTGATAGCTGTCTTCTTCATGAGGGAGTCCCATTCTTTCGCTTTTTTATTCATCTCGCCCATCAATCCCTCGACATCCATGAAGTCGGTTATCGGTCGAACTTCTCCGTTGTCACCTATCACCAGATAAGAAGCAAGACCGCAGTGAGGGTGCGAGGTGAAAGCTATATGAGGCTGGTCCTTTATCACCGAAACCAATTTAGTTATCGGCGTGACAAAAGGAACAGGGTAAAAATCTTCCTTTGAGATATAACCGGTCTGTTCCTGCAAGTCCCGGGCAAGATCCGGCAAAGTATAGCGCTGTTTTTCTCTTTCCTCTTTCGAGATACGACCGGTGAAGGCCACGGGTTGATAATTTACCCCACGGACAACGTCTCTATTTTTGATAGCAAAATCCAGTATATCTCCCACCTGGTCGTCGTTGATCGTATTAACGATGGTAGGTACCAGAACAGTCGCTAAAGGTCTAGGCTCTGTTTTCCTGCAGTTTTCTATCGTCTTCTTTTTCACCGCTCGAAGATCTTTCCCTCTTGCCTGGATGTAGTTTTCTTTTTTCAAGCCATCGAACTGGAGATAAACTGTATGCAGGCCTGCCTCAACACATTTCTTCGCAAAATTCTCGTCTTTTGCAAATTTTATGCCGTTAGTGGCGACCTGTATCTGTGAAAAGCCCATATCAGAAGCTTTCTTGATTATCTTGAAGAAATCCGGATGCACAGTAGGTTCTCCCCCAGAGAACTGTACCGCAGTAGCGGGAACTGGTTTTTCCTCTCTCAAAGTCTTTAACATGCCGACTATCTGTTCGAATGAGGGCTGGTAAACGTAACCCTGCTGATTGGCATTTGCAAAACAGATGGGACAGTTTAGGTTACACCTGTTGGTCAGATCTATATTTGCTAAACAGGTATGACTCTTGTGTATATCGCATAGACCACAGCTGTCGGGACAACTGGTTTCGCCTTCAATAGCTGGGTTGTCCACTCCAACTCCGTCTACAGCCCACTTTTCCGCTTTCTTGTACATATCAACATCCGACCAGTAAACGCTCTCGAAATGGCCGTGTTCTTCACACTCCTTTTTCATAACGACCTTCCCGTCCTCCTCTATGATGTCAGCTGAGATTATCTTTTTACACTCAGGACATATCGAAGCAGTTTTCTTAGGTAGACCTCTCTCAAGAGAGGATTCTCGGATCACCATATTATCAATCAGATAGTTTACACGGGAACTATTAAATATTTTGTAGCGCATATCGCTAATAATGGAAGAAAATAATTTCAAGATGGACGAATTGGAAGAAGAATATGAATTGATTAGCGATGGTTTACAGAGATTTGGCCTCACCAAGTACGAGGCAAGAACATACACCGCATTGGTTGCACACGGTGTAGCGGATGCCGAAACAATAGCTTCTTCTGCTAATTTACCTCGGACCTCGGTCTACAAGTCTCTCGATTCACTACATGAGATGGGATACGTAGTGGTGAGTGAGGGGAGACCCAGAGTTTTCAAACCCGCGGATCCTCTTGAACTTAAGAGTAGACTTTCTCGAGAACTCGACGACGTCTTTGGAAGATTGAACACGCTCTCCGAAGTCCTTACCGAAAAAGGCGAACCTCAACTGGTCTACACTATCAATGGAAAGGAAAAGGTTCTGGATAAGATAGGCGAGATGATAAACAGGACCGATGAGAAGATAATACTCTCTTCCCCCAACTTCTCTATCATATTGGATCGTTTCAGAAAGGAGTTGGAATCGGCTGAAAAAAGAGATGTCGACATCACAGTGATCACCACTCCACGGGAGAGGGTGTATGAGAACGCCGATGTAAAGAGGAAAGAGAGACTGATAGCTACAGAACTCATCAGCGACCGGAAGAGAGCACTCCTTACCTCTCCTGGATTTGGAACCTGTGGTTATACAAATGATCCTTCTCTGGCTAAACATCTTGTGGACTTCATGGATATACTGATGGATCGCGAGTAAAGTTTCAGGAAAAATCTTAAAATCATCTATAATCCTGTTTAAACGATGATAGAATTTCGCAAAGAAACTGAATTAGCGATATTTTACGATCCCTCAGAAGAAGAGGTAAAAGAGATGGAGATAGAGATCAGGGTAGATCCTCTTACAGGTAAAACATCTAGGATACTCGATAAGCCCTTAGCTCAAAACTCCGAAGGCGACATGAGTGACGTGGAAAAGGACGGCTTCTGCCCTTTTTGTGCCGGGAATATTGAGAAAGTCGGAGCTAGAGATACTAAAGTTCTCTCTAAAGAGATGGTATGGAGCGGAGAAGCAGCACTATTAGCCAACGTGACTCCTTACTCTGAATATTCGATGGTTATTCGATTGAGTGAGGAACATTACCTACCTTTAGAAGAGTTCGAACAGAAACACTTTACCGATGGATTCAAGCTTGCTAAGGAGTATTTAAATAAGATCGAGGATATCGAAGAGAACAAGTTCCCTGCATTGATTATGAATTACCTGAAGCCCGCTGGAAGCAGTATAGTTCATCCCCACATGCAGTTGCTGGTTTCTGAAAATATGATGGATCACCAGAGGAGGTTGATCTCTAATGCGGAAGAGTACTTTGAAAAAGAGGGAAGTTCCTACTGGGATGATCTCTTGGAGGAGGAAAGGAACGGAAAAAGATACATCGGAAAGGTCGGAAAAACTGAATGGATCTCGGCTTTCGCCCCAAGAGGATTCGATCATGTTAAAGGGATCAATCTAAAAAACTTCCTCGATTTCGATGATGAGGACATATCGGATCTTTCACAGAGTATCACCAACGTCTTACAGGCTTACAGCCAGATGGGGCGCAATTCATTCAACTTTTCCATCTTCATCCCCGCTTCTACAGAAAAGCCGAAATCCGCGACAGTGATCGACATCATAACCAGGACGAATCTGGATAAGTTTTATAGGGCTGACGACTTCGCAATGCCGAAGCTGTTGGATGAACCATATTGCAATAAAAAGCCGGAAAAATTGGCTAAAGAGATCAAGGTATATTTTTGATTTGTATCGATCATCTCAAGGCTACTTAGTGCTAGATTCAAAGTATTAGTAAAAAAAGAAAGGTTTTTGTTTCTTCACTCTAGAGTGATTATCAGCCCATACCTGTTGTAGCTCCGAACTCTAAACCGATCGAGAAGTATCCTACGACTATCAATACCAGTGCGAAACCGGCCATACCTATTCTCATCCACTTGTTCCAGTCGTCGCGATAAAATGCTCCTATCAACATTATACCCGATAGAAGGAACACTCCTATATCTTTCAGAATATTTCCAAAGGTTATTATGTGTCTAGGGTCGTCTATCGAAGTCGTCGCACTCAGAAGTATAGCACCTACCATTATGATCACCAGCCCAAACAGGGCGACCATAGCTATCGTTTTATCTTTAACCAGATCTTTGAAAAAATCTCTAGGCGGATGATGCGGTTGTTGAGTCTGTTGGTATGCCTGAGGAGGCTGCTGTAGTTCTTGTCCCTGAGGGGGTTGCTGCTCCTGATATGGTTGTGATTCCTGTGAAGGCTATTCTCCAGTCTTTTCCTTATTTATTTCTTCATTGATATTATAACCAAAGTATATTAAGTACCCTTATATTTAGACTTTTCTTCATATGGGCCGTCTCTGCCCACAGCATAAGTTGTTTTCCAGCTTCTTAAGAAAATTTATTTGGGGGATAGGGAATTAATTTTGATTTTAGAATACTTTTCAAATCCACATATAGGGGAGTCATAATTCATGAATATAGTAAAAGACTCAATATTTTGTACTTAATTTTACTTACATTCGCCCTTTTGAACCTACTATTCAATTGTCTGTTCTTTCTACTCAAAAAACTCTAATTGTAACATTTGTTAAGAAAATTTATGTCGGGGACGGGGTTTGAACCCGCGACCTCTAGATGTCCCAGGAACACCTATGTGGAACGACAGTTTTCCCTATGAGTCTAGCGCTCCACCAGGCTGAGCTACCCCGACAAGAAAGGATTTTACCTATTCGTGCAGAGCCTCGTAGATCGTCTCGGAGACAGCTTTTCCTATACCCTTGACATCGGTCAGTTCGTCGCGAGAGGCATCTTTCAGCTGCTGAAAAGTATGGAAGCCCCCTTCGTAGAGTTTTTCTGCTATGGTGGGCCCGATTCCTTCGATGTCCTGGAACTGTTCCACGACTTCTGGTTTGCTGGGCATCTCTGGTTCTTCTTCACCTTCTTCCTCAGCCTCTTCTTTGGCCTCTTCAGCTTCTTTTTTCTCTTCCATCTCTTCTTCGGTGATTATCTTCACATCTAATTCTTCCTGCTCGGGAACAGACACGACTTCGGATTTCCATATCTCTACCTGTTTCAATGGATAAACCGTTTTACATTCGTTGGCGATTTTCTTCGATAGTTCTCCGAAGAGTATCTTCTCAGCGAACTCCCCCAAACGTGAATCGTTAGCCATCTCTTTCACGACTTCACGCTGTTTCTTCCTGATCGATCTTTTGATAGACGAGTTGATCCTTTTATTGGTGATCGAGAGAGGCTTGACCTTTATCTTGAAACCCTCTTTCGTTCGAACGGTGAAAACTGCTTCTATCTTGGACCTTCTCCTTCTAGTCAATCTTCTGATGTAATCCGTGGTCATCTCGTGTCCTATGAACCTGGTCTTACATTCTCCGCCTCTGATCCCGTTTATCTTGAATTTAGCCTTGATATGTGTTCTGGAAAAATCTCCGGCTAAATCCTGGAGGCTTATCTCTGTAACTCTGCCTAGAAGAGACTCTGGATCAGAAGATACAGTCTCACCTATGACGGTACCGTCGAATATCTCGGGAGCGACAATCCTGTACCAGCTTTTGCTTTTCCATTTATCTTTTACACGTCTGCCTGCACGCCTGGATTTTTTAGCCATCGTTTTCACTTGACATGTTGAGATTTATAGATGTTATAACTACTTTTTGGTTTTATGTAGGTGAAAATCCTCTATATCTCCTATGCCCTCGAAGAAAAAGGAAAGAAAATAGGGTTTACCTCTTTAGATAGAACTTCTCTTCCACCCTTGAAATCTGTCTATAGAATTTTTCTAACTTTTTGTGCCCCACTTTTTCTTCGATCTCGTCGAATTTATGCATCAGTTCTTTAGAAGTCTTCTCGTCCATGTATTTCTCGGAGAGAGGGAACAAAAACCTTTCTTCTCTGTCTAAATGGTCCCTGAGCAGTTCTTTATACTCTCTCAAGATTTCTCTGATCTTTCCCGCATATACCTTTTCATCTTTATAATCCTTACCTAGCTGGCTTATCTCTTCGGTCATATCTTTCATTCTTTTGTGTTCTTCTTCTATTTGTTTCAAGGACGCTCGGGAGAACAATCTAGACTCTGGAGATTCTCCCTGTTCTTCCATAGCATTTTCGATGAAGCTGATCAGATACTCTTTTTCCTTTTTGTGGTGTACTTCCTGGTTTAGTGTATTCGCCACAGAAACCACCCATTCCACAACTTTTTGAGGCACATCATCCATGATCCTATAATGTGCTAATTCAAATATATTGGCCATCCTTCTCAGCATATCATGTTCCTCTTTCAACTCGTTCAATGGGTGAATTGTCAATTTCCTCTTTTCTATCCCGAGCTCGATCCTAGCTCTTTTCATCCTAGACTCTATCATATCGCTGTTCAACGGTTTTACAAGAAAATCATTGATCCCGTCTCTCGGATATTCCGTCAGATCCATGTCTTTCTTGTCTTCTGGTATCATGAGGATGACGTAAAGTTTTTTGTCTTTTTTAGTCTCTCTGATATATCTAATAAAACCAAAACAGTCATCACCTTCAAGACCCCAACTCAGGAAAAGTATGTCGAAATGTTCATCTTTTAAAGAATTCATCACCCCTTCTGAGTCTTCCACCATCTTCACATCGAAGTCCATGACATCTATTGTATTCTTGAGCAAAGTCCTAGCTGTTCTATTACCTTCTCCGATCAAAACCTTCATTATTATCACACTCTAATAAACACACATTTCTTATAAAAGATTTTGTTTATTTTTTCTCTATAACAACTCAACCCCTTCTGGCATCTCACCAAAGTGATCTTTGAAATTTTCTGGCCAATCCTTGGGATCAAGACCTTTCTGCGCTAGAAAGGCTATAGCCCATCTTTCTATCCCTATACCAGTGCATCCTGAGAGTAATTTTTCGGTCTGACTCTTGATGTTGAAAGCTTCGGTGTACTTCCTGAATATAGATAGGTTTCCGAACTCGAGCCACTCGCTTTCTTCTCTTGTTCCCTTGTAAGGCAGATATGCCTCAAAATCTATCGTTCCAAGATCAGTTTCTTCCTCTTCTTTCTTACCTCCTGCCTGCTGAAGATAGAAGGGCTCGACTTTGGCCATCCTCCATTCGATATCCAAAATATCATCGAAAACGTGTTTGTAGCGTTCGATCAGATCCTCCTTCAGTTTTACCAGCTGTTCTTTTGTTCCGATGTAAACCGGCTCTATACGGTGAAACTCGTCTACTCTTTCGATCCCGCGCCTTCCTCCGGATTCATATCTGGTACTTGGCACGGTATTTTCGTATAATAGTACTGGCAGACTATCGTCGCCTATCGTTTCATTTCTAAAAGACCAGTAAATAATGGGGCATTGAGCATAACATATACCGGCCTTCGGAGTCTCGGTCATCTCGGCTAGCTTTTCTAAAGGTACCTCTCTAGTGATCTTTATCTCGTCTATTATTTCCTCCCACTCCTCCGGATTTCTAGTAACGGGTTCGGAAACGTAATAAGCCTCATTAGGTATACCTTCCATGTGTCCTGTCTTTACCCAAACATCGAAAGGCACCATCATTGATTCGATGACTTCTTGGAATCCTAGAGGTTTTAAAATCTCCTCAACGACGATATCCTCTAAGGTTTTCAGGATCTTCGCCGCTTCTGGTCTGTAGAACCATTTTCCTTTAGTGGGTCCTCTTTTTATCCAACCCTTTTCCTCCATCACTTCTGTCGGATCTTCTTCCCAACCCATCTCTTTTTCTTTAGATTTCCATATGAGCTCCCACATCTCTTCCTTTCCCTCGTAATATTGTGCCTCGATTTTTTCTTCCACTCTTTTTATGATCCGATCAACATAATTCTTCGAGAGCTGTTCCTCAGTCAGTCCAGATATGTTTATCTCACATCTTTTCCCGTCCATCTCGATATCATCTACGTAGGGAAGACTGATATCTTCCTTTGCCTCTCTATCCAGTTCAAATTGGATCTTGTATTGATCGATCTCTATCTCTCTAACGCCCACATGATATTCTCGGCCTAGTTCTTGATTGAGGGTTTTTTTCAACCTTAACACAGCGTCGTGAGCCCTGACGTACCTGTCAGAAACTATCTTCAGTGTCAAATAATTCTTTTCTATATAAGAATCCTTCACCTGTGCCCCTCCCTCCTCTACTTCAACAGGGAGACCGCGCCTTAAAAGATCATCGTTCGCTTTTGAGATAATACGCTCTACATCTTCTTTAGCATCTTCGATTTCATCACTGAAAGTCAAAGTGGTATCAAGTTCAAATCTCATATCGTTCAGAGCGATATCTGGAAGGAGGTATAAATATTTTTGATATGATCTTCATCTTTTTTGACTAGCTTGGTGCTATCCATTCGCCCTCTTCCTCATGGTCATATTCGAAGGAGATGTTATCTCTTTCAACATCGGAGGTGAATTGTAATGTTTTATCCTCATCCCTTAATTCGTTTACCTCATCATCATCCAATTCAAATATAAGGTTTCCCTCTTCCGTCTCACCGATCTCTATATCAAAGGTTGTACTAGACCTAATTGTTCCGTCTTCACTTTCCATCGTGGTGTTGATTGAAATATTGCCCCCTTCTTCAAAAAAGGCGGTCTCTTGAGTTTCGATATAGTATGGGATCTCCAGATGCTCTTCAACCTCATCCAACTCGGCTTCATCGCCCTCTATCTCATACTCAACCAGCATCGCTTTGGAATGAACGCTGTCATGGTCACAATCGAATGAGACATCTCCTTCCGAAGAGGTGATATCAGAATAAAACTCGATAGTTTGATCTTCTGTAAGCAGTTCCTCAACATCATCCTCATCTAATCCGAACCTAAGATATCCATCTTTATCCTCACCGATCTCAAAATCAATATGATCGTTAGAGGTGATATTTACATAATCGGTCATGGTGGTGTCGATCTCGACAACTCCTGAGATAAACTCATTATCATTCGTAATTATCTCATAGGGTGTTTTTAAAACATAATCTGAATTATCATCATCTCCTGCTTCTTCTAGAGTGGCGTTATCTTCATCTACCTCGAAGTCTTCCAACATCGCCGGAGATTCGATAGATCGATCATGATATTCTTCGAATGATATATCATCATCAAGGGTAATATCTGAAGAAAATTCGATATTTTGCTCTTCCGTAAGCAGTTCCTCCGAATCGTTCTCATCCAATCCAAAGGTAAAGTTGCCTTCTTTATTATCGCCGATATCCAACATAATAGAGTCACTGGAAGTGATTTCTCCATCAAAACTTTCCATGTTTGTCTCGAGAAGGACCTCACCTGAGAGGAATTCATTTTCGTTAGTTTCGATTTCGTAGGGTATCTTTAAAACATGATCTGCATCATCTGCTTCCTCTGCTTTTTCTAACGTAGCGTTCTGATCCTCTACGTCATAGCCCTCCAGAACCGGTTCATATACAAAAGTTTCTCTCAACTGTTCTGAGACCGCAGTTACAGGAAAATCCACCACTATCTGTAAGAGGGGTACGTGTATTTCCGTAACTGCCTCTAATTCGCCTTCCTCCTCTAAAAGATAATCCTGGATTTTTTCGATGTTATCTTCATCCTCATTTTCGATAGGCATGGAGATGGTAGTGACGCCGCCACCATGAATAGTTCTATGATGTATCGCTCCACTATCGAATTCGATATCTTCCTGTTCTAAGTCCGCTGGCTCTATCATCAAATCGTATTCCAATCTTTCGATTTGGACATCTGTAGGTGTGGGATTTCTGATATCGATATTGAGTTCTACCTCTATTTTAGTTATATTATCTGATCCTTCTTCAATTTCAGTCGTGTACTCACTAACATACACATCTTCCACTTCGATCTTTTCTGCAGCTTCCATGAGCATATAACCCTCATATAAAAAAAGAGGCAACAGAAGTATGACAACTAGAATCGGGGGAACACTTCCTTCTCCATCTATTATCCGTTGCAAGTTCTAACCCTGATGATGATAATTATGCATCCTATTAACACTTTTCCCTTTCTACTAAATGCTCACATCGATTTTTTTTCGAAACATTTAATATCACAGCTCTCATTATATGTATCGGTCGAAAGCCATGGAAGATTATGAAGGGTTTGGGGCTTCCGAAGTATTGGTCAAAAATGTGATGTCGGAGAATCCTCTTATAATCAAGGAAGACGAGAAGATAAAAAGGGCCGCTAATCTTATGAGCGAAGCCAAGACAGGTAGTCTCGTTGTACTCGACAGCCAGGGGGAACTGTCAGGGATCCTGACGGAGATGGATATAGTGGATGATCTCGTTTCTCAGGGACTAGATGCCGATGAAGTATTGGTAAAAGATATAATGTCTTCTCCAGTACATACCATCGAGAGCAGTATGCCGATACAGGAGGCCGCGAAGACTATGGCCGACCTTAAGATCAGAAGACTCCCTGTAGTAGAGGGAGAAGAGATGGTAGGGATAATAACTGAAAACGATATATTGGAGATATCACCGACCCTGATCGATATAACCAGGGAGTACAAAAAGATCAGAGACCCAGGTGATGATCGGGAGTACCGAGAAACGTACACAAGAGAGACCTCTGGGTACTGCGAGAGCTGTGGAGTCTATTCTGAACAACTCACATTGGAGAACGGTCGTCTGCTTTGTCCTGAATGTGAATGATCTCTTTTAAGAAATCAACCTCAAAATTAAATAGTTGCCTCTTTTATCCTCATCTTAAAGAGAAAGTGAAATACGGATACTCGAGCTGAAATTGAGTGATAATGATGAAAGAAGAGCTCAAAAAAGTTCTCGGAGGTCTCAAAGATGAGGACGTACTCGGCGTTGCTCTAGTCGATAAGAAAGGAAACCTTATAGAATCTGATTTACCACCTGCAGTTCACGATGAAACGTTCGGTATGATGAGTGCCACCATCATGGGGGCCTCCTCTCGGGCAAGTCCGAAGTTGAGTGAAGGAGGTGTGAAAAGGAGCATCGTTCATTCACAAGAAGGAAATATAATCTTGAGCAATACCGACAAAAATATGATCCTCTCGGTACTGATCGATGGGTCTAGCGATATAGATACTTACACCGAAAAAGTGGATGCGGCCGTAAAAGAGATAAAAAAGCTTTTCTAATCCTCTAAGGTCTCGATTATCCATCTCAACGCTTTTTCAGAAGTCTGTTCCTTGACATTAGCTCTATTTCCAGAGAAATGAAAAGATCTGCTTTCTGTTCCCTTTTCAGTCGAAAGTCCTAGATGAACTGTGCCGACTGGTTTTTCTTCACTGCCTCCTCCTGGGCCTGCAATGCCCGTAGATGCGATACCGATTTTCGTACCTCTATCTTCTCTTACGCCTTCGGCCATCTGTCTAGCTACCTCAGGACTCACCGCCCCTTTTTCCTCGATCAATCCTTTATCTACGCCGAGTAGGTCTATCTTCGCCTCGTTGCTGTACGTCACAAATCCGGCCTCAAAATAGTTGGACGATCCGGGGACAGATGTTAACCTGTTAGCTATGAGTCCTCCTGTACAGGATTCAGCCACAGAGATCGTTTTATCTTTTTTCGTTAGTAGATGCGCCGCTTTCTTCTCACTTTCAGAATCTATATCGATCTCGGGTTCAACTCTGTGTTTCATATCTATATCACCCAAATATTCGGCTACTTCTTCTGGAACCAGGTCTTTCCATTCTCTATCGTCTCTTATCCTTTCTCTTATCTCGGTTCCAGATAATTTTTTTCTCTCTACCTGGTCTATAGTTCCGGTCTCGTGACCGATCTTATCGAATAGATCTAAAACCACTTCAGAGTTCCCATAGACCTTTTCGAAACCCGGTAGTATGGATTCCACGTAATAAGGCCAAGCGGGATGACAGTTAAGATCTGGGATAGGATATACTTCCACCCTTTTTATCTTTCTACTTTCGATAACTCTCTTTATCATGGTTATCCTTTCTCCCCCGGAGAGAGGATTCGCTGTGGTTCTTTCCTCCTGGGCGCTCCCTATACCTATTATCAGAGAATCGCACTCTCCCAAGATCTGCTTGACCGCTTCGAGATGCCCTCGATGGAAAGGTTGGAATCTTCCGATGAAAAGACCTTTCATGGTATTGGAAGTTAAAAACCGATTATAAATATTGTGCTGAAGATCTGTGAACTCTTTTGCAGCTCAGGAAAGAACCATCCTTTATTCGTATAGATCTAAATAGTCATAGGTACAAGTTCCGAGTGGGAAAGAAATAAATTTCACTTCAACATACATAGTAAGGATGGCAGAAGACGATACCTCTTACATGGAATATTGTTTTGAGTGCGGCAAAGAACTGGATAAAAACAATATTGATAAATCTAAAATTTTCGCCTGTGAGGATCGGAAATTCAGGATATGTGAAGAGTGTTATTATTCGATAGTCCAATCTTATCTAAAAGGGAGAATCTCTAGACTTAAATCATCTAATATATCCTGATAATCAACCCACCGCTTACAATGCAATCCGAGATAAACAAAACAACAAACCCTACCGTCTTGGATCTTCTGCGATCATCATAAATCCAGCTAAAACACCAATACCTTTACCAACAAATTTTTTGCCGGGTTCCTGTTAAGATAGATTTAAATACTAGCAGGGCTTTGATATAACACGGTGATACAATTTTCCTTCATACAACGGAAAGTTGGAGAAGGAAGGGTTGAATGTTGATCTCGCTTAGGTAGTTTGACTAGTATGTCTTCTAGACCAACCTAACTTACCTACGGGGTAACTCAATTATACCGATATATTGAAAGGAGGTAGAAAATATGAAAATAATCGATGAAAAAAATATCGGAGATACTGCCGATGAAGAAATAGAATTGATAAGGAAAAGAGTTTTCGAAGGACCTAATGTTCATGCGCTGTTCCCTGTTATCGAGGCTTACGTGGATCTTGGAGATTGGGTGGAGACTCCCTCTAACGAGGGGTTCGCTAAAAAGCTGGTGCATCTCTTACCAGAGTTGAAAAAACACACCTGCTCTAGAGGTTACGAGGGAGGATTCGTAGAGAGATTGGAAGAAGGCACTTACCCCGCTCATATAGTGGAACACGTTGCTCTATCCATCCAAAACATCGTAGGATCTGACGTTTCCTTTGGAAAGAGTAGAAGGGATGAAGGTAGTATTTATAAGATCATAATGTCTTACGACTACCCCTCTTTGGCTTCTTTAGCACTGGAAAGATCAGTGAAGTTAGTAAATAAATTATTAGCTGGAGAGGAGAATTTAGGAGGTTTTGTTGATAATATCTTAGAGGATGCTGAAGAGGTTTTCCTAAAAGAGAAGATAGGTCCAAGCACTAATGCCATTTTGGAAGCGGCAAGAGAAAAAGACATACCATACAAGAGAGCTGATGAAGATTACAGCCTATTCTCCCTTGGCTGGGGAAAGAACCGGAAGCTTATATGGGGACCTGAGACCTCAGAGACATCTTTGATAGGGACCGAGATAGCACAGGAGAAAGACATCTGCAAAGATTTTCTGTATAATCACGGTCTCCCAGTACCGAGAGGAAAAGTGTCGACTTCCCTCAAAGAGGCGTTGGATATAGCGGAATATATCGGATATCCTGTGGTTATAAAACCGGTGAGTGGAAATCATGGGGAAGGTGTTTTCGTAAATCTCAAAAATCCAGATGAACTGGCAGAGGCTTATTCACTGGTCAAAGAATACGATGATTATCAGCTAGTTGAAAAATACTTGAAAGGAGACGATTATAGAGCTTTATTGGTCAATAACGAAGTTGTAGCTTTAGCCAAGAAGATACCCGCTCATGTGGATGGCGACGGTTCCTCCACCATAAAGGAACTCATTGAATTGGTGAATCAAGATCCAAAGAGAGGAGATGAACACGATAACATATTGACCAAGATCAAACTCAATGAAGAGGTCATGATGAACCTTGAGCGTAAAGGTTTGAGCCTTGATCATATACCAAAAAAAGGTGAAACGGTGCAGTTGACCGAGACATCTAATTTGAGCACTGGCGGAACAGCAGTGGATCGGACCGATGAAATGCATCCGACTTTGAAGAATATACTAGAAAGGACCAGCAAGATAGTGGATCTTGACCTGATGGGTGTAGATTTTATAGCGGATGATATCTCAAAACCTGTACATGAGTTGAACTGGGGGATCATCGAGATCAACGCAAGTCCAGGCTTGAGGATGCATATATCTCCCTCATCGGGTGAACCTCGACCCGTCGGTAAAAAAATAATCGATCATCTTTACCCTTCAGGCGAGGGTAGAATTCCATTAGTGGCGATAACTGGAACCAACGGTAAAACCACAACTTCAAGGCTGGTCGAATGGCTCGGCAGGAATCAGGGTCATCATACCGGTCTCGCAGTAACTGGTGGTATATGGTCGAACGGCATGAAGATTGCCGAAGGTGATACCACAGGTCCGTGGAGTGCAAACCTTGTTCTTCAGGATCCTGAGGTGGACTACGCGGTTCTAGAGACAGCTAGGGGAGGCATGCTCAAAAGAGGACTGGGCTTTGACAAGTGTTCGGTCAGCGTGGTTTTGAACATCCGTGAAGACCACATAGGGTCGAACGGTGTTGAAGATCGAGATGACATATTTTGGGTCAAGTCTCTTCTTGTCGAGGTAACCGACAAAGAGGGCTACAGCGTGATCAACGGTAACGATGATTATGCGGAACAGCTGATCGAAAAGGCTAACGGGACGCCTATCCTCTTCGGCGTGGAGAAAAATCAACTGATAGAAGAGCATATAGAGAACGGAGGAGAGGCCTTTGTTCGAGAAGGAGATGAGCTCGTGGCTTATCTTGAGGAGAGTGTGAAAAACATAGCGAACGTGAAAGACTTACCGTTCTTGAGAGGAGGGGTTAAAATGCTCGTGGAGAACACTTTAGCAGCGATGGCCGCCGGATACGCAAGCGGATTGGAAGTTGATAGATTCAAGAACGCATTGTCAAAATTCAATACGGACGAATGTACTACTCCGGGTCGTTTGAACGTCTTCGAAGTTGAAGACAGAAACATAGTGGTGGACTACGCCCACAACCCTGATGGATTGAGAAACTTGAGTGAATTTTCTGATCATATCTCCGACGGGAACAGGAAAATACTGGTGTTTACGGGTCTTGGTGATAGGACGGATAAAGATCTATTGGAGAATGGAGAGATCGCAGGAGAACGATTTGACGAACTCGTCTTCACTGAAAAAGACGACCTGATAAGGGGCAGAGATCCAGGGGAGATAATGTCTCTTCTGAAAGAAGGTGCTTTGAAGATGAACAACGAACCAGTTACGATCCAAGATCCTATGAAAGCGATCTCCTATGCGTTAGGAGAGAGCAAACCCGGAGATGCGGTGGTCTGTGCAAATCTTGATATAACCTCTGAACACCTCGCCGAAGTTTTTGGCACCTCAGACGAGCTCTGGGATAAAGAAAGAGATGAGATAAAAAACTGCAAGATAGACCTGACATCGACTCTAACAACGACTGGTGAAAATGACACCGTGGTTGAGTGAACTATTGTAGAACCCCCAAAAACCTTTTTCCATTAACAATTATTTTCCGGAAATATCGGTTTTTTATCCTTCAGATCGTACTCGCACCCGTTGGATAGAATATGAACGGTGATACCCTCAGCGTGGAGAGGAGTGTCCGGACTGATCTCAGATATATTAGTATGTTTTATGCTCTGACCATCGACTATCATTATATTTCTGCTTCCCACGACTTTGAAATCATCATATTCAAAATCCCAGATTGCAGCAGTATCTTCTCCTAGGCCTATACCTAGAGTTATGGGGTTTTCTACAACTACGTGTACAAGCCGTGGGAACCGCCCTCTAGCTGTGAAATGTGTATCGATCACCGTTTTTGATAAAAAATGCAGTCCGTGGGTGAGTTCTATCACGCCTGCCATGAGTGCATTTTTACTTTCCCCATAAGCTATCATTAGATCTGTCATGCAGACAGCGCCTGCACTCGTACCGCCTACAGGATGCCCTCTGATGTGTTTTCTCCTGATCTCTTCGGTTAGAGCACTACCTCCAAGAATGGTGGTTATCCTCAGCTGGTTCCCGCCTGAGAAAAAGTACGCATCAGCCTCCATAGCTTTTTCTATCATGCTTTCGCTGTTCGCTTCATCTCTTGTCTCTGGATTTAGCCTTATCGGTTCAACACCCATCTTTTCGAAAACCTCTGAATATCTATCGAGTGTTTTCTCGGGTCTTTGACTCGCAGTTGGAAGAATTCCAATGGTAGGTTCATCTCTACATCTACTTTTAACTATATCGATGAACTCGTTCAAAATAGCACCGTCTACGGACAGATCCATCTTGCCTCCAACGGTTATCAGCGGACCTTTGACCATTTTTTTGAACACCGATTTTAGGATTGAATTATATAACTTCCGTATAAATCTTCCTATCTCATATGAACCTGTGAAGATGATAAATGTAATATCAGGGTTCGCTGGGCTTTGCTATCACTTCTTTGACTTCCATGTCGAAAAACTTTCTACTGTTCTTTCCTTCTATCAGGAGGACAGTATCTGCTCCGTAACCAGTTCCAGCTATAGCTAAAACAGGTTTTGGAGGAATCAAACCTGCATCTGTAGCCATGGAGACTATTTCTACGCACACTTTAGTACCTTGACCGAAGAGGCGTAAAGTGTCAGCTATTATCGTGGGAGTCATTACAGATCCTTTTTCCTTCCGATAATAGTCGTTCCAAGAGTGGAAGGGCATCGGCCCTGTAAAGATTTTGATACCGAGTTCTTCCATCTTTTTTCTGTTCTCCTCTTTTAGTTCCTGCTCTCTCTCGTTCCTGAAACCTGTGGAGTGGGTGACTGCTACTATATTCTTGTCCTCGCTGAAAATATTTCCAACCTTGACTCCTGTTTCTCCGCGGGTGGTCGCGACAACGATGTTATCGATGTTGTTCTTTTCAGTGTAGTCTTTCGCTATCTGGAGAACTTCCTCCGTATCTAAATCGGTCGTATCTATCATACTTTCACCTGTTTTAGAAAATAGTTTGTGGTTTAAGGTTTTTACGAGAACTGTGTTATTTCATGTTAGATACTCACCAAAACCTTCGGTTCTGAGCTTTTCGCTCACATCAGAGATCTTGATATCTAACTCAAAATCACACTTCAGGAGATGGAGATTCAGTAAAGGTATGAATTTGAATACTTTTATTGTCAGGAGTTCAACATTTTTGACCTCGACAGAAAGATCAAACTCGATATCCTCTGATTTAGAGGAGACCCTGAACTTTTGAGGAATCGTTTCTTTCTTATTGTAATTCATATCGAATTCTTCTATCAGATGTGTCTCATCATCTAGGCTTAAAAGGACGTATCCTTGACCAGTTTTTCTCGATTCGAAGAGAGCAAATGAAAGATCTTTTTCACCTAGTTGATCTACAAATCTGAACCAAACCCAGGGATTTTTAGCCGGTTTCCAATGTCCCAGATTACTGTCATAATATCCATATCCTTTGATATCTATCGTTTTGTTCATGATATCGATCGAGCCTTTAACCTCAGCGTTGTTACAGAAGATCTCCCAATCCATCCATCTCTTTTTCTTATGGTCCTTGAAGATCTCCAATCTTTTTCCTTTTGCTCTACATCTGAAGATCAGATCCCAATCGATCTTTTCAGAAGTACCCGAGACTGACCAGGTATCGTCTTTTCTTTGGATAATACAATTCCCGAAGATCCACTTTTTGTTACCCGAAACGTTCGAATTGTTTTTATCCACCTCGAACATCCCTACTTCTTTTCCCCCATCGTGGTAAACAGCGTAAGATATTATATGCTTTCTCAATCCTAGGATATTACTAGGATTTCCTACGGAATAACAAAAAAAGCCCTTAGCTTGAGAAGAATCAAAAGAAAAGTACTTCCATTCGAGATATCTCCAATCTTTTAAATTCCCTAAAAGTTCAGATTTGTATCTCCAATCGTCATCCTTTTTTTCCTGAACCATGTTTTGCTCTTATTATCAATCATAATCCTGATATAAAAAACTACTTTACGCAATGGATCTTCAGATATTCTACCATCGAACTTCCATATGAGAGTTTAGTAGTTCTTATATTCTCTAAAAATGTTGGTAGATCGATCCCTCTCTTTTTGAGATGTTCCTCCATTTTTATCTTCAGTAGAGGAAATTTTTCTATATACTCAAATATATTCAACAGTAATTTTGATCCGTGTGTGAGATACTTGATGTTTTTATCCGTGATATCATCGATATTTGGTCGTCTATCGAATGTATCATTTATCATATCTAGATATTTCTCTCTTGTGAAGAATTCCTCTGCATTCAGCATGTTTCTATAGTCTTCCATGATCTTGTTTTGAGGTGCACTAGATTTTTTGGTTATGTCTCCGATTACCAATGTCCCTTTTTCTTTCAGCACTCTATGTGTCTCTTTGATGAAAGTTCTTTTATCGTAAAAGTGAAAAGCAGCTTCACAGGAATATACGCAGGAAAAATATCGCTCTGGGAAGGGGAGTTTTTCAGCGACGCCCTGGATTACGTTTATCTCCTGATCCTTGTTCTCACTTTTTATCAGCTTTCTTGCATGCGCGAGATTATTAGTTGAGGGCTCTTAGTTGAGGGCTCTATTCCCACTATTTTTGCGTTCGTTAATTCATTCAATAACACCAACTCTCCTCCTTTACCCGCTCCGATGACCAAAATATTTTCTATCTTTTGATCTGGAACAGGTTCGATCATCTCTCGAGTCAATCTTTTTGAGGATATACCAGGCGACAAAAACTAGTACTCGAAAAAAGAGTCGGCATAACCGATATTGAGAAAGTATTCTAGGCCTAACAATCTATTCATCAATTCTATTCCTCTTATTATATCTCTCCCTTCGCCTTTTTCCGGGGAATACATGGGAAGATTTTCTTTTGTATCATAGATATTTTTGTTTATCACTAAGACTACCGAGTGACTATTTGGGTTTATAAAATCTTCGAAATCCTCTATTTTACGAACGCCTCTACTGAGTCTTACGAACGGCTGTGTAGAAAACCTTTTTTTGAAGATATAGATGGTTTTATCAATATTTTTA
>JBMCXO010000010.1:0-28130 GCA_048621055.1 Candidatus Natronoplasma sp. | reverse complement strand
AACTCTTTCAACACATCTGACTTGATTTCAGCGTTTAACATATAAATCCCCTTGGAAATTCGATTTGCATGTAAATAAGAGGATGGTGATATAAGGGTTATGGTTAATAGAGAGAGGTAGACGGAAAAAAACCGATCATTTAAAATAAAGTTTTAATTTCTATCTCTCTTGATGGACAAACTAAAAGCTCTTGATCTTGAAGGTGAAAAAGTATTAGATGCTGGCACAGGAGCATGCGGTATGACAAAATATCTTGAAAAGAAAAACGCAGATGTGGTCTCTATCGATCTCAACCGTGAGTATCTAAAAGATTGTCGGTGTCAGACTGATAGCGCACAATTTTTGAGAGCGGACCTCTCAGATCTGAGCACACTTAAGCCAAAAACTTTTGACTATGTGATCTGTAATTTTTTGGTGAGTGCTCTTTCACAGAACAAAGAACTTATTTTGACTTCGGTCTTCCGTGAATTTAAAAGAGTTCTCAAAGACGATGGTCTCCTAGTGATCATCGATTACTATCCTTTCGATGAAGAAAGATGCCCTGCCTCTCTTGACCACTCTCATGTTGAACTTTGGAGATTGGAGAACGCTGTTTACGAGCTTCTTGGGGAAGGACATCTTGAAGAGTATTCCCCTGAGGTATTGGAGAGCGAGTTGTCAGCCCTAAAGTTTGAAAACATTGAAATCATTTCATTACTAGAGCCAGTTTTATGGCCCCCTGATCTTCTTAAAGAGCATGAGATGCTTATAAAGAAAAATATAGAAAAGCTAGACTCTGATCTGATGAAAGAATCTTTGAAAGAAAAATTAGATGAGATAATGGATTCCACTGAAGAAAGAAGGGTCGAATCCGGCGGTATTTACGAATTGAGGGCTAAAAAGTAGTTCACTCTCTTAGTTTTCCGAAAGTGGTGATCCTTTCAGCCAGTGCATTATGTTTATGGATCGATTCTTCACTCTCGCTTTTTACTTCTACATGGACAGAGTCGGGAAAATCATCATACCTTTCTAGTATCCTAGAGAGAATATCTCTCACCACATCTTCAACAAATTTTGGGTTTTTATGGGCTTGGATCACTGCTTCCGCTTCATCCTTTCTTTTCAATATTTCATGGGTTGGGGATGAAAGAGAATCTTCTATTATATCTATCAGATCATTCACTTCTACTTCTTTTTCTGAAGGTACTTCCATCATCAAAGTTGTGTTGTTCCGCTGGTTATGAGTGATGATGGGCATCTCATCTAACCTGTCTGAGATGTCGCTATATTTTTCTTTGAATTTTTCTCTAACACCTTCCATTGCACAGGGACACGTGGTCCATCCTGTAACGGTGGCTCCGATGTACTTTTTGATTTCTTCGTCTCTATAACCTTCCCCTTTGGCTCTTATCTGGTAATTTTCAAGACTTTTCTTTCCCTTCGGCAACTCTTTCTCTAAAAAATAATCTGATCTTATATCCACTTCAGAGTAAGAGGCGTATTCATGCCTTTCTAAAAGTAGTTGACACATCGTCGCGGCGAGATTTTCTAATCCCTCGACAGGTTCTCTAACCGTTCTATCAACTAGTTCACCTGTCACTTCCACGTTCCTAGACATATGTGACCCTTTTTGGTCCGAAGGAAGATCGACATACACGTCGAGAGTAGCGTTCAATGTCCTCTCCCCCCACGGTCTCTTTACAACGATCGGTTTTTTCACTCCAGTCACTCCAACTCTAGTCAACTTGAATCTCTTTTCAGCTAGTCTGCTTTGTACATCGGTCGAATCTTTCATATTGAGTGGATTCAACTGAAAATTTATAAAAACTTCGGTGGTTTACCCAGAAGATGACCCTGTTATTTATATAACCCCTTTTTCGTAGCTTAAAATGTACCCAAAAATCACGGGGTTATAAAATGCCAGAAGAAAAAGAAGTTGTAGAAAGATTAAAACAGGTCATGGATCCCGAGACAGGGACCGACGTCTATACCATGGGATTGATCTCCGATATCGAAGCGGAGAGTGATTCTGTAAGCTTGACGTTCACTCCAACCAGTCCGTTCTGCCCGATGGGTGTACAATTGGCGGTTAATATCAAGAAGAGCTTAGCGGGTATGGAAGGATTGGAGGAAGACGATATAGATATCACCGTAGAAGGCCATCTAAATTCGGAAGAGATCAACGAGAAATTGGCCAGCGGGGAATTGTAACTGAAGATCTATGAAGATTCATCCTGAATGTGTTCCTTGTCTTTTGAAAAGATGCCTGTACGAGGCTAGACTCGTAGACGATAAAAGAGAGAGTGAAGTCATAAGATCAGCCCTATCCATTTTAGATGAAAATTTTGAAGAGGACGCAGTTTCGGCTGAAGTAGCAACAAAAGTACATGAGAAAGTTTACCAGATATTGAGTAACGATGATCCCTATTTCGAAGTTAAAAAAAGGAGCAACTCGACAGCGGAGAAATTACTTCCGAGAGCGGAAGAGATAGCGGAGAAGGGGTTTAGAGAAGCTGTAATGGTATCTATAGCCGGTAACATCTTGGACTTCGGTTATCGAGACGATATAGCCTCTCCGAAATACCTGACTCAGGAGTTCGAAAACATAATAGATCAGGGTCTAGCAAAAGATGATACCGAGGAGATAGAAAGGCTTCTTGAAGAAGGTAAAGAAGTAATATACTTTACCGATAATGCAGGTGAAATCGTTTTCGATACGGTGTTATTAAAAAAGTTAAAAGAATATGATATCCACCTCACAGTCGTGGTCAAAGACAAACCTATCTTGACCGATGCGACCATGGAAGATGCTTTGGAGTACCACATAGATGAAATAGCTGATCAGCTGGAAACGACCGGCGGATATGCTGTAGGAGTGGATTTTGATCTATTATCCGAAGAGGTGAAGGAAAAACTTGAAAGAGCGGATCTTATCATCGCTAAAGGCATGGCAAATTGGGAGTCATTTTCTGAAATGGATTACTCTCCGATAGCTTTTCTGACTAGAAGTAAGTGTAAACCAGTTTCTGATACCATGAGCGTTCCATACGATGAGAACGTCGCCAAACTATTCAAGTGAGCAATATCTGTAGCCTACTAGTATCTCCGCTGTGACTGACCAAGGTTTCATGAGCCGGTCTGAAATAGAAACTTTTCTATCTGCCCACTGATAGACCGGGGACTCGAAGTCGCCTTTACTGAACCCACCTATGACCACTATGTAATCTTCTGTCCTTGAAAAGATATCTGTAGGATCTCCCTTTTCTCCATCTAGTGTCATCACAATTTTTTTTCCGAACTGTTCATCCAAAGCCTCTATCAGTCCTTTCTCCAATACGTGCACTCCTTGTGGGGTGGTGTCTCCTTTGTTTGCTTCGACAAGGAGCTTTTTGAACTTTTCTAAAGAATCTGGTATGTAAGCGTCAGACTCGAACTGGAAGATCTTCCCGTCTCTAGTATGAATTATAGTCCTCAATTCTTTCTCTTCTGCGAGACCTGAATCCTGGGACAGCAGTAAAGGAAAGTGAACCATTTCGGGTTTGGATCTCTCAGTATGTTTCTTTTCGGCGTCGATTTCGATCTCACAATCTACGAGAGCCAAAGTCAGCATATTATCACGTTATAATCTTTTCCAATTTGTTTTTTTCTATTCCCAGATTGATCTCTCGGGCTATCCTTCTCCCTGTAGATAGATCATCTTCCATCAGATCGGAATAGGGTGAGCCGGATATGAAAGGGTTCGTTCCTGCGACTATTCGTGAAGAGATCTCAAAGACTTCGAATTTCAGATCTTCAGTTACTATACTCTCTAAGCAGAAAGATCCGTAAAGCCCGTCGAAGAGCTCGTAAGCCTTATTTACAACATTTTCTCCCATCTCGAAAACCTTCGGAAGCAAGCTCTCTCTTATCACAACGGGAACGTTGCCCGTAACAACGAAAGAAGGAAAGATCCGCATTTTTTTCAATTCTTCCTGAGAGCCGAGCTTGTAAGTTTCATCTATGTTGCTTTCGTCCCTCCTGTCTATGGATAGCATCTCCAGAACGCCTCTATCCATCTGATAACCTTCCTCTTTGATAGGTGAGAAAAAGTAATGGAGATAATACCGAGTGCCTATAGCGTATTCTTGGATGTGGTATTCTTGATCGTGGTCTATGCCGATTTTGAATTCGTTGTAATCTTTAGCAATGAAGAACCCTTCCCCTCCTTTAGCCCCATGATATTTTACCAGAACCGGCCGGTCTATGTTTTTTGGATCCTCTATTATCTCCGGCATCTTTATCCCAGCGCTGGTCAACCACTCTCTTTCTTTATTCCGGTCAGACTCCCATCCAAGTACCTTCCGGTTTCCAAAAGTGGGAACCTTTAGCTCTTTGAAATTTTCAGCTCCAAGATATTCAACAAAGGAACCGTGAGGAACTACTATCGAGTTTTTTCCCCTAAGTTCTTCCTCTTTATCCATTATTTCTTCATAATCATCGAGAACCATGAATTCGTCCGGTTTGCCTTGTGGGTATGCGTCGTAAAATCTCGGTCTTTCACCAAAGGCGATACCTAAAGTATCGAAACCTTCCTTTCTAGCTCCGTCAAAAATTTGCATACTAGAGTGAGAACAGACAGTAGCAATAGTTATATCTTCCTTGTCGTATTCTTCAAGGATCCTAGATATTTCTTCTTCCGTGACCATATTCTGAATTAAGAAAAGGGGTTATTAATTTTTTCTTTTTCAATCCATATCTGGTTTTATCCTAAGAACTAGAACTCTGTAGAGCGTTAACGGTTTTAACAACATCTTTGTTTTCCCTCACATCGTGTACCCTGAGAATAGATACACCTTTTTCTAATGCCAAGGCAGAAACTGCCAGAGAGCCATATAACCTCTCATCTGCTTCTTTCCCTAGAATCTCGCCTAGGAAACTTTTTCTAGAGGCTCCAAGTAAAATTGGATGACCTAGAGAACAGAACTCTTCCAATCGACGTATTATCTCTAGGTTGTGTTCCACTTTTTTTCCAAAGCCGATACCCGGATCGAGTATTATGTTTTCTTCTCTTATGCCGTTCTCTTTTGCAAATTTTATCCTCTCGTAAAAGTAGGTGGTTATATCGTCGATCACGTCTTCATATCGAGGTGAGTCCTGCATGTTTTTAGGGCTGCCCTGCATGTGCATTATTATGATGGGAACATCCAACTCTGAGATCCTTTCTGCCATGCCTTCTTTCCTCAATCCAAAAACATCGTTCACGATGTCGGCGCCGGCTTTAACGGCTTCTTCCGCCACTTCCGGCTTGTAAGTATCGACTGAGATGGGAATCTCCAGCCTTTCATTTAACTCTTCTATGACGGGCAGGATCCTCCTCAGTTCTTTTTCAGTAGAGATCCTTTCACTTCCTGGCCTGGTGCTTTCACCTCCGATATCGATTATATCTGCGCCCTTTTTTGCCATGGATATCCCTCTTTCCACGGCCTTTTCCACTCTATCGTATTCTCCTCCATCATAGAATGAATCCGGGGTTATGTTTAAAACACCCATAATATTACATTCTTTATCACTCCAGGGCAGATAAGGCTTACTGTGATGGTTTTCGATCGCTTCCTCTATCTCTTCAGCGAGTTCAGGTAGATCGAATGGCTGTTCCCGGAGTTTCTTTTTCACCCTTTCATATTGAGAGGGGGTGCCCATCATCAAGATATCGCTTTTTTCCTCCGAGAGGTCTAAAGCTTCCCAAGGAACCGCGACTTCTCCACCTGCAGAAAGGAATTCCTGTTTTAATATATTCGCTCCTCTAGGGTCGAGATTCTTTGCGGAGACGAGTATCATGTCTGATTTTGGAGCCATTATCTCTATCCCTCTCTTATCGCAGCCCATCTTTTTCAAGAGTCCTTTTATCTCTGTCTGACTCAGATCACTCAATACCCTAGTTTGGAACATATGAAAACAATAGCAGTATTATATATTAAAATCTTTTACTCGTCATCTTTATTTTCGATCATCAATCTAAAGAACGACAACTTGAAATAGATTTTTTAAGATTATAATACGGTGTAGAACATGTCGAATAAAACGATAGAGACCCTCATGGGTCATAGATCCATCAGAGAATATGAAGATAAAAGTCTTTCAGATAAAGAAATTGAGGAGATAGTCAAAGCGGGAAGACAGGCAGCTTTCGTTTCTCAGATGTACAGCGTTATTATGGAAAAGGATGAGCAGGATATACCTTTTGGAGCCTCTGTCCTATTCACAATATGTGTGGACATTAACAAACTTGAAAAAATGATGGACAAACGTGATTGGGACGTTGTCACAAACGACTTAACCCTCCTGCTCTTCGGAATTCAGGATGCCTCGTACATGGCTCAAAATATGGTTATCGCGGCGGAAAGTATGGGTCTAGGCACTTGCTATCTGGGGTCACCGATAAGAACCGCTGGGAACCTCAAAGAGAAATATGATCTTCCTGATAAGGTTTTTCCATTGGTGCAATTAGTCGTAGGATATCCTGCAGAGGATCCTCCGACCAGACCTAGATATCCTTTAAACTTCGTACTATTTCAAGACGGATATCAAGAACTCTCAGATGAGATGATAAAAGAGGCGATGGAGGAGATGGATGAAGGATATCTAGAAGAAGATTACTATCGAAAATTGGATGCTAAGATATCATTGAAGGGAGAGCAATCGGATGATTTCACTTATCAAGACTACAGCTGGACCGAACATATCTCTAGAAAATGGGGCCAATGGTATGAAGATCTTGAAAAACAAAACGAGATACTAGAAGCGTGTGGTTTTGATATCGGAAAAAGAGAAGATTGAAGTCTCTACCTATTGAAGATCGGTCTTTTTACACCTTCTTTAGAGACGTATATCATCTCTTCGTCTTCGGATCGGAATTCCTCTTTAGCTTGCAGGAAGCCGCTCATCCTGACCACCAGCAAGTCGATATGGTGGAGAGCTACAGCCTCTTCTAATCTTGGACTTCTAGGACTGCCCCACTCATAGTCGCCGTGATGTGACAAGATTATGTGGGACAACTTGAGAGCGAGATCTTCTGGAAAATCAGGTATCTCTTCCATCCTTTCTTTTACCATCCTTTCGCACAGGACGGTATGTCCCATCAGTTGAGCTTCATTTGTGAGTTCTATCGATGTATGGGTCTCATATTCTTTGACTTTTCCCATGTCGTGGAGGATCGCTGATGAAAGGAGGAGGTCTCTATCTAATTCAGGATATATATCGGCGAGATTAGCTGCGATCTGACTTTCTATCAAGGTGTGTTCTAAAAGGCCACCAAGATAATTATGATTGTACCTTTTACTATAGGGCGCCTTCTTAAATCTATTTACAAAATCTTCGTCTTTCAGGAACGAAGATACTACTTTGAAGAGATTTTCATCATCGATAGTTCTTGCCAAACGAAGTAGTTCAGCGAACATTTCCTCGATATCTCTTGGACTTGAGGGGATGAATTCCTCTGGTTCGTGATCTTCACACCCCGATTTTTCAATACCGTGAAGTTCTTCTTCATTGATCGAGATCTGTATCTCTCCCCGATAAGAACTGACAGTTCCATTTATATTTACGACGTCTCCAGCCTTAAAACTTTCATACAATTTCCGTACGAACTTCTCTTCATGACCTCCCCAATAGACCACAGGGATCTTACCCGTTTTGTCTCCAACTACAAGTCTAAAAAACCATCCTTTAGCATATTCCTTTGGAGGTCTTTTTTCTTTTATCGCAAATCTATCATTCACGTCTTCGCCTTCAACTAGGTCTTGAACATATTTTTCTTTCTTCAACCTAACACACTCCTAATATTGTTCTTGATGATTTCAGTTATCACCTATATATTCTCCCCTTCCCTTCTCTCCGACGAAGTCTCTATCCTTTACTAAGAATTCACCATTAGAGATGACATTTTGGGGGAATATACCCTGAAAACCCTCAAAAGGACTCCATCCGCATTTGTAATGGAGCTTTTCTGACTCGATGGTTTCTGTATTTCTGAAATCTATGTTTACTAGTTCTGCGTCGAAACCCTCTTTGATCTTTCCTCTTTTCAATCCTAATCTCTTAGCCGGATTTAAAGCAATTTTTTCAATAACTGTTGAAAGATCGATTTCTCCTCTACTCACAGCGTTCAATAAAAGAGGATATATCGTTTCTACTCCTGGAACCCCAGAAGGGGCTTCTGAAAATTCTTCCTTTTCTTCCTCGAGGTGGGGTGCATGGTCGCTTGCTATGAAATCAAATCCTCCTCTTTCAAAGGCTTCCCACACAGAGAATCTATGATTTTCTTTCCTGAGAGGTGGATTTACTTTTCCAAAAGGTCCTAGGAATGCCTCTTCACTGAGGAACAGGTGGTGTGGAGTCACCTCGCTCAAGAAACCATATTCTTTTGTTTTATCTAAGCTATTCTTTGAGGTGAGATGACAGACGTATTTGTCCCCCTCTGGCAGATCTTTCAGTTTATCTATGGCTTTCAATTCGCTCTCTAGCGGTCTGTGTTGGTTGTGCTCCTTTAGATCTTTCCCTTTTTTGTTGAAAAGATATTCATCTTCGCAGTGAAAGGCGACTTTCGCATTGTGAGAATAAGCCTTTGTAAGCAAGGTATTCAATTCTTTTTTTTCTATCTTTTGATCTCCTGTAGAGGATGCCATGTAGATTTTGAAAAAATCGGTAAGTTGGGCTATCTTTTCGACTTCTTCACTCAATAGACCATAGAGCCCAAAGTCGATCACCGATTTTTCATTTCCTATCTTTATCTTTTTTTTCAATCTCTGGTAGGTGTCTGTTGGAGGATCAGTGTTGGGCATATCCATTACGGCAGTTATACCACCACAGGCCGCGCTAACGGAACCTGTGTAAAAATCTTCTTTTTCTGTCATCCCTGGCTCTCTAAAATGGACGTGCATATCTATACCTGCTGGAAGTATGACTCCCTCAAGATCTATCACTTTCTTACTGCTTTTCAAATTTTTCTTGACAAAATCGATATTTCCTTCCTCGATGCCGATGTAGCAGTTTTCGTAGCTCCCATCGATATAGGCGGTTCCTTTAATTATCATCTATATCCCTTTTAACGACCTCTCCATAAGGTTCTTCTTCTTTGAATATGACTCCCTCAAACATCTCTATCTCGCAATCGCCTTTTTTCCATTCCTTAGGATTGAGACCCGCCTTCCTGCAGGTGTGATGTAAGAACTGTTCTTCGTCCCAACCTTGATCTACTGCCACTTGTGGTAATAAGATACCCCTTCTTGGCCCTTTTGCTGCGATGAGACCGTGTTTTCCACAAGTGATTTTTTGAGGAAGGTCGGCAGGATCTTCAAATTCTACGTTTTCGGGAGGCGTTAAGAGACTGACCTCTACGATCACCGATTCAAGTTCCTCTTCTCTTAGAGGAGAAAATCTAGGGTCTCTTGTGGCACTCTGAGCACCTTGGATTATGGCGTCTTTCAACGGATAGATCGGCTCGGGATAACCTATACATCCCCTGAGTTCTTCCGAGGGATGCTTATTTATGGTGACGAAAGCTCCCATCTTTTCATCGAACTTCTCCGGTAGATCGATATTTGGTATGCTTTCATATTTGACAGTGCACTCTATCGCTTTCCGAGCGAGCTTGACGGCATATTCACCATCTTTTTGATTGAACATATTTTTACCAAATAGATATTAGTCAATATTTAATTTATGGGGCTCGTAGGCCTATCACGCCCTCATTGAAAGAGCCTTTGCTCTCCTACCGAAGAATTTATTTATCCCGGCATGGTTTAATTCTTGGGACATAGAGATGAGCAGAAAATTTATTCGGTTTTGATATTGATGGATTAATGACCGGAACCTATAAATAAACCCTTGCATAATAGTGCATACGTACAAAGTTAGTAGAAATATCATAACTCACGATAGTCACCCTCCCTCCCTTTTTTTTTCAAAAGGGATACGAGGGCTTATCCCTTCACTATAACCCCCCTCCCTCATTATATTTTTTTCATGAGCGGATATCTTTGGCACTTTTCACAAAAAGTTGCTAGGAGCGTAAAGAAAAAACGTCAGCGATATGGGGTAAGGTTTATAACCACATTGTTTATTATGACGGTTGGTGAAAGAGAATGAAGCCAGGTCAAATGGGATATGATCGAGGAATAACGGTCTTTTCGCCGGACGGTCGCCTTTTCCAGGTAGAATATGCTAGAGAAGCCGTGAGCAGAGGTACGACAACGGTAGGCGTCAAGGTGAAAGACGGTGTAGCGTTAGTGGTCGATAAAGACGTTCCAAGTAAGTTAGTCGAGCCCAAATCTATAGAGAAGATTTACAAGATAGATAAAAAGATAGGTATAGCTACTTCCGGATTAGTGGCGGATTCTCGCATTTTGGTGGATCAGGCGAGAACTGTGGCTCAGATTAATAGGGTTTCTTATAATGAAAGGATAGATGTTAAGAGCTTGGTTAAGCAGGTATCTGATTATAAACAGACTTATACGCAGTATGGAGGTGTCCGCCCATTTGGAACCGCCTTACTCGTCGCAGGAATCGATGATAATGGAACACACATGTATGAAACAGATCCAAGCGGAGCGAACATGGCTTATAAAGCTGTCAGTATCGGTAGTAACAGGGAAGAAGTTCAAGAGGTCTTCAATCAGGAATACGAAAATGACATGAATTTGGACGAAGCTATCGACCTGTCCTTAAGAGGTCTTCAAAGGGCGGATGAAGGTGAACTAGATGCAAGATCTCTAGATATCGGTACGATCACTGAGGAAGAAGACTTTAGAAAACTTGAAACCGAGGAGATAGAAGAATATATATCCTTGCTGCAATAAGGAGGAAATCACTTGGGAAAAAAGGACTTTCAAAAGGAACACACGAAGACTCTCCTAGATGATTACGTTATAGGGAGACTTCAATCTCATGGCGAGACATTTGAGATAATGATAGAACCCGATGCAGTTGAGCGTTTCAAAAATGGCGAGGAAGTCGATCTGGTAGAGAATATGCCTGCCGAAAAAGTTTTTACAGACGCAGTCAAAGGGCAGAGAGCCCCTGATCATATGATAGACAGAGCGTTTGAGACAAAAGACATCGAAGAAATTACCAAGAAGATATTGAAGGACGGACAAGTTCAACTCACCACTGAGCAGAGGAATAAAAGACAAAAACAAAAAAGAAAAGAGATAGTGGATAGGATCGCTAGAAATTCCTATAATCCACAAACCGACACCCCGCATCCACCCAAACGGATCGAGAACGCTATGGTGGAGGCAAATGTTCACATAGACCCTTTTAAACCCGTGAGTAAACAGATGGATGACGTTATCGAAGAGATAAGAGATCTTATACCGTTGAGTTTTGAGGAAAAGAGTTTTTCTGTCACTATAAGGGGAGATCTTCAAGGGAAGATATACGGACATTTGAAAAACATGGGCAACATCGAAGACGAAGAATGGTTGAATGACGGCAGGTGGCAGGCTATAATCCAGATCCCTGGTGGGATACAGGATGAATTTTATGAAAAGATAAATGATATCACTAAAGGTGAAGCTGAGATAGAGGAGATAGATTGGTAATATGATGATTTATGAGGTGAGAAAATATGAGTTCTAAAGAAGTTGATAGAGATATCCTTCTCCCTGGCGATTCGGTTGAAGAAGACGACCTAAAGCCCGGAAGAGGGATGTTCAAAGAGGATGGAAATATATATGCTTCTAGATTGGGAGTGAAAAGGGTCCGATCAGGTTATATCAATGTAGCTGCCCAAAGTGGTAGGTACGAACCACAGGAAGGCGAGAAGGTTATCGGAACCGTGACTGACATCAATTCATCATTTTGGATGGTTGATGTCAATGCCCCTAATCTGGCAGTCTTGCATGTTAATGATGTACCATGGATGGTGGATTACGGAGACACCGCTAGTTATATAGAAGTAGGAGATGCTCTGTTAATCAAAATAACCAGTGTTGATGAGCAAAATAAGATGCAGATCACCATGGACGAAGAAGGCCTGAAAAAACTTACTAACGGTCAGATAATCGAGATCCCTCCTTCACAGGTGCCTAGAGTTATAGGGAGAGGAGGATCCATGATATCCATGCTGAAGAAATACACTGACTGTAAGATATTCGTCGGACAGAATGGAAGGATATGGATCGACGGTGATCTCGATGGTCAGTATCTAGCTGCTAAAGCAATAAAGATGATAGAAGAGAACGCTCAGGCGGTGGGACTGACCGACCTAGTGAAAGAGTTCCTAGAAAAAAATACAGATAGGGTTTGATTTATATGATTTTGATTTCATTAGATAATACAATTTTTGGAGGTAAGAAGTATGGGAAGTAATGAAGATATCGAATTGCTTAAAGATGGAGAAAGGATAGATGGTCGAGCTTTTGATGAATTAAGAGACATAAATATTGAGGCAGGAGTCCTTAAAAGAGCGGACGGTTCAGCTTACATAGAATGGGGTAAGAATAAGGTGATGGCCGCCGTTTACGGTCCGAGAGAGATGCATCCCAGGCATGCACAAGAGACCACTAAAGCTGTAGTGAGGGCTCGATACAACATGGCTGCTTTTTCAGTTCCAGATAGAAAAAGACCAGGACCCGACCGACGTTCTATTGAGATAAGTAAACTCATGTCAGAAGCTCTAGAGAAAGTTGTCTTCACGGAGAAGTATCCTAGATCCGTGGTAGATGTATTCGTAGAGGTTCTACAGGCGAGTGCAGGCACAAGATGTGCGGGACTTACCGTGGCTTCTGTGGCCCTAGCCGATGCAGGGATACCGATGTCAGATTTGGTTGCAGGTTGTGCATCTGGAAAGATAGAGGGTCAGGTCGTATTGGACCTGGGAAAGAATGAAGACAATTACGGACAAGCTGACGTACCTATAGGATACATACCCAGGACAGAGGAGTTATGTCTCTTACAGATGGACGGAAACCTGACTATTGAGGAGTACGAAGAAGCGATGGAATTGTCCATCGATGCCTGCGAGGAGATATATGAAATACAGAGAGAAGCTTTGAAGAACAAATATTCAACACATCTTGACAAAGATGAGATCGAGGAATTGAAGGAGGAGGTGGAATAGATGAAAGAGATACTTTCGAATATCACTAAGGATTATCTTTACAGATTGCTGAAGGAAGGCAAGAGGATCGATGGAAGAGACCTGATCGAGTACAGAGATCTCCAAATAGAATCAGATTGGGCCGATTCGGCCGAAGGTTCTGCGAGAGTTAAGCTCGGTGATACCGATGTGATCGTCGGCATAAAGATGGACGTCGGCGAACCGTTTCCCGATACACCGGATAAAGGCGTTCTTACAACCGCTGCTGAACTGATCCCTATGGCTTCACCTGAATACGAATCTGGTCCGCCCGGAGAAGATGCAACTGAATTGGCAAGGGTGGTAGACCGCGGGATAAGAGAGAGCGGTGCGGTGGATACTACCGAGCTTTGCATAGAAGAAGGTGAAAAGGCATGGGTTATCTTCATAGATATCCATGTGCTGGATTTTGACGGGAATCTTTTCGACGCTGCAGGTATAGGCGCTATGACGGCTCTGATCGATGCCGATGTGCCAGCTTCAGACTTCGACGATGCGGAAGAAGATGAGGACTATCCTCTGCCGATCGAACATATAGTTGTACCCACAACATTCACGAAGATAAAGGATCAGATAATCCTTGATTCACAGCTGGAGGAGGAAAAGATAGCCGATGCACGTTTGACAGTTACTTTCAATGAGGAAGATGAGATCGTAGCAATGCAGAAGGGTCTTAGAGGAGTCTTCAAGTACGAGGATACTATGGAATGTATAGAGAAAGCCAAAGATATAGGCAAAGGGATGAGGGAGAAGATCCTCGATGAAGTCGACAGGGAAAACATTTAAATATACACTTGATAACCTACAAGGCAAAAGGGGTAAGTAAAGATGGCTAAAAAGAAGAAAGGGGTCGGCAGTACAGGAAGACTCGGTCCCCGGTATGGAGTCAATGTCAGGGCCTCTCTCAAGGAAGTCGAAGAGGCAAAACGATCAAAATATGAATGCCCGAGATGTCATCACGATCAGGTGGAAAGAGAGAGTACAGGTATTTGGAACTGCAGTCGCTGTGATCTGACCTTTGCGGGTGGAGCTTATAAACCTCGTCTTGGAAGGAAAATCCAGAGGAAAGTAGAAAAAGAGGAGGAATGAGACCATCTTTCGATGCTATATATGTAATGAGAAGGTCACTACAGACGTGGACACTGTAGGAATCCAATGTGAAAATTGTGGTGGTCGGGTCTTCTACAAAGAGAGGCCTAACGTGAAGAAAGAATTGAAGGCTAGATGAAGATGAAGAAGGCTACGCTGGCCTTTTCGGAACTCGATTCGATAGAGGCTCTTGAAGCTCTAAAACCAGAGGCCGAGGAGGGTATGAAAAGGGTCGAGATAGATATCTCGTCCGAATCAGCCCGGATAGATATCTTGGCTGAAGATACAAGAGCGTTAAGAGCCGCTTTGAACTCTTATCTGAGATGGTTAGACATCTCAAATAAGATCACAACTGAATATAATAAGTAAAAATATATGGAGGAAAAAAACATGTCGATGTCGCAAGAAGATGTACAGAACGAAGTAGCGAAAGCCCAACAGCTTCAGCAGCAACTGCAGATGGTGATGCAGCAGAAACAGAGGCTGGAGGAAAAAACCGAAGACCTCAAGATAGCCCTTGAAGAGTTGGAAAGAATAGACGATGATACAGAGCTTTATCAAGAAGTCGGAGAGATATTGGTCAATGTCGAAGATAATCAGGAGATGAAAGAGGAACTCGAGGAGGAGAAGGAATCCGCTGAAGTCAGATTGAAATCTTTGAAGAGCAAGGAGGAAAAACTTCAGAGCCAATTCAAAGATATACAGCAAAAATTGAGCCAACAGATGGGTGCTATGCAGCAGGGTGCTCCCGGCGGCCAGTAGATGGAAATAGAAAAGGATGAAGAGATCCTGTTTTTGATCCATCAACATGCAGACCCAGATGCTATCGGTAGTGCATACTTTCTGCAGAGAAGATGGGGCGGAAAGATAGCTTCGCCTACAGATGCGAGCAGCACGGGCAAAAACCTCTTAAATTTTCTTAGCTTTCAACTCTACAATGAAGTCGATTTTTCTGAATTCGATCTTATCGTTATCCTTGACACCCCTGATCCCGCGCAATTGGAGCCATTTGATCCTCCAGAAGAGAAGAGATTTGTAATTGATCACCATCTAAATTCTTCATGGGATGAAGATATATTTTTCAGAGATAGAACTTCATGCTGTGAAATAGTTTACGAGATGGAGGCACCGAAAGAATTGACTAGAGAAGAAGGTATCGCTTTGATAAGTGGTATTTTTACAGATAATTCTTCTTTACGTAGAGGAACATCTGGGACGTTTCGAGTTCTGTCAGAGATTATGGAAAAAGCTCGCGTCACATTGGATGATGTGAGATCAGTCCTTTTCGATGAAAGGTCTTATTCTGAAAAGATAGCTCGCTTGAAAGGAGCCCAAAGGTCCTCGTTTCGTGAAGTCAACGGCTGTATTCTCGTTAAAACAGAAATAGGAGCCTTTGAGGGCTCCGTCTCCTCTTATCTTTTGAGAGGTGGTGCAGACATAGCATTCAGCGGATCTGAAAACGAGGACGGTTTTAGAATATCAGGTAGAGCTGTAGAAGATATGTTGGAGTGTGGAATAGACCTAGGAAGATTGTTCAAATCTATCCAGGAGGATAATCCTGAAGTTTATGGTGGAGGTCATCCAGGCGCTGGTGTTTTGACTGGAGAAGGACCTGTAAAAAAATATTTAGGTCTCTGCATCGAAAAGATAATTGATGAGATAAAAAATAGAGGTCTTGGAAAGTCGAAAGATTGATTCATTCTCTTTCGGGGTAGGCTCTTTCGATCAGAGCTTCCTTTCCCTTGAATCTGTCCCTGATCGGTTCTAATATGTGGGTGAGTTCTCTTGCAACTGCTTTTTTCAGGTCTTGAGGGTGGAGATCTCCTGAAAGGTAATCTTTTTCGACCTCTTCGTAATTCTTATAAACAAGGTCACCGCCCCACTTTTCCGGTCTTTCGATCACGAAGTCTTTGTTTTCGGATCGCAGGACCGGCATGACGAGCATCTTGAGGTGTTCTAAAATGCCGTTGTTCTCTTTCTCTCCCTGGGGACAGTAGGCGTCCATGATCTTCTGTTCTATCGTATCGGGTTCGTCTAAAAGGTCTATCTTCGAACCTTTTTCCGAAGCACTCATCTTTCCTCCTGTAAGGCCGGTCAATAAAGGTGCGAAAACACATATCGGCTTTTTATAGCCGAGGTTCGGCAGTATCTCTCTTGAAAGCATGTATATCCCCCTCTGATCGATACCTCCGTAGGCTACATCCGCATCTAAAGCATAAACATCTTGGGTTTGGAGTAGAGGATAGAGGAATCCGCCAAGTTTAGGGTTGTCTCCGTATCTCACCACTTCTGCAGCCGCTCTCTTACATCGGTTCAACGTAGTGTCTGCGGACATTCTCAACACGTTCAAGAGGTAGTCTTCTTCAAGTTCAAATTCGCTGCCTTGGACAAAATTTAGATCATTCCAATCCACACCGGTGGCCTCCATCATCCCCTTGATGCATTCTTCATAATATTCACTCCTTGCATCTAACAGTTCGAAAGGACTCTTTAGATCGTCGAGATGAGCGTGAAGGTCCGCGAGGAGAACGGTGAACTCAAAACCCGCTCTGAGGAAGTCTGCTATCTTTCTATGGGTTATGAAATGGCCGGTGTGCATCTTTCCTGTAGGTGCGTCACCGATGTAAGCTATTGGCTTTTCTTTTTCTTGGAACAGTTCTCTCAACTCCTCTTCGGTGACAATTTCTTCAGTGTTTTTCGTGATCAGTTTTATGCGTTCTTCTATATCCATCGGATAGGTTCAGTAGATGATCATATGTAAATCTTTGGTTTATCATTGCTCAGTTCGAAATCGTAGGCTGCGTAAGAAAAATTTATATGGATAACCCTTAATCATCAAACGATAAGATGGTGGAAAATGATGAGGAGATATTTTATCTCGATGATTTCGATCTCACCGGGAAAAAGGTGTTATTGAGAGTAGATATAAATTCTCCTCTTGATCCAGAGTCCGGAAGGATATTGGACGACTACAGGATTAGAAGTCATCTTGAGACCATCCGAGAGCTTTCCGATTCTAAATTGATCATAGTTGCTCATCAAAGCAGGCCTGGCAAGAATGATTTCACCACGACGGAACCCCATGCAAATAGGTTCTCTAAGTTATTGCGGAAAAGGGTCGATTACGTTGATGGTCTTTTCGATAAAAGTGTTTTGAATAAAATAAGGAATATGTGGAAGGGAGAGATACTGCTCTTGGAGAATGCTAGATTCTTTTCTGAAGAGACTTATCTGAAGGGTGTAAAAGATTGGGAGAAGCAGAAGAACACCCATATAGTTCAAAAGCTCGCACCCGAAATTGATTTTCACGTTCATGATGCATTTGCCGCTGCACACAGAGCCCAACCCACTCTAGTAGGTTTTTCAGAAGTTGTTCCGACTCTAGCTGGTAGGGTGATGGAGGAAGAGTTGGAAAATTTGGGGAAGGTTTTCACGATGGACGATAGGCCAAAGGTTGCCTTTTTAGGAGGGATGAAAGCGGACGATTCCATCGAAATTTCGAAACATATGCTTGAAAGCGGAAGCGCGGATAAGATCTTAACTGGCGGTGTTGTTGCTAACGTGTTTCTTATGGCCGCTGGAAATGAACTGGGTAAAGGTAATAGAGAATTCTTGAGAGATGAATTCGACGATTATGAAAAAATTGTTGAAGAAGCTGGAGAAGTTCTAGAAAGCTGGCCGAATAAAGTGAAAATGCCTATCGACGTTGTCTTGAATGAAGATGGTAACCGTAATGGAAAACCACTAGAGGAATTACCCTCCAAATATCCTGTATTTGATATCGGGCTAGACACGATGATGGAATATAAGAAAGAGATCGAGGATGCTGCTCTTGTGGTCGTGAACGGACCAGCAGGTGCCTTCGAGATGGAGGAATTTTCTATAGGGACCAAAGAGATCTTCAGGAGTGTCGCTCAATCAGATGCGTATTCTATAGTTGGTGGAGGTCACAGCACGGCTGTTCTAGAAAATTTAGGTTTATCCGAAAGTATAGACCATATATCTACCGGTGGAGGATCTTGTATCAATTTCTTAGCAGGCAGAGATCTTGAAGGAGTCGAAGCTCTCCGCCGTTCTAAGAAAGCTTTCGGTGATTCGTAAGAGAGGGAAATCAGTTGTTTGAAGACGAAAGATTTATTTTGTTTGTATTGTAACCTCTCTGTAGATAAGCGGATTGCAACTTTCGCTTGAGCCAAGCTCTCGCGATGCCACCGTAGGAGCCAAAAACTTTATGTTTTTGGCGACTAGGTGGAATTTGCTTACAAATTGCCACCGTAGCTTAGCCTGGCCAAAGCGATGGTTTCGTAAACCATAGAGCGCGGGTTCAAATCCCGCCGGTGGCTCTGTCCCATTTACACGTAACTAGGAATGAATTATTACACTCGATCCTCTATTATTCCATAAGTGAGAAGGGGTTATTTTTATAGCTTTTCTTTTTTAAATAAAAGGTGAATTGATAGAAGCATATTTTTCTAGAAGATAGGAGAGATTCTACAAATCACTAGAGGAAAGAGGTGAAAATGTAAGCCGTACTCTTTAAGCTATAGATATTCGAGTTTGTCAATAATTTAGTGATATGGTAGATTTAACAAGAAAGAGGATGTTTGCTAGACTTGCTACCCAAATATCATGAGCGCCTCAAAAGTCAAAAATCACTAAAAAGTTGACAGGCTCGATGGAACAAAAACTACATAATAGTAATCCATATTTAGTACTGTTCTATATAAGGGCGTTGAGGTCAACATTGATGAATAATTACGTCACTCTGGTAGAAGGCGAATCTCGAACAGCATTGAACAGCTTGTGGGCGATCCTGAAGTATAAAAGATTCGAACCTGACAAGATCCTACTGATATCGAGTGATGGCGAAACGACTGTAGATGAACTGGTTAAGGATTTTAAGAAACTCTTGAAAAATTATGAGATTGACTGTTCGGTTGAATCAAAGTCTATAGAAGAGATCCATAAAGCGGGAGAAATTGTAAGCGATTTTGTCATGACTGGAAGTGAAAAAGTTGCATTAGACATCAGCGCTGCATCTAAATATATGACTACCAAAGTCATCATAGATTCAAGACCAGATCTGTTCGATCATGTATTTTATCTGGATGTGGAAGGTATCGATTTGAAAGAGAGACCCTTTCCAACGATCGAAAAAAGTAAAGTTGAACTGAAAGACCTCAAATTAGATGGTGAGAGGTAGATATAGATGGAAGAGATATTCAGTAAAGAAGAGTTGATGATATTTTTGAATCAGATAGAGGAGGAGGGATTATCTGAGTTCGAGGTCATAGAGCCCTACTTTGAAAATAGGCTTTTGAAAGTGGATATGAAAGATGGAGAATATGAGGCGGAATTGACTGGTAAAAGCGACTTCGAGATGCCGATATCGAAAGACGAATATTGGGATAAGGATGAGATTCCGGGGTTCAAAGAATACAAAGAGTGTCTTATCTCTTCAGGGTTCGTGGAATATGAAAACTGGAACGGATTCAAGCATTGGATAAGATCTCTTTATGAGAGCGAGAAGGATCCAGGTCTCTCTAGCGAATCCGTCTTCCTGACAATAGATACCAATCTCGCCTATTACCGCTTCATCTCGAGAAAATTCCCCCTCAGATACGACGATATGACAATCGATGCTAATGATTTTGATTATCTTTTGAGTTCGATAGTCGAAAGTGAAATAGATCATCATATACGGGACAAGTATGGCGACTCTGATCTCAAGATGATGGGCATGCACACAGAAATAGGGGAGATCAGATATGAATTTAGGAATCGTGGTACACTAGAGACGAGGAAATCCAAATTTGCTACCGAGGAGTTGAACTATCTCAGAGGAGAACTGAACTCCGCTAGGGTCAAGGGAAAAGGTTCGAAGACGGATTCTGAGAGGAACGATATATTGATAGTCGAGTCTCTTGAGGAGTTCTGCTGGGAGAAGAATATAGACGTAGCTCTTTTATCTACAGACAGAAATATGGGTAATCATGCTGAGAATGCCGAGATAGCCTTTTTCATTCTAGAGATGCCCCACAGCATACCTAAAAGAAAAAAAGTCGACTCCGAGATCATATTGAATCTACTTCACGACATGGCACTCATGTATGGAGTCATACAGATACCTGAACTGAGCACCGACCTCCTCGGAATATGGGGTGGAAAGAAGGACGACCATTATAGTTCTGAGAGTGTGAAGGCTTGGGTCAATCCCGGTTCTCCGGTAGAGTCTCAGTTGAAGAGGGAGATGAATGTATTGAAATCTTTGAAAACTTTCTAACCACCATATTCAGGATAAACGCCATCTAGGTCCTTCTTCTGTATCCTCTAATTCCACACCTAATTCTTTCAGTCTATCTCTTATTTCATCGGCCGTATCGTATCCCCCCTTTTCTCTCAGTTTTTCTCGTATATCTATCAGCAATTCTACGAATTCTTCTCTATCTTCTGATCCGCCTGAGGTGCCTCTTTGCCCCTCTTCTAGTCTCAATCCCAGCAACCTTCCGAATTCTTTTAGGGTTTCTCCTGCTTCTTCTAGTATGGATTTTTCGTTGTTCAACTTCTTGTTGATCTTTTTACTGAATTCGATAAGTTTACTCATCGCCAATGGAGTGTTCAGGTCGTCGTCCATCGCCTTTTCAAATTCTTTTTTGATCCATTTTATGTCCTCTTTTAAGTCGGTCCCGTCTCCTCCTTCGGAAGTTCTCACCTCATTGAGCGTTCGATAAAATCTATCCAGTTTCTTCTCGGACTCTTCCAACGATTCGAGGCTGAAATCATTCTGGGATCGGTAATGGATACTGGCAAAAAAAGTTCTGATGATCTCTCCATCGAATTCTTCCAACAGATCTGAAACTGTGTAAAAATTCCCTTTACTTTTCGACATCTTTTCCCCTTCCACCGTTATGTGTTCGCTGTGTAACCAAAAATTCACTGGTTCCTGATCCATGTCGTTCATCGCCATGTTCTGAGCTCTCTCGTTCGGATGGTGGGGAAATATATGATCGACTCCACCGGAGTGAATATCGAACTTCTCTCCCAAGTACTTAGATCCCATAACGCTACATTCGAGGTGCCAGCCCGGATATCCCGTGCTCCAGGGAGATGGCCATTTCATGATGTGTTGAGGCGGAGCTTTGATCCAGAGGGCAAAATCATGAGGTGATTTCTTTTCCTCAACTTCCTCATCGGAAACTCTACCACCGGCTCCTGTCTCAAGGTCCTCTATCGTTCGCCCTCCGAGTTTAGGGTAATCGTGATCTTTTTCAAATTTTTTTACGTCGAAATAAACGGTCCCATTCTTTTCGTAACCGTAACCGTTAGAGATTATATCCATTACCGCTTCTATCATCTCGATCATGTGTCCTGTAGCTCTAGGATTCACGTTGTGCCTCTTCATGTTGAGTTCGTCCATCTCTTTATACCATCTTCTCACCTGTTCCGTGACCAGTTCCATAGGTTCCAATTTCCTCTCTCTAGCGGCTTTCTCTACTTTGTCCTCTCCTTGGTCCTCCTCATCGGTAAGATGGCCTACATCGGTGATATTCATCACGTGAAAAACATCGTATCCTTTCCACTCTAGATAGCGATTTAAAATATCCCATGCGGCGTAAGTCTTTGCGTTCCCAACGTGCATGTCATCGTAAATGGTCTGTCCACAGGAATACATCCTAACAAGATCATCGTCAATAGGCTCGAATTTTTCTTTTTGATTGGTCAAAGTGTTGTATAGTTTAAGAGTCATATAATATCATGAGTTGGATGAAAATATTTCAAACTTGTGTTTCTCCGTTCACAACAACGGATACTCTCTCAAAGTCTTTAGATCGTTCCTGTAGCAATCCCTTATATCATCCCATCCCAGCCGTAGCATGACCAATCTCTCCAAGCCGAGACCCCACGCTATAACCGGATGTTCTATACCGTGCGGTTCTAGAACTTCTCTTCTGAATAAACCGGCTCCTCCCATCTCTAGATAGTCATCTTTCCACTTAGCGAAGACCTCAAGACTGGGTTCAGTGAAAGGAAAATAACCGGGTCTCACTTTCACGGCCTTGAATCCCATCTTCTTGTAGAACTCCTTCATCAGACCTATCAGCATGTTCAGGCTTGCGTTCTCCTCCATCACGATCCCTTCTATCTGAACGAATTCCGACAGGTGGGTGGCGTCAGGCTTCTCGCTCCTGTAGTTCCAGTCTACAGAAAAAGCCTTCACCGGAGGCTCGGGATTTTCTGAAAGGTGCTTAATGCTGGCGACAGTGGTGTGGGTCCGAAGGACAGCTTTTTTCGCCTCCTCTTCACTCCACTCGTACTGCCATCCCCTAGAGCGTGTATCTCCGCTGTTTTCATGAACTTCTTTGACCGCTTCGATCGTCTTTTCGTCTCCTCCGATCTGCAACTTCTTTGGTCTTTCCATATAGAATGTATCCTGCATATCTCTAGCGGGATGATCTTGAGGAATAAATAAAGCGTCCATGTTCCAAAAGGTCGGCTGAATTATATCGTGTTTTATCTCTTTGAATCCCATCTCTATGAAGACCTGCCTGACTTTTTCCATCTCCCTCTTGATCGGATGTCTCTTTCCGCCGTATTCTTTAGGTGCGTAGGCTTTCACGTCGTAAGGTCTAATCCTGGCCTTTTTCCATGCTCCTGTTCTCAAAATTTCGGGCGTCAATTGGTTGATCTGAGTTTTTAATTCTATACCTTTTTCCAGTTCTTTATATCCCTTTTTAGTAACTCTGACCGTTCTTGAGACTTCTCTGTCTTTCTCCAAGATCTCTTTTCTTGACATCAGATTGTTTACGGTATATTTATCCACTTCATCTTCAGATAATCGTTCTTCTTTTCCGAGACGTTTTATCAGCTTCTCGTCTCTTCCCTTCTCTTTGAGTGCGTTCCTCCCTTTCTTGGTGATCTTAAGATATGATTCTCCCTTCTCTTTTACTATCTCTGCCCAATTCTTGTCCTTGAGCCATCCCAGAGCTATACCGACCTTATTTTTATTGAGGTCACTCTCTTTCTGGAGTTCTTCAACGCTGCATTTCCCTCCTCTTTTGCCCAAGAACTTTAGTGCTTTCCTTTCAGGCAGATCTCTTTTTGCAAGGCTTTTCTTAGCTAGAGAATAGTAATGAGTTATGTCTTCAAAGACTTCTACCATATGTTTAGATTTCAGCCAAGAAACCGCGTTCATGACCTTGACTTTTTCATCGAAATCACCCACTTCAGCTATTTCTTCTGGAGAGGCCTCTCCGTTCAGCTCTTCCAAGGCCAGCAAAGTCTTTTTTTCCAGGTGGCTAAGTTCGCCAGATGTGTTTTCATTTCTATTTTCTTCAGTATTTCCCGACATCTTTAACAACCGAAGGACAAACGTATAAATATATGTTTTTGTCAATCCAGCCTTCTAGGGAAGCATCATTTACTTTTTCGAGTTGAGCTCTTGTCAGTCAAAGAAGCTACGAGTGACGGGATCACTACAGAACCGAAGATCACGACGAAGATTAGAGCTAATGCCAGTATTGGATAGTATACATCTCCAATTGGTTCGGGCTCGATCCATATCTCCCTTGACATATCATCTAATGGAATTCTCTCATTGGAATCGGGACGTTCTCCACTCAAAAACGCAGTGATGTTCTGTCTTCCTCCTACTGCCTTCCATGTAAAATTGAAGGTGGCATTGGTTTCGCCTTCTATGGATATTTCTTTCTCTGTGATATTCTCTTCAAAACGCATCAGGGTTATGGTCAGGTTTTTTATACGAAAGTCTTCGTCGGGAATCGTAAAAGATTCATTATTCCTTACAGTCACAGAGATCGTGATATTTTCTCCTTCTTTAGGTTCACTTTTCGAGAAAGTCAGATTTGTTATCGTTACATCGGGTAATTCCTGTGTCATCCTTTCTGAATGGAAATCAGCAGGATAACCTAAACCAGGTAAAAATAGGATGATAACAACCATTATCAGAACAAAATAATGTGCTCTCTTTCTCATATCCATCACTCCATCCTCCTCCTGTTCGCCATAACCAGCCCTAAGAAGAACAGCACTATAGTGTAGACAACCATGACGGTTATCCCGGAATAGAAATCCGGTGAAAACTGTGTTCCCTCGCCTCCGGGTCCTCCTTGAAGCGAAGGAGCGCCCACAAACACGTCCGTGATCAATCCTTCAAAGTAAGTCAGAATGTACCATGGCTCGACCTCTACCAAGAACTGCAGAACACTGCTCATTATAGGGAGTATCATCATAAGGGAAAAGAATCCCAGTAATGTAGATGTTATCTTTCTTTTCAATATGCTGCTGAAAAAGAAGATCAAGCTCACAGCACTTGTAGTATAGATCAGAGCGATCAGGAGAGACTTGTAAAATTCTACCGTTATTCCGTTGGTCCCATATATGCCTATGATCTCCAAAGAAGTTGTCAAGTAATATATTGAAACTACTGTCAAAGTAGGCAAAAGTGCCCCGATATATTTCCCTATGAATATAGTTGTGTGCCTTTGGGGCGTAGAAAAAAGTAAGAGACCGGTCTTCTCTTCGAATTCTCCTACAACTGCATCACCTGCGAAGAGCGACCCGGAAATTATTATCAATAGATTGACGAAACTGAGATTTAAATTTGCGAATTCATCCGCAGTATCAGGAAAGCTAGCCCATATCTTTGGAACTATGTAAAAAATCAATGGAAGCCCGACCGCCAAGGCAAATGAGATGATCATCCTCTTCATCCTGAGGTGTTTCTTCAATTCGAAGGACACGGTGAGGCACGTATTACGCATATCCTCCAGGATATCCTCTTTGATGGATTTCATCTTGCACCACCCTTTTTTCCGACTAGTGAAACGTAAAAGTCCTCAAGGTCGGATTTCTTCGGGTTGTAAGATATCACGTCAAAATCTTCATCGATGACTTTCTTGAGTATGTCTGCGGTCGAAGTTGGATCGCCTTCGTTTTTCATGATCCTGATCTTATTATGGTTTATCTTTGTCACTTCGTCGATAACGGGGATATTTTGCACCCTTTGTAAATCGGGATCAGATATATCATCCAAGAATTCGACTTCGATGAGCCGATACTGCTTCATTAGCTGATCTATCCTTTCCACTGAATCTCTTTCGATCATCTTTCCATCATACAGGAAGATGACAGAATCGCAGACCTTGCTCACCTCGTCGAGCAAATGTGAACTGAGAAATACGGTCACATCTTTCTCCTGAAAGCTCTTGATCAATTCTCTCATTTCCTTTATACCTTCTGGATCTAGACCTAAAACCGGTTCATCCAAGATCAGGATAGAAGGTTCATGAAAGATGGATTTTCCTATCGCCAACCTTCTTTCCATACCCGTGCTGAAAGACTCTATCTTGGAATGCCTCCAATCTGATAGATTGACGAGTTCCAATACTTCTTCTATGCGCCTTTCTATCTTCTCTTTCGACATCCGGTATACTTTGCCGAAATAGGTGAGGACTTCGTTAGGAGTCAAATATCCATACACTCCGGGGACACCGATCAGAGAACCTACATCCTTAAGCGCTTCCTTTGGATATCTGTTAACGTCGATATCATTGATACAGGCCTTACCAGATGTAGGTTCGATCAGGTTGGTCAATATCTTTATGGTTGTTGTCTTTCCTGCACCGTTTGGACCCAAATAACCAACAACTTCCCCTCTCTCTATCTCGAAAGAGACGTCATCGACAGCTGTGACATCGTTACCGAATTTTTTTACTAGATTTTTTGTCCTTATTATGCAATCATCGTCCATCCTTTCCCTCAAAGAAATGTTTCAATATTTATTAGTTTCGATGGAAACTAATGGGACCTCATATATTCTCAATCCAATTCTCCAACCACACTCTCCACCCGCTCTATTATCTCCCCGTTTTTTATGAGTCCTTTGATTTTTCCTATATCTTGGCTTAGAGAACGGTCTTTCTCCAACGGTTCAATATGCTCTCTCACGCAATCATAAGCGGCCCTAACACCTTTTCCTGGCTTTTCATCATGATACTCAAGACCCTGAGCTGCAGACATCAATTCTATTGCGACCACGTTCTCCACGTTCTCTAAAACTTCCTTCGCCTGTCTTGCGGATATGCTCCCCATACTGACGTGATCTTCTTGACCCGCGGAGGTAGGTATAGAATCCACGCTAGCGGGATGAGTCAATACTTTGTTCTCCGAGACTAGGGAGGCTGCGGTGTACTGAGCTATCATGAAACCTGAATTCAGTCCTTCTTCTCTCGTTAAGAACCTCGGAAGTCCACTCTCCTCTTCATACATCAATTTGTCAGTGGTCCTCTCGGAGATGTCTCCTATTTCTGCAACAGCGGAAGCTAGAAAGTCAAGAGCTAAAGCTACGGGCTGACCGTGAAAGTTCCCTCCAGATATCACGTCCCCATTTGGAAAAACCAGCGGGTTGTCGGTTGCTGAATTCATCTCGATCCCCAATATCTTCTCCACGTAACCAAGCGCATCTTTCGTGGCGCCGTAGACCTGAGGCATGCATCTCAAAGTGTAAGGATCCTGCACCTTCTCACAGTCCTTATGAGATTCTATTATCTCACTATCGGAAGTTATCTTTCTAAGATTTTTAGCGCATTCGATCTGTCCGGGATGAGGTCTTATCTCATGTATCCTGCTATCGAATACAGCATCCGTGCCTTTAAGAGCCTCCAAACTCATGGCACTGGCTATCTGGGCAGCTTTCAGCAGCCTCTTGCCGTCGTGAAGAGCTATCGCTCCTATAGCAGTCATGACCTGTGTTCCATTGACGAGAGCTAGTCCTTCTTTTGCCTTCAACTCAATGGGATCTAGGCCAGCCCGGTCCAATGCTTCTCCTCCTGACAATCTCTCTCCGTCGTAAAATGCTTCTCCTTCACCCATCAATACTAGACTCATATGAGCTAAAGGAGCAAGGTCTCCCGAGGCGCCAACGCTCCCCTGGCAGGGTATGACTGGATGTACACCCCTGTTCAACATTTCGATGAGATTTTCGATCACTTTCAATCTTATGCCGCTGTATCCTTTAACCAAGGTATTAGCTCTCAGCAGCATGGCCGCTCTAACAACGTCTTCATCTAGTGGTTCGCCCACACCGCTTGCGTGGCTTCTGATCAGGTTTTTCTGGAGTTCCTCGGTTTTCCCCTTATCTATCTTGACGTTAGCTAGGTCGCCGAAACCGGTGTTTATTCCATATACGTCTTCATCGCCCTCTAGTTTATCTTCCACCACTTTTCTAGACCTCTTGACTTTTTCCTTGCATATCTCTGCGAGTTCCACTTTTTCGTGAAAACGTGAAACTTCATAAACGTCATTTATCGATAGATTTTTTCCATCTATATCTATAGGCATTTTATCACTTCAGTCCAGGGTTACGCCTTTCTGGCCCTGGTAATTACCGGATCTTTCAGAGTATTTCTTTGCGCTCTCTTCGCTCAAAAGATGAAACGTTAGCTGGGCGAAGGTCTCTCCTATCGGTATCTCGATCTCCTTATAGGAGTTGAAAGCGCTTAGAGTCAAAGTGCCTTCGAACCCGGCATCGATCAAACCGAAGGAAGATATAATCCCTCGCCTCGCCCATGTGGTCCTTATCCAGAGCTCTCCAGCAAGGTTGGAGGGAAACACGACGTACTCTTCTGTGGAGACCGCGAACCATGTATCTTTCGGCACGACGGCATCACCTTTATTTTGAGGCTTTCGTTCTTCTACAACTACCTCTTCTATGGTGAGATCGTATCCATTGGGAGTGAGGTTCTCTTCTTTGAAATCCCTGATGGCGAGTTCACCTTTATCTATCAGATCCTTGATCTGAGAATCGGAAAGTATCATATTATCTAAACCGGCTTGTTTGTTCTTACATACTTACAGTTATTTAGGATTTAGGAGTCGGAGAAAAATTAGTTATATGATTTTTAAATTCATAGGTCGATGGGCCAAA